>CAZZWP010000047.1:0-21245 GCA_964657965.1 uncultured Rudaea sp. | reverse complement strand
GATCACATCGCACCACGCATAGCCGTTTAAGCAACCTTGAACGGACACGCTGCTGCCGCTCGGCAGCGTCGTGATGCGTGGATACGAAGGATTCGGACCGGCACGAAGGTTCAAATTCGCCGTCACGAACGCGTCGGCGGCTTCGGCGACGACGGGAACGAAAAAGCAAAACGCGAGAAGACAGAGCCAGCGTTTCATAAGTGAATCTCCCAGAACTCGATTCCTATCTACACCTAACGCGGCAATAAATCCATTCGTCGATCGCGCTAGAAAATGTAAATCAAGGTCGCCATTGGATCGTGTCGATCATCCATAGCGGGCTGGGCGCCGCGCGGGTGAACGTGAGACACACGTCGTGAACACCATGCGCGGCATTCAGAACGGCGCTCAATCGAGCAACACCTCGCGAATCAACGGCATCGGCGAGCGAAACCTCGGCGACCGATGTGCCGGAACACGTGTCGAGATGGATTTGCAGCTCACCGCCGCGAACAGGCGCGCGCGTCACTACCTTGTCGATATCTTTCCACAATTGGAAATTGTACGGCCGCTCTGCCGCTGCGATTTCTATGTGATGGTTGGCGTCGAGATCGACGTGTGGATAAATCCAGCACGGATCGAAGATATCGACGCGATAAACGACCTCTTTTCCATCGCTCGATGGACCTGGCAACCGCAACGGCAATCCGCCGCCCGGAGTGCATGATTGCAATTCGTCGCTATTTTTGCGGAGCAGCGATGAGCGATCGATCGCCGAACTTCGTGAGGCGACTTCAACGCCGCGATGGAATACGCCGATGCTCAACGTGCTCGGAATGCCTAAAGATATGTCCGATCGATACACCATCGACGATTCATTCACGGGCGCGGCATCGAGCGCATAGCGAATGTCGCCGACCTTGAGCTGATTCGACAAGGCGACGCTTGCATGCGAATCGTTTGCGTCCGGCGTGACCGCAATCTGCGGCGCGAACGCGCTGTCGGCGAAGGCCACGTTCAATAATCGGTAGCGCGTGAATTGCGCCGGCAAACGCGCGACGAAGTTACCGAAATCGTGCGACGCGCGCGGCGACCACAACACGTCGGCGAGCGCGGCTACGCGGGGAAACGCGGCGTGCTCGATGCGCGCGTCCGAATCCATGTATTCCGTCCACAAATTCGCTTGTGCACCGAGAATATGGCGCGCTTGCGACGGGTCCAGTTCACTCGGAACCGGTTCATACGCATAAATGTCGGCGAGAGAGATGACGTCCGGACGTCCCGGCGGTTCGTCGTGCAGCGTGCTCTGCACGTGATCGAGATAAAGCGCAGGCGAGGGCGCCATCACGACATCGTGATCTTGTCGCGCCGCGTCGATGCCGCCTTTCGTGCCTTGCCAAGACATGACCGTCGCGCGCGGCGCGAGTCCGCCTTCGAGGATTTCGTCCCAACCGATCAGTTTGCGGCCGTGCGCGCTGATGAATTTTTCGATGCGAGCGATGAAGTAACTTTGCAGCGCGGCCTCATCCGCGACACCGAGTTCGTGCATGCGCTGTTGAATATGCGCGGACGCTTGCCACTGATCTTTCGCCGCTTCGTCGCCACCGACGTGAATGAATTGTCCCGGAAAAAGATCCATCACCTCGGTAAGCACGTCCTGCAAAAAATCGAACGTGCTTTCGTCGAGGTTGTAGAGATACGTATGCACGCCCCAATCGGGCGACACCGGCGGTGCGCGGTCGGTGACGCCGAGTGCCGGATAGGCGGCGATCGCCGCTTGCGCGTGACCGGGCATTTCGATTTCCGGAACGATCGTGATGTAACGTTGCGCCGCGTAGCGCACGATGTCGCGAACTTGATCCTGCGTATAAAACCCGCCATACGGCGCGGGCGAGCCGACGACGTGCGCAGGCGTTCGCCACGCGCCGATCTCGGTCAGTTTCGGGTATTTTTTTATCTCCAGACGCCAGCCCTGATCGTCGGTGAGATGCCAATGGAAAACGTTTAGCTTGTGCATCGCCATGGCGTCGATGAATTTCTTGACGAATTCCGGCGACTGGAAATGCCGCGACGAATCGAGCATCAGGCCGCGCCACGCGAATCGCGGGTAGTCTTCGACGTAAACGCATGGAACCAATATCGGTGCCTGCGCGGTTTGCGCCGATGTGATCAGTTGCCACAACGTCACGCTTCCATTGAATAGCCCATGCGGCGTTCGCGCGACGACGACGATGCGATTGGACGAAACCATCAGTTCGTAGCCTTCATCCGTTTTGTCGTCGCGAATGAGGAGATTCGGATCGATGACGAAAACAATACCGTCACGGTGATCGCGGTTGTCGAACGGATGCACGTCGAGATGTAGTCGGGTCGTGCGCGCCAGCAAATCGGAAAAATAGCGAGCGACGCCCACGGCTTCGGCGTTTGTCGATCGCACATTCACTACCGCGCCTTCGCGCAACGTGAAAAATCCGGGCGTCGCATCGATGTGCGCCGGCAACGGAATCAGCGAGGGAACGGCGCGTTCGACCGGAGAGGTCGATGCGAATTGGCAAGACGTCAGCGCGACGAAGCCCATCGAAAAAATCGCGAATCGGAACACGTTGTATAAAAAAGTGCGCATCGTCGTTTACAGAATGTCGCCCGTGAAAATCTTCTGATGCATTCTAATTCCAGCCGCGGAAAAAAAAGGGCCGGCGTACAACACCGGCCCAATCGGTTGGAGAACCGTGAAACGATTTAGAACTTGAAGTGCAGACTCGCCATGTATTCGCGGCCGAACTTGTACTTGCCGACCGGCTCGGCCTTCGTTCCGAGATAGCCGAGGTACGTCGAGTCCAAAAGATTGAGTCCGTCGAGGCTCACCGATAGATGATCGTTGAACTTCCACGCGACGTTGCCGTCGAGTTCCTTGTACCCATCGATGATTTCCGATGGCGCGCCGGCTACGTAACCGCCCGCGAGATAGCTGCTGCGATAGCCGTAGGAAAGGCTAGCCGTCCACGCCCCTTTTTCGTAATACGGCGTGATGTTGTACGAGTTGCGCGAGTTATACGGCAGATCGCCGCCACTCTTCGTCGATGCATCCGAATACGTGTAGTTCACGCGTATACCGAAACCGGTATCCCAGAACGGTTGCTGATAGTTCAACGTCGTGCCTTTGGCCTTTGCTTTGCCGCCATTTTCCGGACGCGTGATGCTGTAGTCGCAAAAACCAGTCAGCGCATCGCAATTGCCACCGGTCAAGCCTTGAAAGATCGTCGGGTTGAGTACGACGAGCGAGTTGTACAGGCGTTCCGTGCCGACGCCTTGCACGATGTAGTTCTTGATGTCTTTGTAAAACACCGACGCGGCAAACACGGATTCGGGCGCGAAGTACCATTCGGCCGACACGTTGAAGTTGTCGGATTTGTAAGGGCTCAGATTCGGATTGCCGCCGGCTCCGGTCAGCACCGAATCGTTGGTGACGACGTACGGCGTTTCCTGGTTGTACGGCGCCCATGCGATCACTTCCGATGCGGCACCGCGCAGTACGACATCCGGCGCCACGTTGTAGGAAATGTTGAACGACGGCAGGACATTGTTGTGCGAGCTCGACAACGTTTCCAACTGGCTGTTGGTGATGGTGACGTTATCGATGATGAAGCCCGTCGAATCGATATCGGTACGCACATAACGCACGCCGAAGTTGCCTTTCCATTCGTCGTTGCCGAAGTCGATCTGCGCGTAACCGGCGTCGCTGCTTTGTTGCACTTGGAACGTGTCTTCGTACAAATACGGAGCGTACAAAGCCTGCGGATTGATCAGATTCGGACTTCCCAGCACCCAGCGAATAACGGTCGCCCCGTTGACCGGCTGCACGTGATGAACGGAACCCGGCGCGAAGTTCAACGCGTCCAGCCCCGACAAATCCGTAAGGCCACCCGCACCGACGGCCGCAAGACTGCCGCCTTGCACATCGCCGGTCCACACGTCGAGTTCCTGACTTTCGTTGTGCTTGGCGAAACGCGCGCCGACCAGCAGTTGGTTGAAGAAGCTGTTCAAGTCCAACGTGAAGTCGACTTGCGAGAAATTGTCCTTCGCCGCGTACGGTTCCTTCGCGTAGTTGCCGTTGAAGTAATAGCCGGACCAGTTCGCCGGATTCGTCGCGCGTGACGGATCGTCGAAATTGAAGCCGTGATTGAGCGTCCATGAATAGCCGCCGAAATACACCGGTTCGATGAACGCCTGCGTCAGATCGTCGTGCGATGTGCTGACGCCGGTCTGGCCGCTGATGGTCCAGCCGTCGCCGCGGTATTTCGCCGTGACGTCGCCGCCGCGCGTCTTGATGACAGCCGTGCGCGCGTTGTTGTCGAAAATCACCGCGCCGAGACCGGGACACGTCGGGTCGTCATGCGGATCACAACTATGTCCGCCCTGGACGACACCATTCACCGCCGGATTGAAGCTGGTCACGCCGGCTTGTGTTCCGCTCGTCCAATGCCAGAACGGATACATCGACTGGTTATAGTTGTCGAGGTTGTCACGCATGTACATCAAGCTCAGATCGACATCGAGCCGATCGGTCGGTTTCCATTGCACGTTGCTGAAGAAGCTGTCGCGCTTTTCGTTCTGCTGGAAATTCGCGGCGTTGACTTCGTCCGGTACAAGATCCGTCGGCTTCAACGTTCCGGCGGCGACTTGCGCTGCAATGGCCGGATTGGCCGCCGCATACTGCGACACCGGGTTGTAGCCGAAAATTTCCAGACCCTGACGATCGGTCACCTGCTCATAGTGCTGCGCGGAGATGTCGATGCCGAACGTATGGTCGTCGTTTTTCCAGCTATAGAAGATCGACGCGTCGGGTTTGCCCTTGTCGACCATGTCGTTGTAGTTGTAGCCGATTGATCCACTCACCACATTCGCGGCGACGTCCAGCGGCTGAATCGAATGCATCAGGATCGTGCCGCCGAGACTGCCTTCCGGCAACCGTGCTTCCGGCGTCTTGTAAATTTCCAGCGAACCCAGCACTTCCGGCGCCAGCAGCGAGAAGTTGAATCCGCGGTTCGGCGAATCGCCGTACTGCCAGATTGCCTGCGCGACCGGATGGCCGTCGAGGAAACTCAAGTTCAAGCTCGGGTCGGTACCATCGATGCTCACGCGTTGTGTGGCGCCCAGCGCTCGATCAATCGTCACGCCCGGAACTTGCGCGAGCGCTTCGGCTACGTTCGTTGCCGGAAACTTGCCGATGTCTTCGGCCGTGATCGCTTCGATGATCGCGTCGGCGTCACGTTTCTTGTCGAGCGATTTCTTCAAGCTTTCGCGGATGCCGATGACTTCGACCGTGCCCAATTCCTGGTCGGTCGAACTCGTCGCACCGCCGGCGGCTTGCGGATCGGCCGCGGCGAGCAGCGGCGGCTGCGGGACGGTGCCCGCAGCGCCATCCGGCGTGGCCGGCGCGGACGGTTGGTAAAGCGCTTGCGCATGCGCGGCTGCACTGATGCTCAGGCAGGCGGCGATGCTCGCGGTCAGGACTTTCTTACGATAGTTCATGGCTCTCCTCTCGGTTTTTTTCATGTGTGTTGTGGCCGCCGAATGAATCGTTTGTCAGATGGCTGCCGAACTTTCGTCGCACTCGTGGTTCGCCTTTTCTCTTGCCCGCTTTTTTCAATCGATCACTGATTCTGCTGCTGCTCCGCGTACCAGCGCGCCGCACCGAGCACGCCAAGCTGGCCGTGGTCGATAAGCGAGACGGGAACGCGTTCTAAAACTTTGCGCATCGCGCCCTTGTCGTGAAAACGTTTCGTGAAATCGCTGTTGATCAAAAATTTGCTGATCTGCGGAAGGATCCCGCCGGCCAGATGCACGCCACCCTGCGCGCCGTACAACAAAACGAAATTGCCGACGATGCTGCCCAGCCACCCGCAGAACACGCGCAGCGTTTCCGCCGCGATCGCATCGCTGCCGTCCACGCCGGTTTCCGCGATCTCGCGCGGCGTCAGCGCGTTCGGTTTCGCGCCGCGCAACGCCGCAACGGCACCGTATAAATTGGCGAGGCCCGGACCCGACAACACGTGCTCTGTCGGCACATGCGAACCGTCGCGCAGAAAATAATTCAGAATCTCGATCTCGAGATCCGTCGCTGCCGTCAGCGCTGCCTGGCCCGCTTCGGTTGAAAGAATCACCGTCGATCGCGCAGTGGGGATTCGCACGGCGGCACCAAGGCCCGTGCCCGGTCCGACAACCAGGACGGGACCTTCCAACGGCGCCGACGTTGCAGCGATGGGTGTGACGTCTCGCTCCGTCACGTAATTCGTCGCATGCGCGACCGCGGTGAAATCGTTGACCACCTGCAGATCGTTCAAGCCGAGCGCGCGACGGACTTGCGTCAGCGACACCGACCACGGCAGGTTGTTATTGATGACGTTGTCGTCCAGCACGTAGCCGGCGATGGCGATGGCGCCCTTCGAAACACGCGCGTGGCTGTCGGACAGAAAACGCTCGAAGATAGCCGACAGATTCGGATAATCCGCGCAGCGGTATTTCTCGAAGTGCGACACGTGCGGCGTTTGACCGCCGAACTGTACGACGCCGATGCGCGCGTAGGTGCCGCCCACATCGGCCGCGAGCAGGGGCGCATCGCTCGAGATGGACGCTTCAAAAATTTCCTGACGGGCGGCTTCGGCCACGCTGTCGACTCCCCACCACTTCGTGCCGCGAAGCCCCTAGCCTCGCTGCGGTGCGCAGAATATGTAACTTCTATGACAACGTTGTCAACAAATACCTTCCGGCTACGTGATGATCTCGCAGTGCGTCATTTCCAGTACTCAAAATATGAACCTGGAAATGAGGTTAAACAACGTTTTTGAGTCAATCAGTGCTGCGTCGCAGCATGGTCATTATGGAAACGTTTTCCGAAAATATGCATGGCAATCGGCGTGCAAAACGACTCGATTGCAGGCAGGATATGACAACGTTGCATGCCGATTGCGTCATGTGGCGTTTCGCTAAAAATATACTTGTGTAAAAAAAGTTTCGCGGGGACGGTCATGATCGCGCAAGCCAATCCATCACGCAGCAACGCCGGGCCGATCATCGTGGTCGGCGCGCTCTTTTTTATCTTCGGTTTCGTCACGTGGCTGAATGGGCCGCTGATCACGTACGTGAAACTCGCGTTCGATTTGGACGACATCAACGCGTTTCTTGTTCCGATGGCGTTTTATCTGTCGTATTTCTTCCTCGCGCTGCCGTCGTCGTGGATTCTCAAATCCACCGGCATGAAGCGCGGCATGGCGCTCGGATTATTTGTGATGGCGATCGGCGCGCTGGCGTTCGGCCAATTCGCCACGATGCGCATTTATCCCGGCGCGCTGATCGGATTGTTCGTGATCGGCGCCGGCTTGTCACTGTTGCAAACCGCCGCGAATCCCTACGTGAGCATTCTCGGCCCGATCGAAAGCGCGGCGCAGCGAATTGCCGTGATGGGTATCTGCAATAAAACGGCTGGCATCGTGGCGCCGCTCGTGTTGGGCGCGCTCGTACTAAACGGCATCGGCGATTTTGCCGGTCAAGTAGCCCTTGCCGACGACGCAACGAAGCAACTCCTTCTGACGCAATTCGCGGCCAAGATTCGCATTCCCTACACGATCATGGCCGTGGCGCTGGCTCTGCTCGCACTGTGGGCGTTGCGCTCGCCTTTGCCGGAAATCAAAGCGTCCGAGGTTAATGCACAGGATTCGTCAGCCCGCGACGACAAAAGCATTTTCAATTTTCCGCATTTATGGCTGGGTGTACTTTGCCTCTTTTTATACGTCGGCGTTGAAGTGATGGCGGGTGACGCCATCGGTACATACGGACGAGGTTTCGGCCTGCCGCTGGACGAAACTAAATTCTTCACCGCGTTCACCTTAGCGGCGATGCTGATCGGTTATCTCGTCGGACTCGTCGCCATCCCGCGTTTCATTTCCCAGGAACGATATCTGGCGGTTTCCGCCGTGCTCGGTATACTTTTTAGCTTCGGCGCATTGGTCACGCAAGGGTATGTGTCGGTCGGATTCGTTGCCGCGCTCGGCTTCGCCAACGCAATGATGTGGCCCGCGATATTTCCGCTGGCAATCCGCGGGCTTGGTCGATTCACCGAGTTGGGCTCCGCATTTCTCATCATGGGCATCGCCGGCGGCGCGATCATTCCGCAACTGTTCGCGCATCTGAAAGATCACTACAATTTCCAGGTCGTGTTCTGCGCACTGATGGTGCCGGCGTATCTGTACATTCTTTACTACGCCGTGAGCGGATGCAGGGCTGGACTGAAGGCACGATCGCTTGCCGCCGCGCAAACCGCGTAACACCGCGCTGGCGCCGGCCGGCGATTCAACGCAGAATCCTCGCGGAGAATCTACGAGTCACCGCGAGCCGGCAATGCGCAATCCCACCATAAAAGACGTGGCGAAACGTTCGCGCGTTTCGCTGAAAACCGTATCGCGCGTCATCAACAACGAACCGTCCGTGCAGGAGCGCACGCGCGCGAAAGTATTGCGCGCCGTGGCGGAACTGGACTATCAGCCCGATCTTTCCGCGCGCAGCCTGCGCAGTGCGAAGTCGTACGCGCTGGGATTGGTCTACGACAATCCGAATCCGTATTACGTGATCAGCATGCAGAGCGGCGTGTTGTCGGTGTGTCGCGAGACGGGTTATGGATTGCAGATTCATCCATGCAATTCGTCGTCGCCGCATCTGGCCGAGGAGTTATGCAATCTCGTGCGGCACGCGCGACTTGCCGGCCTCGTGCTCGCGCCGCCGATGTCGGAACGACCGGAATTGATCGCGCATCTTTCGGCCAACAATATCCGCTTCGTGCGCATCATTTCTGCGGCGGAGGATCCGCGCGATGGTGCGCCGTGCGTCTTCGTCGACGATCGCGATGCGGCCTACGACATTACCGAGCACCTGGTTCAACTCGGGCACGAACGCATCGGATTTTTATGGGGCGGCGAATCGCACCGGTCGAGTCCAGAGCGCTTCAAGGGCTACGAAAGCGCACTCAAGGATTACGGCATTCCCATCGACAAGAAACTCATCATCCCGGGTGATTATTCTTTCGACGACGGTTTCCGCGGCGCGCGGCGATTGTTTTCGCTGAAGGATCGCCCGACGGCGATTTTCGGGTCCAACGATGAAATAGCGGCGGGCGTGCTCGCGGCGGCGAAAGCCAATGGCATCGACGTTCCTTATGAGTTGTCGATCGCCGGATTCGAAGACAGTCCGTTCTCGAAACAATCCTGGCCGGCGTTGACCACGGCGAAGCAGGGCACCGAAGACATCGCGCGGCATGCGACCTTGCTGCTGCTCGCCGAAATCGAACACGCGGCGAATGCGGACTCGGCGCCGTCCGTGCAAAACAAAGGATTCAGCCCGCAACTCGTGATTCGGGATTCGACGGCGCGTGTCAGAGCATCGAACGCTTAGGACGCGATCCCGTCGCCGCGCGCGCAAGCGCTGTGATCGCCTTCCAATCCTTATCACGCATCACGTTGACAGGACTCAACCAAGAACCGCCCACGCAAATCACGTTCGGTAGGTCCAGATAATTCGCCATCGTCTGCGCGCGGATTCCGCCCGTGGGGCAGAATTTTATTTTCGGCAACGGCGCTGCGAGCGAACGCAAAAAATCCACACCGCCGGCGGGTTCCGCTGGGAAAAATTTCTGTAATCGATAACCGCGTTCGAACAACGCCATCGCCTCGCTCGCCGATGCAGCGCCGGGTAGCCACGGTACGTCGGATGCTTCCATCGCCGCTATCAATGCGGGTGACGATCCGGGTGAAACGAAAAACATCGCGCCGGCGTTTTCCGAGGCTTTGACATCCTCGGACGTGAGCACCGTTCCCGCGCCGACGCAGGCGTCGGGCACGCTCTGTCTGATTGCCTGAATCGATCCAAGCGCGGCGGGCGTCCGCAGCGTCACCTCGATTCCACGCACGCCGCCCTCGATAAGACTTTTCGCCAGCGGCACGGCGTGATTGATGTCGTCGATCGTCACAATCGCGATGACCGGCGCGAGTCGCAACATCATTTCGAGCTTGTCTTGGCGTTGCTGGACGGTCGAGTTCATTGCAAACCTCCGAAGATGCTCGCGCCCTGATCGGCAGCACTGACGACGCTGCGAAATTGTGCGAATAATTCGCGGCCCAGTCCGGTGTGATGCTTCCATAAGTTGACCGTCGCGTGCGATCGCGCGCTTAGCGTCTCCGCGTCGACGTTCAAATCCAGCTTTCCGGCAACCGCGTCGACGCGCACAATGTCACCAGTGTGGATTTTTCCAATATTTCCACCGGCCGCCGCTTCGGGCGTCACATGGATGGCGGCTGGTACACGCCCTGACGCGCCGGACATGCGTCCATCGGTCACCAGCGCGACACGAAATCCGCGCGCCTGCAGAACACTAAGTGCCGGCGTGAGTTTGTGCAGCTCGGGCATTCCGTTCGCGCGCGGACCTTGGAATCGAACGACCGCGACGAAATCGCGATCGAGTTCCCCACGCTCGAACGCCGCTTGCACTTCATCTTGTTCATCGAACACGATGGCGGGCGCTTCGATGACGAAACGATCCTCGGGCACCGCCGATATTTTCATCGTCGCGCGACCGACATTGCCTTCGAGCACGCGCAATCCGCCATCCGCGCGGAAAGGCTCGCTTGCCGGTCGCAGCACCGGCTTGTTGCGGCTTTCTTTTGGCGAAGCAATGCGTTTCACGCTTCCGTGGTCGTCCAGCACCGCTTCGACTCGATAATGATTCAAGCCAGCGCCTGCGATGGTGTTCACGTTCTCGTGTAACAGTCCCGCGTCGAGCAGTTCCGAAATCAAAAATCCCATGCCGCCTGCGGCGTGAAAATGATTCACATCCGCGCTGCCGTTCGGATAGATACGAGCGAGCAGCGGAATAACAGTGGACAACGCATCGAAATCTTCCCAACGCAAATCGATGCCGGCCGCGCGCGCGATGGCGACGAGATGCAGAAGATGATTGGTCGATCCGCCCGTCGCGTGAAGTCCGATGACGCCATTCACGATCGCGCGCTCGTCGATCACGCGACCGATGGGAAGGTAATTCTTCCCCAGCGCGCTCAGTTCGACGACACGATGCACCGCCTCGACAGTCAACGCATCGCGCAAGGGCGTGTTCGGATTGACGAAACTCGCGCCAGGCAGATGCAAGCCCATTATTTCCATGAGCATTTGGTTTGAGTTCGCTGTCCCAAAAAACGTGCAGGTGCCGGGCGAGTGATACGACTTGGCTTCGGCGTCGAGCAATTCGGAACGGGCGACTTTGCCCTCGGTGTATAATTGTCTAATTTTAGACTTTTCATCATTGCTGATGCCGCTCGGCATCGGGCCACCGGGAACGAAGATGGCGGGAAGGTGTCCGAACGACAATGCGCCGATCAACATGCCCGGCACGATCTTGTCGCAGATGCCGAGGAACAGCGCGGCGTCGAACATGTCGTGCGATAGCGCCACCGCCGTGGATAGCGCGATGACATCGCGCGAGAACAGCGACATTTCCATGCCGGCACGGCCTTGCGTCACGCCGTCGCACATCGCAGGCACGCCGCCTGCCACCTGCGCGGTGGCGCCGATCGTGCGAGCCGCTTGCCGGATGAGTTCCGGATAACCTTCATAAGGTTGATGTGCCGACAGCATATCGTTGTAAGCCGTGACGATCGCGATGTTCGGTTTGACGGCGCCGCGTAGCGACGCTTTGTCTGCCGGTCCGCACGCCGCGAATCCGTGCGCGAGATTGCCGCATGACAAACGGCTGCGCTGCGGCCCATCGCCGCGGGCGGCATTGATCTTCGCCAGATAGTTCGCGCGCGATTCGCGGCTGCGTTCGACAATGCGATCCGTGACGTCGGCGATCGTGGTGTGCAACTTCATAGATTAATCTCCTGATGCCGGGTCAGGGGCACCAAAAAACACCGGGCGTCACCGGCGATGCTTCGAGCACGACCCGAATTGGCGCGCGATCGCCGGCTCGCGTCGACATCGCACCATCGAACACCGCTTTCTTGTCGGCGCCTTCGATATGCAGATACATGGCTCGCGTCGACGTCAGCGCCGACAGCGTCAGCGTGATGCGCGGTTCGGGTGCGTCGGGTGCGCGCATGGGAAGAACACGCGCGGCGCCATTCACGCGCAACGCCTCGTTCAAGTGATCGCCGCCGGGAAACAACGATGCGGTATGGCCGTCCGAACCCATGCCGAGCACGATCACATCGAACGGGAAGGTCAATTTCCCGACAGTGGCGGCCACGTGCGGAAGAACCGTTTGCGGATCGTCCGCAGCGAGATACAACGGAACGAATGACGCGGCTGCCGCCGCATTGCGCAACAAGGTTTCGCGCAACAGGTGTTCGTTGGAACGCTCATTGTTCGCCGGTACCCAGCGGTCGTCGCAGAGCGTGACGGTCACACGGCTCCACTCCAGTTTTTGTTCCGACAAGAGGGAGAGGAATTTTCGTGGCGTCGTGCCGCCGGAAAGCCCGATCAGCGCCGATCCGCGCGCGGCGATCCCGGCGCGCAAATTCGCAGCGACGACTTCCGCGAACGTTGCAGCCAACGACGCGTCGTCGCCAAAGGTATGGTCGATCGTGGCGCCCTTCATATCATTCCTCGTGCCATGTGCGGCCATCGCGTTCGATGAGCGCGACGGCAGCGCTCGGCCCCCAACTGCCGGCGGTGTACGGTTTCGGTTCGCCGTCGCCGGATTTCCATGCGGCGAGAATAGGATCGATCCAGCGCCACGCGGCTTCGACTTCGTCGCGCCGCATGAACAGCGTCGGATTGCCGCGCACGACATCCATGAGTAGACGTTCGTAGGCATCCGGATAACGCACGCCGAACGCTTCGGCAAAACTCATGTCGAGCGGGACGCAGCGCAGTCGCAATCCGCCGGGGCCGGGATATTTGATCATCAACCACAATTTCACGCCTTCGTCGGGCTGAAGGCGCAGCACGAGTTTGTTCGGCGTGATCGGCCCGGCGGACGCATCGAAAATCGAATGCGGGATGGCGCGAAACGAAATAACGATCTCCGATACGCGATCAGCCAGCCGCTTGCCCGTGCGCAAATAAAACGGCACGCCCGCCCAACGCCAGTTTTTTATTTCGGCTTTCAGGGCGACAAACGTATCGGTGTTTTTGTCGCCGAGCTTGGATTCTTCGAGATAGCCGGGCACGCGGCCAGCAGGCGTGGCACCGGCGCGATATTGTCCGCGCACGGTTAGTTGATCGGCATTGCTTGTGTCGATGGGCGCGAGCGAGCGCAGCACTTTGAGTTTTTCGTCGCGAATCGCATCGGCCTCGAGCGAGGCGGGCGGCTCCATCGCGACCATGCACAGCAGTTGCAGCATGTGGTTCTGAATCATGTCGCGCAACGCGCCGGCATTGGCGTAATACCCGGCGCGCTGTTCGACACCGACGGTTTCCGCGACGGTGATCTGCACGTGATCGATGTGATCGGCGTGCCACAACGGTTCGAACAACACATTGCCGAACCGCAGCGCGAGCAAGTTCTGCACCGTCTCTTTGCCGAGGTAGTGATCGATGCGATACGTTTGGCGTTCGTCGAACGATTGGCCGACGGCGTTGTTGATCGCCGCAGCAGTCGTGGAATCGCTGCCGATGGGTTTTTCGATGACGACGCGCACTTCGCCTTGCGTCAGCCCCAGCTTCTTCAGGTGGTTGCAGATCGGAACATAAATCGACGCGCTTGTCGCAAGATAGAAAACGCGCACGCGTTTTCCACCGGACAGTAAATAGGTTGCGAAGTCTTCCCAGCCGACATCGTTGGTCGCATCGGTGGCGCGGTAGCTGACGAGCTCGAGAAACTTTTTCACCGACTCGGGGGAATTTTTTCCGGCTCCGGCGCGGTCGAGTGCGGCGGCCACGCGCGAGCGATATTCGGCGTCGTCGAGTTTGTCGCGAGCAGTGCCGATGATGCGGCTGGCGGTCTGGATCTGGCCATCGGCGAAGCGCTGATACAGCGCTGGCAGGAGCTTGCGATATGCCAGGTCGCCCGTACCGCCGAAAATCACTAAATCGAATACGTCTACGGGTGGCGATTGTCCAGTCACGTTTTGCTCCAATTCCGTCGAAGTGAATACCAGTTAGTCACCACGCACGGCTTATCGAGGTCAATTGATCGCGTAACTTGCATAAGTGGTATCTTACTGGTATTTTATCGTCATGTACAGTGACATCGTCAAGGAATACCGCCGCGTCAGCCGGCACGAGCGGAGCGGGCGGTCGCTGGCTTATCTGCGCGTGCGGCATTCGTTGCAGCGGATGATCGAAAACGGCCAGCTTCCGCCAGGCCAGGCGCTACCGAGCGAGCGCGAACTGGCCGAGATGCTGTCGCTATCGCGCGTGACGGTTCGTAAAGCCATTGCCGGCCTGGCCGATGACGGTCTGCTCACGCAGCGCCACGGCGCGGGCACGTTCGTTGCCGATCGCATCGTCAAATCGTTTTCCAAATTGACGGGATTCACCGACGATCTGCGCATCCGCGGCCTGAAACCGCGTGTGCAATTTCTCGAACGCAGCAGCGGCGAGGTGTCGCCCGAAGAGGCGCTTGCGCTGCATTTGTCGCCGGGGTCGCGTGTCATTCGGTTGCGCCGTTTGCGGTTCGCGGGCGACAAACCGTTGGCGCTGGAAAACACGGCGGTGCCGCAATCGATTTTGAGCGATCCGAAATCCGTCACGTTGTCTCTGTACGACGCATTGGAAAAATTGGATTGCCGACCGACGCGCGCGTTGCAGCGTCTGCGCGCCGTGGCGCTGGATGCGAGCCAGGCGAAGTTGCTCGGGCTTGACGTCGGAAGTCCCGCGCTGGCAATCGAGCGCCGCGCATTTCTCGATGATGGCCGGATCGTCGAATTCACCTCGTCACTTTATCGCGGCGACGCTTACGATTTCGTTGCCGAACTCCACGCGGAAACAAAAAAATGAATCATGGATCGATCAATCCAACCGACACGCATATGTTCAGCGAGGCGCACGAAGCGAGCGCGGCGGTGGCGCGCCAGCTGACGGCCAACGACGGCATCGTGCGCGATCTGGCGACGCGATTGCGCAAGCATCCACCACGATTCATCGTCACGTGCGCGCGCGGCAGTTCCGATCACGCGGCGACGTTCGCGAAATATGTATTCGAAACGCAAGTGGGCTTGTTCACGGCATCCGCATCGCCATCGGTGATCTCGGTGTACGCGGCGAAACAGAAACTCGATGGCGCGCTCTATATCGCCATTTCGCAATCCGGCAAAAGTCCGGATCTGGTGCAGCACGCGCAGTCGGCGAAAGAGGCCGGCGCGCATGTCGTCGCGCTGGTCAATGTCGAGGATTCGCCGTTGGCCAAGCTGGCGCACGATGTGATTCCGCTGCGCGCCGGCCCGGAAATCAGCGTCGCCGCCACGAAAAGTTATATTTGTTCGCTTTCTGCCATTCTCCACATTGCAGCAACTTGGCGTGACGATCGCGCATTGCGCGATGCGCTGTCCGCGGTTCCCGACGAACTGCATCGTGGGTGGGATTTCGATTGGTCGCCGCTGGTCGATGGATTGATCGATGCGCGCAATATGTTCGTGATCGGACGCGGCTTCGGTTTCGGCGCCGCGTTGGAAGCCGCGCTTAAATTCAAGGAAACGTGTGGATTGCATGCGGAAGCGTTCAGTTCGGCGGAAGTGCGGCATGGCCCGATGGCGATCGTCGAGCGCGGTTTTCCCGTTTTGTTTTTCGCACAGCGTGACGATACGTGGGATGGAATGCTCGCCGTCGCAAAGGAATTTCGCGAACGTGGCGCGCGCGTTTGGGTCGCGGCGCCCGGCCACGATGCCGATCCACTTCAGGTTCCCGAGTCGTTGCATCCCGCGTGCACGCCGTTGCTGACGATCCAGAATTTCTACCGCGCCGCGAACGCGTTGTCGCTGCGGCGTGGATTCAATCCCGATGTGCCGCCACATCTTCGCAAAGTGACGGAAACGATTTGATGCGCACGGCGCTCGTCAACGGACGCGTTCTGACGGCGAACGGTTTCGCCGACGATCTCGTCGTCGTCATTGATGGCGGAGACATCGTTGACGTTGCTCCACGCAGCGACGTGCATGCGAAACACGAGCATGATCTTCGCGGCCGGATGCTGGTGCCGGGATTTATCGATTGCCAGGTCAACGGCGGCGGCGGCGTGCTGTTCAACGACGCGCCGACGGTAGAAACGATTCATCGCATCGCACGCGCCCATCGCAAATTTGGGACGACCGGCTTGCTGCCGACGCTAATTAGCGATGATGCAGCAGTCATGCGCGACGCGGTCAACGCCGTGACCGCTGCGATGGAGCGGGGCGTGGCAGGCGTTCTCGGCATCCATCTCGAAGGCCCATTTCTCGCGACGCAAAAAAAAGGAATTCACGACGCGGCTAAGTTTCGATTGCCGGATGCGGCGGACATGGCGCTCATCGCATCGGGCAAGTCGGGGAAAGTGATATTGACGATCGCTCCGGAAGAAGTAGCCGGCGATGTCGTCCGCAAACTATCGGATCGCGGCGTGATTGTCGTTGCCGGACACACGGCGGCTACCTACGAACAAGTGCATGCGTCGCTCGCGGCGGGTCTGAAGGGATTCACGCATTTGTTCAACGCGATGTCGCCGCTGCAAAGTCGGGAACCCGGTGTCGTCGGCGCGGCGTTGGAAGATCGCCGCAGCTGGTGCGGAATCATCGTCGACGGTCATCACGTCCATCCGGCGACGTTGCGTGTTGCGCTACACGCAAAACCGCGCGGAAAATTGTTCCTCGTGACGGACGCGATGCCGCCGGTCGGATCGTCGGAACCGACGTTTCAGCTCAACGGCGAGACGATCACCTGCCGCGATGGCCTCTGCACGAACAGCGCCGGCACGCTCGCCGGTTCGGCACTCGATATATGCAGCGCAGTGCGTAACAGCGTGCGCATGCTGGGCGTCGATTTGCCGGAAGCATTGCGCATGGCGTCGCAATATCCGGCGGAATTTCTCGGTTTGGAAAAAACCCACGGGCGCATCGAGCCGGGATTCGTTGCCGATCTCGTCGCGTTGGATGACGAGATCACGGTTTCGGAAACGTGGTGCCGCGGCGCGCATGAAGCGGTTCGATGAGGAAGCAACGCAACGATGATCTACGGCGAGATCATCGTCGCGCTAAATCGCCGCGCTAGATCGTCATCAGCGGCGGCGGGCTGAACTCGGTGCCGGCGTCGAATGCGAACTGGTCTGCGGCGGCGTGCGCTCGAAGGTCGGGAAATGAATTTCCCAGCTTTTGCCATCGCCGATGCTCAATGCGAATCTCGGCAATGGCGTGGGTTTCTTGCAAGGCACGGCGCCGATGGAACCTGCGATCGTGCCCGCTTCGGGCGACAGGAAAAATGTCAACGCGTTCGTTTGCAGATCGTGGAAACTGAAAATCGCGGCACCATTCGGACGTCCGCCTTGAGCGAGGCATAACTCGCGGAATGCATCGTCGAGTTGTTTGGAGGGCGTGCCCATCGGAGACGGGAATTCTTTGCTATACCAAGTTTTCATTAAGGCCTCTGCGACTGGCGAGAAGAATTGGAAATTCTGGGGCGCGCCTATCAAGGCCCGTTCTGCACGGACCATCAAACGAAAGAATTCGGCGACGCGGGCAACAGATCGTTGCTAAGTGCTTGATTTACAGCAATTACGGCAAACAGGGGTAAGACTGCTATCTTATCACATCAGCGCTATTTTTGAGCAGTTTTGCGTCGATGCGGAAGCGGACGTGCTGTCATCTCGGCACGCGTTCAATATTTTAATCAATACCGGGGACTGGGGAGTCTTATGTCACACACGCTAGTACGTTTGGGGATCGGCGCGGCGCTGCTAACGGCAGGCTGCCACGTTTCCGCCATGACGCTGTCGAGTCGAGGAATGGGCCAGGTATTGGTATTTCCTTATTACACGGTGAACGCCGGTCAGAATACATTTCTGACGCTGGTGAATTCGACTGCCGACAATAAGGCTCTGAAAGTACGGTTTCGCGAAGCATACGACGGCCGAAGCGTGGCGTCGTTCAACGTCTATTTGTCGCCATTTGATGTATGGACTGCGATGGTGTTCGCCGACGATTCCACGGTGGCCGTGGGGACTCGCGACAACAGTTGCACGGCACCGAATTTCGATAGCGCTGCGACGTCGGCGAATATTCCCGCACTCGCGTTCTCCACCGACGCGTTCACCGGCGGCAATTCGGATGGCGGACCGAGCGATGCGAGTCGGCTGAATGAAGGCAACGTCGAAGTTTTCGAGATGGGAGAAATCGCTAACGACGGCAACGAATTCAGTTTGGATATCCATCACGTAATCGGCGTTCCCCCGGGGTGCAAAGACATCGCCGCGGCATGGCGGCCGGGCGGCGCGTGGGCAAACGATCCGACGAAAAACATGCTGCCACCCAAAGGCGGACTGTTCGGCGCCTCCGGCATCGTCGACGTAGGCAACGGCACATACTTCGACATATTGCCGAGCGTCGTCGATGGCTTCAGCGCCGTCGAGCAAAACTCGGCGCCGACCTCCGGCATTCCGGACTTTAACACTGCCAGCGCGGGAACCGACGGCACCGTGGCGGCGTCCATCGATGTCGGTGGAGAAAACGTCACGGCGCATTTCGGCAATCCGGTCGATGCGGTTAGTGCTCTATTCATGCAGACGCAATCGATCAACGAGTATGTCACTGAACCGGGCACCTCCGAAACCGACTGGGTGGCGACTTTTCCGACCAAACGTTTTTACGTCGATCCTGCGATCAACAAAACGGGAAATGCATTGCGTCCTTTCGATACTTTGTTTCAACCGTTCGGTACCTCGTTCGCCGGCGAAATACTGACTGGCGCCGGATCGTGTGTTCCTGTCGGCCTCGAGTTTTTCGATCGTGAGGAAAGCACCGTGACGTTGTCCGGTTGCACGTTCGACGCGTGTCCGCCCTTCCTCGGTGAGCCGATAACTTTCTGCCATGAAACGAGCGTGGTAGCGATGACGAGTTCGGGCAGCGCGCTGCAGACTGCGCTCAACGAGAATTTGCTGGAACAGAATTATTTCGGCGCGGGATATGTGATCTTTGATCTTACCGCGCAAAGTTCCGACGTTCACGTATTGGTGTCTGATGACGGCTACACATTCACGGGACTTCCGACGATAGGATTCGTAGCAGAGAATTTCCTCGACAACAATGTAACGCCGGGCGTTTTGGCCACTTACAGCGCCGCCATTCCGCATCGATCAACCGTACAGGCGACGCAGGAAAAATAGCGGTACTGCCCAGAGCTATTATTTCCGAGATCGATACGTCGCGTGCTGCCGAGTTTCCATTCGGGCAATGTTCGCCCGCATCAGTTTCAAAAAATGTCGCAAAAGTCGTCGGGGTGGCGTTATGTGATTTGAAAGAACCGACACGAGGAGAACGCCATGGCGATGCAGTCGACATCAACCCGCAGGGACGGTCGCATCCGACCTCCAACGGCGCGACTGCTTAGCGCCGTCATCGCCGGAGTTGTGTTCAGCGCCGCCGTCGCCGACGCGTGGTCGGTGGGCTTGCCTGTCACGAGCTGTGCGGATGACGGAGGTGCGGGCACGCTCCGTTCTGTAGTGGCTTCCGCTCAGAACGGCGACGTGGTCACGCTCAGCCAACTGCCGCTCGTATGCAGCACCGTCTCCCTGACAACTGGTGCTATCGAGATTCCCGTGTCGAATCTTACGATCGAAGGCGATGTGAATCGTCCGATCACCATTTCCGCCGCCGGACACTCGCGCGTACTCCACCACACAGGAACCGGAACATTGGTGCTGAAATATTTGGGTATCAGCGACGGCTTTTACGCCGCGCCCGTGGCCCACGGCGGATGCATCTACTCCGCAGGAAGCGTCACGTTGTTCGCGGACGACGACGTCGACCAATGCACGGCGATCGGCGGAACCTACGGTAACTACGTTGGCGATGCGCGAGGGGGCGCGATTTTCGCGCAGGGCAGTGTCGCCATCCAGGGTAGTCGCGTGTCGGAAGGCTTTGTGGGCGGTAACACGCACGTCGCATCGAATCAATCGCTAGGCGGGAATGTCTATGCGGGCGGGCCTATCACGGTAACGGACAGTGAAATCAGTTACGGGCGAAGTATCGACGTTTACAGCAATGCCAAGGGTGGCGGCATCGCTTCCATTTCTGCAAGCGGCGTGTTGATGACGCGTTCGCTGCTCGTAGGCAACGGCGCCGACTACGGCGGCGGCATCTTTATCCAGAGCACCGATGCGACGGTGCAGTCGAAGATATCCGATTCGACATTTGTCGATAACCGCGCGAGTTATACGGGAGGCGGCATTTACGTAGGTGGAGGAAGCTCCACGCTCGAAAATACGACCGTTGGATACAATTACCCGGACGGAATAGCCGTCTATTCGGCGGCGATGACACTGCATAGCACCATCGCATTTGGTTCGCCGTCGTACGACGTTCGAAAAAATTCCGCCGGCAACATTACGCTGGACCACAACGTAATCGCCAAGACAAACTTTTTTCTTGGTTTTTCCGACACGCTGCAATCCAATCCGCTTTTAGGTCATCTGCAGCACAATGGTGGGCGGCGGCGCTCGATTGCTCTGCTGCCGGGAAGTCCGGCCATTGATGTCGGCAGTAACCCCGATAATCTCGTCCTTGATCAGCGCGGTGCCGCACGTCAAATCGGTTCAGCGCCGGACATTGGTTCGTTCGAATTCGATCCGGATGTGATTTTTACGAGCGGCTTCGAGTGACGCATGAGCGCCACCACCATTCGTGATAGCAGCTACGTGCGCCGGCGCTATCCGATCGTCATTCGTAAATTATGTCAGCACAATTTGAGAAAAGGAAAAGCCCTACAACGATCGGGAAGAGTTTTCCGAACTTGCAATCCGAGAGGAAACGTCGTCAGCGTGAGCCGGTGCCGGAGAGGCGAAGCAAGTCAGGCGGACGATATGACCAAGCCAGCAGCACCGCGGAAGACAAGAAACTATTAGTGCGATGTTGGCGGCAGTCGGTCGCGTCATTTTTGCCAGGATACCGCATCTAGCCCGCAGCGGTCCGCTTGACTGATGTCGCCAGCACCCAGCCCGACAGACCGTCGCTTGATTCGATCTCGAAGCCGCGCAGGCTCGACGAGCGTACGAACTTGATTGCGTCGGCCAATGAGGCTGCCCAGGAAGCGGCCCAGCC
>CAZZWP010000046.1:15407-21581 GCA_964657965.1 uncultured Rudaea sp. | reverse complement strand
GAGACGCTTGTCGAAATCTTCACCGCCGAGGAACGTATCGCCGTTGGTGGCCAGCACTTCGAACTGTTTCTCGCCATCGACTTCGGCGATTTCGATGATCGAAATGTCGAACGTTCCGCCGCCGAGGTCGTACACGGCGATCTTGCGGTCACCGCCTTTCTTGTCGATGCCGTAGGCCAGCGCAGCCGCGGTTGGCTCATTGATGATGCGTTTGACTTCCAGGCCCGCGATGCGGCCGGCGTCTTTCGTCGCCTGGCGCTGCGAGTCGTTGAAGTACGCCGGAACCGTGATCACGGCTTCGGTGACGGGTTCGCCGAGATAGTCTTCGGCCGTCTTCTTCATCTTCATGAGAATCTTGGCCGAGATTTCCTGCGGCGAAAGACTCTTGCCGTCCGCCGTCGCGAGCCATGCATCGCCGTTGTCGTGTGCGACGATCTTGTACGGCACGAGGTCCAGATCTTTCTTCACTTCGGCGTCGGTGAACTTGCGGCCGATGAGGCGCTTCACCGCGTAGAAGGTGTTCTTCGGATTCGTCACGGCCTGGCGCTTGGCTGTCGCGCCGACCAGCACTTCGTTGTCCTTGAACGCAACGATGGAAGGCGTGGTGCGGTCGCCTTCCGAATTCTCGATCACGCGCGCCGTATTGCCTTCCATGACCGCGACGCACGAGTTCGTCGTACCGAGGTCGATACCGATAATTTTACCCATTGTCTATCTCCAAAAAATATTGCGGCTGATCGCCGCGCATAGCTGAAAAATTGGGGGAGTTCAGATCAATTCAAGCCTGATCGCGCAAACCCGTTCGACTAGGAACTCGCCTTGGAAATCGCCACCAGCGCCGGCCGCAGCAAACGATCGTTGAGCACATAACCTTTCTGCATCACGGCAACCACCGTGTTGGGCGTCTTGTCCGGCGCGTCGATCATGGTCATGGCTTGGTGCAATTCCGGATTGAATGGTTGACCGAGCGGATCGAGTTGCTTCAGACCATTGCCTTCGGCCACTTTTAAAAGCGCCTTCAGCGTAAGGTCCATGCCCTCACGCAACGTGGTGGTATCGGCCTTTTCGACGGACAGCCCGCGTTCCAGACTATCGCAGACGGGAAGCAAATCGCCGAGCAATCGCTCGTTGGCGAACTTGCGCGCCTGTTCCAGATCGCGCTGTAAACGTTTCCGCTGATTTTCGATCTCAGCGCGTTCGCGCAACAGTACTTCGCGCATTTCACCGAGCTTGTTTTCGTACTCGGCCAGCTTATCGCTCAGTTGATTGATATCGGCTTCGACATCGTCGCCGCCGGCCGAATCAACGGACGGGTTTGGATTCGTGTTTTCCATGCGTATTGTCTCTCCACAAGCAAAAAGCGACCGGGGCAGCCAACGCCGCACCAGCCTCCAGTTTCGATAATCACATGCGAATTATTGCGTTTGCTGCGAACTATTCAAGGCGCTGCTGAGAATATTTGCCGTCGCCTGCACCACAGGAATGACACGCTGATAGGCCATTCGCGTCGGGCCGATCACGCCGAGAACGCCCAGTACACGGCCTTCGACGCCGTACGGCGCGGTAATCACGCTGCAGCCGTCGAGCGCCGCGAAGCCCGATTCTTCGCCGATGAACAGGCGCACGCCCTCGGCGCTCGCGCAATTTTCCAGCAGGACGAGCAGATCGCGCTTGCGCTGAAACGCCTCGAAAAGTTCGCGCAGCCGGTCCATGTTCGACAGTCCCTGCGAGCCCATCAGGTTCATCTGGCCGGCAACCAACATATCGGCGCCGCTGTTCTGAGCGAATGGATTTTGCGTGACGTCCACCGCAGCCACCATCAACTGGTGCAAGTGGTGGCTGGTCTCACGCATCTCGCGCAAAAGCCGCTCACGGATTTCGCTCATGCGCAATCCGGCGTAGTTTGCATTGAGGAAATTGGCGACCTGCTCGAGATCGCCGGCTGAATACGTCCGTTGCGTGACGACGACGCGGTTCTGCACGTCGTTGTCGGCGAAGACGAGGATCACCAGCACGCGATTGCCGCCGAGCGGTACGAAATCGATATGCTTGAACGGAAATTCCTCGCGCTTCGGTACCGTGACCACGCCGACGAAATGCGTGACGTCCGACAGCAGCGATGACACGCCGTTGAGCAAATCCTGCGTCGGTGCTTGCGTCGGCAATTCGCGTCGCAGCGCATCGACTTGCGGTTCATCGAGCGGTTTAAGTTCGAGCAGACTGTCGACGAACACGCGATAACCCTGCGCGGTCGGCACGCGACCCGCTGAGGTATGCGGCGCCGACAACAGCCCGATCTCTTCCAGATCCGACATCACGTTGCGAATGGTTGCCGGACTGATGTCCAAACCCGCATTCTTCGCCAGCGTTCGCGAGCCCACGGGCTCGCCTTCGGCGATGTATTGCGCGATCAATGCGCGCAGCAACTGACGCGCACGCGCGTCGAGTTTGGAATGCAGTGGGACCATGCGAGGTGACGCTAGCAACCAGTATGAGCTTGGTCAATATGGCTCTATCGGCACGTTTCAAGCAGGAAAGCGCGATGCGCGGAACGCTGGACTTGTGCGCGCAATCCCCGTAGGCTTGCCTCCGTAGCGCGAGCCCGCCTAGCGTGCCGGCAAGATCCGGCGCCACGCACGACCCGCCCGCGCAAACCAAACTTTCACTCGATGCTGTGTCGTCTCCGAACCGGATGGCGCGCAGACGGCATGGATTTTCGCGGGATCATTTCCGGCGAAATCGCTTCCGACAAACTCTGGGTGGATCGCGGAAACATTCGCCGGGGCGACTCAAGTCCGCGGCGCAATCAGATCGCGGAACTTAAGTGCAGACTCTTTCCACAATGCCACAAATATACTTTGCTGCGTGAGCAGCCCGAACGCATGAATCATCGCGCATGAACACCCAGGCCGTCGAAAACGCCGAAAGCGTAGACGCCTCCATATTTTCTCCGGTGCCGCAGCAGCAAGAGATGCGGCTCGCACTCGTGCGCGGCCAGCCCGTGCTGCAGATGCCCCAGGACCTTTACATCCCGCCGGATGCACTCGAAGTCATTCTCGAAGCGTTTGAAGGTCCACTCGATCTTTTGCTGTATCTGATTCGTCGGCAGAATCTCGACATCCTCGATATTCCGATCGCCGAGATCACCAAACAATACGTCGATTATATCGACCTGATGCAGAACCTGCGTCTGGAATTGGCCGCCGAATACCTGGTGATGGCGGCGATCCTGGCCGAGATCAAATCCCGGCTGCTATTGCCGCGGCCGCCGTCCGAGGAAGGCATCGAAGAAGATCCGCGCGCCGAGCTGGTGCGTCGTCTGCAAGAATACGAACGCTTCAAACGCGCTGCCGAACACATCGAAGGCATGCCGCGCATGGAACGCGATTTCTCGGTCGCTACCGCATTCGTGCCCGAGAAAAATGTGATCCGTCTGCCGCCGCCGGTGGATATGCGCGAGCTGTTGCTGGCGCTCAAAGACGTATTGAAACGCGCCGAACTGATGGGCCACCACGCAATCCAGCGTGAGGCATTGTCCGTGCGCAATCGCATGAGCGACGTGCTGAAAACGCTCGGCGACGGCGAATTCCATCCGTTCGAAAAACTATTCACCGTCGAAGAAGGCCGGCTTGGCATCGTGGTCACCTTCCTCGCAATTCTCGAACTGGCGAAAGAGCATCTCGTCGAAATCATGCAGAGCGAACCGCTCGCGCCTGTCTACATCAAATCGCTCGCCACCGTCTAAGCGATCCGCCCATGGTCGCCATCAATGAATTCCTGAAGAACAATTTTATGACCGACTCCACACAACTCCGGCGCATTATCGAAGCCGCCCTGCTCGCCGCCGCTCAACCGCTATCGCTGCCACAACTTTCAGCGATATTCGGTGAGAACGAAGCGCCGACGCATGAAGAAATCGCGCGCGCTATTGAAGAGCTGACTCAGGACTGCGCCGAGCGTGGCGTGGAACTCGTCGAAGTCGCATCCGGATTCCGTTATCAGATCAAGCAAGATGTGCATCCATGGGTCGCTCGTTTGTGGACCGAGCGACAAACCAAATATTCCCGCGCGTTACTCGAAACGCTTGCGCTGATTGCGTACCGACAGCCGATCACACGCGGTGAAATCGAAGGTATTCGCGGCGTGGCGGTTTCATCGAATATGGTCAAAACCCTGGAAGAGCGCGAGTGGATTCGCGTCGTCGGTTATCGCGACGTTCCCGGCAAGCCCGCCCTCTTCGGCACCACTCGTTTATTTTTGGATTACTTCAATTTGAAATCGCTCGATGAATTGCCGCCGCTCGCTGAAATCAAGGACATCGAAGAATTCGATCCGCAATTGACGCTGGGGCCGGTCGCTCCGCCAGCCGACGGCAACGAGGCGCGCGAAGAAGATAGCGTCGATGAAATTCCGCACGAAGCCGACGCGGAAAACGACGATGAGACAGCCATTGACGACGCTTCGTCGGAATCGGCCGAGGAGCATTCGGCATGAATACGCCCACACGCACCGTTCTGACGCTGAAGCGCTCGCAGAATGCCGGCCCGGCTATCGAAGAACGCTTGCATAAAGTTCTTGCTAACGCCGGTTTGGGCTCGCGACGCATGCTCGAAGAACGTATCGAAGCCGGCGAAGTCAAAGTCAACGGTGCAGTCGCCTTGTTGGGTTCGAGCGTGCGCGTTGGCGATCGCATCGAGATGGACGCGAAACTGTTCGTCGCGATCAATGACAGCGCCGAACACGCGCAAGTTTTGATGTTCCACAAACCCGAAGGCGTCGTGACGACACGCGACGACCCGGAAGGCCGCCCCACCGTTTTCGAACAATTGCCGCGTCTCAAAGGCGCGCGCTGGATCGCGGTCGGCCGGCTCGATATCAACACCACGGGTTTATTGTTGCTGACGACGGACGGTGCGCTCGCGCATCGTCTGATGCATCCGAGCGCCGAAGTGGCGCGCGAATATATTTGCCGCGTGCACGGTGAAGTGGCCGACGAAGCACTGGAACGCTTGAAGAACGGCGTCGAGCTTGAAGACGGCCCTGCTCGCTTTGAAGAGCTTGCTGTAATCAGCCGGGGCGACAGTCATTCGTGGTTCCGTGTCGTCATCAAGGAAGGCCGCAATCGGGAAGTGCGGCGCATGTGGGAATCGCAAGGATTGATGGTCAGTCGTCTCAAACGCATTCGTTACGGCAATATCGAATTGCCGCGCGGATTGTTGAAAGGACACAGTCAGTCGCTTGAACCGGATCAGATCAAAGCGCTGCGCGAAATGGTCGGTGCGGACGATGCGGCGCCGTCGCTGACGCTGCAGGCCGTGATCGGTCAGCGCCGCGCACCGAAAAACGCCAACGAATTTCGTCCGGCGCCACGTACGCAACAGGCGTGGACGGGCGCTTCCGACGAAGGTCGGGAATTGCGCGCGTTCGATCGCATCCGCGAAGACAAACCGTTTTCACGTCCCGGCGAACGCCGCGGTCCCAAGAAAAAACCGGGACGCCGCGGTCCGCCGAGTGGCGGCAATCCGCAGAATCGCGATCAACGCGGACCGCGCACGGGGAACCGTCCTGACTCGCGTGGTCCAGGACGTGGCCAGGGACAAAATCAGAATCGAAATCCGAACGCGCCGCGCGGTGCGGGCTTCGCACGCAATCAAGGCCAAACGACCGGCTACCAACCACGGCCGTATCAACCGAAACCGAGCTGGGCGGGTAATGAAGGTGGCGACAATACGGGTCGTCGTCCGCCGCCGAAACGGCGTGGACCGAATGCGAATCCGAACGCGGGATGGCGTCCGCCGGTAACTGGCGGCTATCAACCGCGCCGACCCGACGAACAGTTTCCGAGCGACGATATCGGCAACCGCGCGCAACCTCCGCAGGACGGTCGACCGCCGCCGCGTGGTCGTGGACGCTCGCGGCGTCCGCCCGGTCGTTAGCTTTGAATCAATCAAAATAAAAACCCGGCATACCTTTCGGCGCGCCGGGTTTTTTTTGCTCGCTAAAGTGATGAACTAGTCGAGTTTGAGCGCTTTCTTGTCGCCCTGACGGCGTTTTTGTTCTTTTGCGTTGTACTCGTCCATGCAACCGTCTTGTTTGACCATCGCACAATCGAGATAGTCGCTGGCCTCCACGAGCGCGGCGCGAATTGCTTTACCCGCCGGCGTATTTTCTTCG
>CAZZWP010000046.1:0-15397 GCA_964657965.1 uncultured Rudaea sp. | reverse complement strand
TTTCTTCGTGGGCCAAGTTACCGCCGAAACCGCCGCGATAAACACCGACGGAAACGCCGCTGCTTTTGCTGCGGCCTTCGACCGTGCGCGAGAACTCGACGTCACCCGTTGTCGTGTTGACGACGCGCAGATCGATGGCCATATAGGCCTCACTTTGCTTGCCGCCCAAACCGATGCCTTTGAAACTCAGGCCGCCACCGGTGCTCGACGTATTTTCTTGATACGCGCTGACCGTTCCCATGACGAGATACTGCGCGCCAGTCAACTTGCCGATCTTTGCGCCGGTCCCCGGCGATACGCGGCCCGACGCCGCCATATTTTGTTCTTCCAGAACGTTCTGGAGTTTCTGGCGTTCGACTACACGAAAGTCGCCGGACGACGACAATTCATTCGAGAGCATGCTCGACAAATCCCAACCCACCCCGCCGCCCCACCACGCAGCAGCCGTCTCGTTTTTGAATTCGGCTACGCCAATCGCAGGCTTGCCGCCCGCCGCGAGAGCGCTATCCGTTGCAGCGAAGCTTACCAGCGCGACTGCCATGCACATCATCAACTTCTTCATATCGACTCCCCATCAGAATGGAATTTAAGAAACAACCCAAGCCGAAATATTCTAGCAGCACCGTCGGCGGCTTAACGTGACTGCATTCGGCCAGAAACCGGCAATTGAACGTTAGGGCGGCGTCAACGATCTGCAATATTCGCTCTCACGTAAACGTAAAAAGCCGATCGAACTGAACATGATGGAAACAGTCTTTGCCAACGCAGATGGATCGGCGCATTTCTCAGGCCGCAGTCGGTTCGGCGGGAGTGGGCTTACAGCAGTAAAACCTTGTGATTAATGCGACTGCAACGTGGCATTAACCGGAGAAACATCCACCCTCGCTATTCTGTCGACATTGGAATCGGAGGGTGGCGATGCGTTCTGTGCGTTCGATAATTTCTAGGATGTTCGGTTATTCGATTGAACGGTTGGACGAGTACGACGACGCGGGACTACCGACGGCCATACGCTACGAGGCGCGCTGTCCTTATACGGGGCTGGTGATTACAAGCAGCCGAACATTACAGGCCGCGCGGCAGTGCGTGGTCGCGCGGGAGCTGGGTGCAAGCAACGATGCGCCGCACGATGGCGTTCGCGCGGCGTGATGCGAATGCGTCGAAACTGTCAGGCACCGATTCGGAATTCATCGGCATCCATCCATGCCGGAAAATGTTCGCGATGTGCGGTGAGCGCATCACGCGATAACGTCGTCGTGACCACTTGTTCCTGCGCGCCGAGTTCGACGATCGGTTGGCCGAGAAAATCCAATACGGCGCTTTGCCCGCCGTAGTGCAGATGGTTACCGTCCGTGCCGACTCGATTCAACCCGACGCAATAGCTCAAATTCTCGATGGCACGCGCCATCAGCAACGTACGCCACGCGTGCGCTCGGGCGGACGGCCAGTTGGCGACAAAAAGGACGAGGTCGTAGTCGAACTGTTTGGTGCCGTGCTCGACTCGATTACGGATCCAGATCGGGAAACGCAAGTCGTAGCACACCAACGGACAAATGCGCCAACCCTTCCACTCGATGATCTGGCGCTGGGAACCACCGGCGTAGCGCTCGTGCTCGCCG
Source organism: uncultured Rudaea sp. (assembly GCA_964657965.1). GTDB lineage: Bacteria > Pseudomonadota > Gammaproteobacteria > Xanthomonadales > Rhodanobacteraceae > Rudaea. The sequence goes on along the minus strand of CAZZWP010000046.1, from coordinate 13,778 downwards.
GCATAGCGGAATAGATGCCGCTTGTCGTAATGGTTGACCGTGCCGTCCGGTGTCGCGAATAAAAGTCGATTGTATACATTGATACCTGTTGAACCCTCGACGCGCAGTTGCACGCTGCCGGTGATCGCCGCATCCAATGTTTTCGCTTGCGTGCGAATCCAGTCGATGGTCGGGCCTTCCATCGTCTCTGCGCTGTGAATCGCGTCGTTGGAAAATCCGCTGGTGAACGTTTCCGGCAACACGCAGAGGTCGGTTTGACCGCGCAACGGCGCCATCAGTGACGCGTAATAATCGCGATTGCCTGCCGGATCGTGCCAGCGCGTCGCGCCTTGAATCAGCGAAACTTTCAGAGCTTGCATAAACGCTCCGCCGCCGCGTTGAGGGTGTCGTCGTTTTTTGCAAAACACAGGCGGACAATCTTGGCGTCCGGCGGTGTTTCGTAGAACGCCGACACAGGAATCGCCGCGACGCCCGCTTCGCGAATCAGCCACTCGCAGAAATTCAGATCGTCACTGTTTGCAATCGCCGAGTAATCGACGAGCTGAAAGTAAGCTCCCTTCACGGGCAGCAATTTGAATTTCGACGGCGCGAGCAATTTTCTGAAGTAGTCGCGCTTGGTCTGGTAGAACGCCGGCAGATCGAGATAGTGCTGCGGATCGTTTTCGAGCGCATCGGCAAATGCCCACTGCGCGGGATTGAACGTGCAGAACGTCAGGTACTGATGCACTTTCCGGAACTCTGCGCTCAACGGCTGCGGCGCGATGCAATAGCCGACTTTCCAACCGGTGCAATGGTAGGTTTTGCCGAACGAGCTGACCACGAAACTGCGAGCCGCCAGTTCGGGGTGACGTGAAACACTTTGATGCTCCAGCCCATCGAAAATGATGTGTTCGTACACCTCGTCGGAAAGGACGAGAATTTCCGTATCGCGTGCGATCTCCGCCAGTGCGTCGAGGTCTTCCGCACCAAGCACCGCGCCCGACGGATTGTGCGGCGAATTGATCAGGATCATGCGCGTTTTCGGCGTGACCGCATCCTTCACCAACTGCCAGTCGACGGAAAAATCGGGTAAACGTAGTGGGACGTGAACGGCGCGCGCGCCGCAGAGTTCGATCGCCGGCTCGTAACTGTCGTAGCACGGATCCAAAACGATGACTTCTTCGCCGGCTCGCACGGTCGATGCGATCGCCGCGAACAACGCTTCGGTGGCGCCACTCGTTACCGTTATCTCTGAATCCGCATTGACCTTGCGGCCGTAAAGCCGTTCTGTCTTCAATGCGATTTGCTCACGCAAGCGCGGCACGCCCGTCATCGGCGCGTACTGATTTTTGTTCGAGTTCATCGCGGCGGCGAGCGCGTCGCGTAATGATTGCGGACCCTCGAAATCCGGGAATCCCTGCCCGAGGTTCACCGCCTTGTGTTCCATCGCCAACTGCGACATGACGGTGAAAATCGTCGTGCCGACTTTCGGCAGCTTGCTGTGGATCTGCATCGCGCCTCGCGATTTTTTGGATGGCCAAACGGGCTGCGATGGTAACACGAGACCCTTGCGGCTCATCCGCGAGCGATTTCCATCCATTGGAAAGGCCGCCTCGTCACAAGGCGGCCAACGAAGCTTATTCTTCGAATCCCGAACAGAGGAATTGATCGCTGTCGTAGTCGACGGCGAGCGCTCCACTGGAATAACTCATCGTGTTGTATACGGCGGCGACCGAGAACGTTTTTCCGGCGGCGTCGTGCACGGTTATGTTCAGCGGTCCGCCGGCGGATACGGTTAACGCCTCTTCCGTATAGGCCCCTAACGCAAACGTCATTGTGGAACCGGCGATAGCGGCCAGTAGCGCAGTTTTCATCGTCATACTCCGAAACAAAAAATGGACAGATATCTTCGGCGTATGCATCGAAATCCACATAGGCCTGCACGCGAGCTGTACCGCTTGCGCCGCGGGATTTTATTCGCGCGCGTGTTAGCGAACGGTAAGCGTTGCGTTAGAGGTATATATGGCCGAATGGCGATTTAGCGCGAGGTCATACAACGGCCGGGCAGAACGCCCGGCCGTTGTGGGTCAAACGTAGAAGTGCAGCAATTCAGGCTTTGCGCCAAAACCGTGCGTGTGCGTCAGGCCGAGCATATGCTCAAGGTCGAGAATGGCACCCATCTCGATGTTGCCGGCTTCCGGAAACCCGTTGTGCTCAAGCCAGTTTTCCGCGTCCGCTGTCGAGCAGAAAACTTCCTGCTTCAAACCCTCGTGGACGTACAGCTGCTTGTGTTCGGACCGAGCGATGTCCACGAGTCCGCTATTTTCCACGACGGTGGCTTGCGCCATGCAGCCACGGGTGATGCGCGATTTGACGCTGTAGCGCATGATCGCTTCGGCCTCGGGGCAGCACAGTGATTGGCCATGCGAGACGGCCAAGATCGCGAATCCATGCGGCATGGCGTCGGTGCGATGTTTGAGATCGTGCGCGTATGCCAAGGTTTGATCGACGCCCCAGGCGCCCCACGCATCGACGCGAACGACCCTGCCGAATGCCCTGATTGCGTACTCTCCGTGCGACATATACATACCCATGACCGGTTGCCCCTGTGATTGACTGCGGGACCTATTCTGGCCATTCGGCACGGCGATACAGCTGTCATTGTTAGCAGGAAATTTGGTGGTTTCCCTCAGCGGAGACTCGTAGAACTACCTTCGACGGCAATAAGCGCCATTGCCGGTAGCCGCTGCGCGAGATCACGTATCGCGCAGCAGCGGATTCCATCGTTTCATCAGAAAACGTGATTGCCGAAAAGTCCTAACAGGCCGATCACGATCAGGTACAACGCAATCACGTAATTGAGAATGCGCGGTACGAGCAGAATGAGAATGCCGGCGATGAGCGACACCAGCGGAGCGACGGCGGGATGAATTGACAACACCATGAGACACCTCCGATTTGTGAGTGGGGTTGACGACGCGCGTTGAAGCGCAGCGATGCTATCACGCGATAGAGCACATCTCGGCGAACATAAAATTCCCGCGGGAAGGTTGTTCATGTAGCGCTTAGCTGCATGCGAACGCGCAATAATATTTATGCGGCGGGATTCGCAACCGCGAGAAGGATATCCGCGTGGCATGGTCCATCCACCGGACACCAGCACGCCAGATTTTTCCCTCGCAGTTCAACGGCACTGGCCGCCAAAAGTGAGCGAGCGGCTAACACGTCGCCGCGTTTGGTTGCGGCATTGCCTGCAACGAAGCGCCGGTATGACTCAACGCACTCGGCACGCGTGCCGTCCTTGCCGATTACAAACGGATTACCCCATTTTGTGCTCCGATCGACCTTCACCGTATTGGCCGGCATGCGCCAACCTTTGCGGCGACTGAGAACGATGCGCGCCGGAGTCATTGGTCCCGCGTCAATTTACCGCCGACCACTTGCTGTGGGTCGTCGCTAATGTCGTAATCTTCATGCTCGTTGCGCGACCAGTTGGCGACATCGCGCGCAGCAACGTGTTTTCCATCATCCGCCGCGAAGGAGTCGGAGTTCGATCGATAGGTCGCGCGAAACCGTCGGCCTTCCGGATATTCGATCCATACCGATTCGCCATCATTGGGCTTGTTCACTGCAGGTCCCATTTCTCACGTAGAGGTCGATAAGCTACACCGGTTTGAACGCGATATGTGCGCAGGGATCGTGAATGGAATAATTTCCGAACGCGCGCGACAATGTCAGGGCGTAACGAATGGACGGTGATGCATGCGAACGATTTTCTTCCTGCTAATCGCGTTGACCGGGACTGCTTATGCCGGCGAGTCGGCCGTACCGTTCGATCCTGTCTTCGAATGCCATCGCATCAATACCGCGTGGGGATTTGCGATGAGCGGCGCCGCCATCGCTCGCGACGGTTCGGTGGCTCATTACGCCCTGCGCGATAAAGATTTGCGACCCGTCCCGCAAAAGGAAGACGGCGTAGTCTATTTCGACGCGTCGAGTCTACGTGCCCATTTGGCAGAAGCCACGACCGCGAGCAAGGTCGATGCAACGCAGCTACAAAGCAACCTAGCGTTGGTGATTGAGGCCGCAAAAGGTAAGGTCAGCGGCGTGTCCACCGGTGTGCGCGACGCAGGCGTCAGCACATGTCACGCGTATATTTTCGACAGTGAGAAGAACCGCTATCGCGATGTCGAACTCGGCAGCGACGGCGCCGTCACCGACGTGCGATTTGAAAATGACGCCAAGGCCGCGGCAACGCTGCGCGAATGGCTCGTAGCGGTGGGTGTCGCAACGAAGTGATCGAATGCGGACGCCTACCGCGATAGGCGTCCGATTCACGCGTTCGGAGTTTTCAGCCTGTCCCGCGATCGCGATGTCCAGGCATTTCCGGCGGCATTGAAGATCCGCCTTGATCGGTCGAAAGATCCGTCGACGTGCGCGGCGCCGGGTGATCGTGATGTTCGATCGCCTGCCATGCCGGCGTTTGCGCGGCGCGCTGTTTCTTAGCCTGAACCAAGTCCCACATATGCTGGACGGCGAGTTTCTTCTTGTCGTTGGGTGTCGTATTCGGCTTGCCCTGCTGCGGCGGCGGTGACGCGCGTTCCGGTTTTGCTTTGATTTGCTTGACCGGCTTTTGCTTCGGCTTGGCCGTTTCGTGCGCTGCCGATTTTTTTGGAGCGACTTTGCTCTTCACGGGGGCTTTTTTTGCCACCGCTTTCTTCGCCGCGACATTTCTTTTGGCCGTCGCTTTTTTCGCTGCCGCCGATTTCTTGGCCGCTGGCGTCTTGCGCGCAGCGGCTTTCGCGGATCTCTTTTTTGCCTTAGCCATGTCCTCTCCTTTTCGACTCCAAATTCGCCGCAGCGATTGAAACGCTATCCTGCATGCGAAACACTGAACACCCTGCAACCTGCTTTCTGAAACGAAGTGTAAATTCTCGCGATATCCATTGCTCGCTATGGTAAATGCAATCGCGCCTCATCTAAAGTTTCCGCGATGACTATGCTTCGCTGGTTTGTTTGCGCCGCGTTGAGCGTGTGCGGCGCGGCGATCGATTGCCCGCTCGCCCTCGCGCAAGCGGGCCCTCCTTTGGTGACTGACGATCCGGGAACTCCCGGTGACGGCCACTACGAGGTGAATTTCGCCGTGCTGGTCGATCGCACCGCGATGAGTTCGAACTACGAAGCACCGCTGATCGATTTCAATTACGGCGTCGGCGATCGCATTCAGCTCAAATTGGAGACCCCGTTCGAGGTCGACGGCTCGCCACGCCGGAATGGTGTCGGGAACGGTTTGGCGGGTGTGAAATGGCGATTTCTCGATGACGGCGAAACGAGCTGGCAAATTTCCACTTATCCACAAATCGAATTCAATTATCCCGGCGCGAATTCGTCACAACGCGGCTTAGCCAATCCAGGAACGGGACTTCTGCTTCCGGTGGAGATACAACATCCGATAGGTGCGTTCGAAGTGGGCGTCGAGGTGGGCCGATGGCTGCGTGACGAACTACCTGATAGCTGGATCGGCGGCATCGTCGTCGGTAGAAATCTTTCTGAGCACGTCGAAATCCTCGCCGAAATTCACGATGAAGTCGACGCGCATTCCAGCGCGAGCGAATTTCTTTTTAATCTCGGTGGTCGATTTACATTGACCGATCGCTTTCGTTTGCTGTTTTCGGCGGGACGCGATATCCACAACAGTCTCGACGAAAAAAGTAATTTCCTGATGTACGCGGGCTTGCAACTGACATTGTGACCGCGATCAACGCTTGATCGACAAGACGATGACGCCGACGGCGACGAATCCGATGCCGCACCAATCTCGCAGCGAAGGCCGTTCGCCTAAAAACGCATAGGCGAAAACAGCGACAAGCACGAGACTGAATTTATCGATCGGCGCGACCTGCGACGCCGGCCCCATCTGCAACGCGCGGAAATAGCACATCCACGAGGCGGCGGTCGCGAGTGCTGACAACAGCAGGAACAGCAGCGATTGCCTCGAAAGTTCGAATGGATTGCTCCATTTTCCGGCCATCACGACGAACGCACCGAGGCAGACCACAATGACGATGGTGCGCAGAAATGTCGCGAAGTCGGAATCCACGTTTTGAATCCCGATCTTGGCGAAGATCGCTGTCAGCGCCGCAAAAACGGCGGACAACAACGCCCAGACGACCCAGCTCGATGCAGCGTTCATAATTTTCCGGTGTTCACTATGGCGTTCGCATGGTAGGAATTGCCGGCATGCCCGGCAATATCCATCGTCTAAAAATATATTTTTTCGCAAAATACACGGAAGTGTTGGCGGCGGGGAGTACTATGGCAATTCTGGGCGCGCGGATGTTCGCGGCCCGCGCCAATCGTCGCCTGACGCGCGCCCAAGCTGCCACATTGATATCGAGTGACGGCTGGATCGTGCGATTCCGAACCATCCCTCCTGGAGCCCGACGTATGCGCATGATGAACCTCGACGGCGTAGTCATCGACTTCGACGAAATCGTCGCCGTATTACCTGTCGCCAGCAACGAGTTCGGAATCGTGCTCCGCGGTGGCGCAAAAATATTGATACCCGGTGGTGCGCCCGGTGCGGCAGCTAAATTGCGCGACAAGATTATCGCCGGCATGCATGTGATTGGCGATATCTCGAGGGACGCTCAGTAGAATTTTGAGGTCGAGTGAATGAGTTCATTGAAAAGAGTGCACGGCATGAGTCATGTATTTCCTCTGTTCTGTTTTCGCTTGAATCGAGGGCAAGGCATTGGACCGTTGGTATTGCGCCGCATCTGGGCCGACGCGTGCGGCACGAACGATGTGACCGTCAGCCGCGCGGCGCGCGGCAACATCGGCACGGACTACCTGTATTCCCTGTGCGGGCCGCAACGAATCGAGCACATCCATTTGGTCGAAGCGCGTTTGCGTGAATTGCTTGCGGTGTCGCTGCCGAACGCTACGATCGATCTGACGAGAATTTGAAATAGTCGCTGCTAGCGGTCTTATATCGTCTGAAACATTTGTGGCCAAACGTTGTGCGCGTTTCGAGTTGCATTATCATCACCTGACGATCGCGCGGCATACGTTGGAACAATGCGACTGCTAAACACCCTCAGCGGAACGACGCCATGAGCACACTCATTCGCGTATCGATGATTCTCTTGTCGATGACGACACTCGCCGGATGCGGCAGCGCGAACCGATTCGTCATCGTCGTCGGTAGCGTATCGCCCCCATTGCACGAATGCGCCGCCGTTGTCCAAACGCCGCATCAGGTTTTCGATCAACGCGAAGTAAAAGGGAAATTCATGCTTCGCTATCTTGTCGATTCGAACGACGAGTGGATCGACGTTGAAATCCGCTGCGGCGATCAAGGTGTGTTCAAACAAAAATTTGCGCCGGTGACCGACAAAATCGACGTCGGCGATCGATGACATCGCTCACCGATCGATCAGTGTTGTTATTTTTCGTTCGAATGTTTCGGCTTGCGAAAACGCGAGGCAAAACGAAACAGTCGAACGGCCAGCGCAAGAACGCCCAACGCGACGAGAGTAATCGCAGGCCAATTCCACAATGTGGTGGTACTTGATTCCACATCGTCGAGCGCGTCGAAATAATGTTGTTGCCAAACGATCAACGTCACGACAAAGATGCACACTACCGCCGCCTTCACAACGCGTCCGCCGTTCGACGCTGGCGTCGTCACCTGCTCATGATCCATCGGAATTCGAGCTATGTTCGTTAGCCGCCAAGTGGTGTGCCTCGCAAGCGCTCGATGAGATCGGCAACCAGCGGCGAATCGGCATGAGTCGATGATCGCACTGCGCGCAGCACGACGCCCGGCAGCGCCGGCGTCGCTTTGACTTCGGCAAGAATTCCATCGAACAACTCCTGACTCACTGCGTGTGCCGGCAAAAGTCCTAGCGCTGCGCCTCCGGCCAAGATGCCGCGCTTGACGCCTTCGATCGTTCCCAGCGCTTGCATTCTCGGTTGCGGCATTTGTGCGGCGTCGAAATAGTGTCGCAGCACGTGGTGATAGTTACCGGCTGTATCGCTGGTATAAAAATCATATTGACGCAACTGATCGGGCGATGCAGGACGGTTCGCGAGCGGATGGCTGGGCGACACCAGAATCACCAGACGCGCTTTCGCCAGTATCGATTCGTCGTCAGCTCCCGCATCGGCTTCCAGAACCAAACCGAGATCACTCTTGCCCGCGACGACGCTTTCCTGAATCTCCGCGCACATGCCCGTTATCACTTCTATGCGGGCATTGGGCCAGCGATCGCGCAACGCGGCCAGCCGTGAAGGAAGCACATAAGTACCGAGCGATTCCACCGCAGCGACCACGAGCGACGCGCTCACGTCGTTGGAGACTTTCGACAGCTCGGTCATAAGTTCGCTCGTCAATGCGAGCGTGCGCTTCGCATAGGGAAGCAGTGCGTCACCTGCCGGCGTCAGCATTGTGACTTTTCCGGCTTTGCGAAAAAGCGCGGTGCCGAGCGTTCGCTCCAACGCACTCAGGGTTTCGGAAACAGTCGATTGCGAGATCCCCAGCGCACGCGCCGCGCGTGTATGCGCGCCCGTTTCGACGACTGTCAAAAAAACACGCAGATGCCGCAATTCCAGTTCTGTCTTCATGCATTGTCCAACGATCGGCTTTACCGATAACCGGCATCGTCATTTTGGAGTGTACGTATTGCCCGCGTAGTTTTTCCGAAAGCCGCTCCCACACGTCGAAAACTACATTACAGGAAAAGCGCGTGCACATCGTCGCACCCAATATCGCACTGCTGATCATCGACGTGCAAAAAGGATTCGACGCGCCATCGTGGGGCGGCGCAACCATCCGCAGATGGAGCAACGAATCGTCGAGTTGCTGACGGCGTGGCGTGCGAGCGAGCGTCCGGTCATCCATGCCAAACATATGTCGATCGATCCGCATTCTCCGCTCAGGCCCGATCAGCCGGGCAATGAGTTCAAAACCGTTGTCGCACCGTTACAAGGCGAGCTCGTCATCGAGAAACGTGTCAACAGCTGCTTCATCGGCACGTCGCTCGAAGCGGAGTTGCGGCAGCGGGGCCAACACGATTTGGTGATTGCCGGAATGACGACCAATCACTGCGTTTCGACGACGGCGCGGATGGCCGAGAACTTGGGTTTCAACACGTGGGTGGTTTCCGATGCAACCGCCACGTTCGATCGCGTGGGCCCGGACGGAATCCGCTACACGGCGGAGGCGATTCAAGCCATCGCGCTGTGCGATCTGCACGGCGAGTTCGCCACTGTCGTCGATACGAAGACCATCATCGCGGCGACACGCGCCGCTACAGCAACCGCGAGCAAGGAGTGCACGACATGATGAAAAATGCCTTCACCGCCATCATCAGTATCGGCGCACTCGTTCTTTGCCGGCCAACCGACGCGGCTGCACCTGCGGAGAGCGAATCGGACCCGCTGCATGTTGCTGATCTGAATCGAAACGCCGATCCATGCAATGATTTTTACGAATTCGGCAACGGTCAATGGCGTGCCGAGAATCCGATACCGCCGTCGATGCAGCGTTGGAGCCGTCGTCTCGCGTCGCATGACGCCAACGGGTTACGCGAGCAAAGCGTCCTCGAAGACGCCTCGCGTAAAAGGAATGCGCCGAAAGCAAGTGCGGACCAATTAGTCGGGGATTTTTATGTTTCGTGCATGGCTGAGCGCAGCATCGATAGCGCGGGTGTAAAACCGCTCGCGCCCCTGCTGGACGAGATCGATCGCATCAAAACGATCGACGGTATTCAGCGCACGATTCGCCACCTGCAGGATATCGCCATCGCCGTGCCGTTCCAGGCGCAAGGCAACATGAATTATCACCAGCCGGCAAACTTTATCGAGAACATCGCGGCGGGCGGTCTCGGATTACCCGATCGCGACTATTACGTGAAAGCAGAGCCGCGCTTTGCAGAAACAAAAACGCGTTACCTTCAGCACATCGCCAATCTTCTCGGTTTAAGCGGAATGCCGGCCACGCAGGCCAATCGCGCCGCAGAAGAAATTTTCGCTTTCGAAAAACGTCTTGCCGAAGCGTCGCTGGATGCTACGGCCGCTGCCGATCCCGCCGCGACGGATCACATGATGACGTCCACTCAGCTGAAAGAACTGACGCCACATATCGACTGGGAAAAATTCTTCGATGAAGCGAAATTATCACGCGTCGACGTGAATGTGGCGGAGCCAAAGTTCATTCAACAAATCGACGCCATGCTGCAAGACACGCCGGTGACGACGTGGCAGTCGTACTTGAAATGGCATTTGCTGGATTCCGCGGCACCCGCGCTCTCGCGACCATTCGCGGACGAGTCGTTTAGTTTCACCAACAGCTACCTGGCGAAGACGCCGTCGATGAAATCGCGCGCGCAGCGCTGCGTCGAGTTCACGCGAACGTTGCTGGGCGAACCACTCGGAAAGAAATATGCGGAACAATATTTTCCGCCGGCGGCGAAGGCGAAAGCGCAGGAAATTGCGCGCAATCTTTTGACCGTCTTGAAAGAGGATATCGCCGCGAACACGTGGCTGCAGCCGAGCACCAAGAAAATGGCCTTGATACGGCTATCCCATCAAGACATACAAATCGGATACCCCGACACGTGGAAGGACTATTCCACCGTCGCCATTCGGCCCGATACATTCTGGGCCAACGTCGTCGCCGCGCGGCGATTCAACGTCGCGGACGATCGACAGCGTGTCGGGAAACTCACCGGTGAATTCTGGCGTCAACCACCCTCCTCCGCCGACGCCTACATTGATTTTCAGCTCGATCAGATGGTCTTGCCCGCCGGTGCGCTGCAACCTCCTTTTTTCGATCCGTCAGCCAACGACGCCGTCAATTACGGCAGCTTCGGCGTAACGATCGCGCACGATCTATCGCATCAAATCGATCCGTTGGGAGCCGAGAATGACGTGCAAGGCCGCCCGATAAAATGGTGGTCGGAATCGGATCAGCAGGCGTATCAACAGCGCGGTCAGTGCGTGAGCGCGCAGTTCGACGGTTATTTCGTGGCGCCCGGCATTCATCACGAAGGTAAGCGTGTACTGGGCGAATCGGTCGCAGATCTCATCGGTATGCGCGTCGCCTATCAGGCGCTTCAACAATCGATGCAGCGACACCCTATTCCCACGGTTGACGGATTTACACCGGCGCAGCAATTTTTCATCGCGTGGGAACATATTTTCGGCCAGGCGATGACGCCCGAGGCACAGCAAACGTGGGTGACGGCCGATCCACATCCCACGCCGCAATTCCGCGTGAAAGGCACGCTCGTGAATACGCCGGAATTCCAGCAAGCGTTCGCTTGCAAAGCCGGTGCGCCGATGGTGGAACCTGCGGAGCAGCGTTGCGCAGTATGGTAATCCAGAAGCGCGGTCGACTTCGATGAGCCGCCTATTTCCGTCCGTGTCGATCGAACAAGTCGGGGCTTTCGTTCAACTCGCGGAATCGGGAAGCCTGGGCGCTGCCGCGCGCGCGCTCAATCTTTCCGCCGAAGGATTGCGGAACAGACTCGTCGCTCTCGAACAGCGCATGGGCGTGCCGCTTTACGAAAAGGAAATGCGTCGCCGTGGACGAGTGGTCCTAACGCCCGCAGGCCGTCTGTTCCTTCATAAGGCCGTACTGTTTGTGGAAGAGGCGCAAGCACTCACGCAATTGTTCGAACCCGGGCGGCGTCAACAGGATTTGCTCATTGCGGCGAGTCAATATGTTGTTTACTACCTTCTCATCGACATCGTTCGGCTCTTCCGAATCGAGTTCCCGCACATTCACGTGCGTTTACTTACACGAAACGAACAGCAAATCGCCGGTAGCGTTCAAGCCGATTCGGACGTCTGTTTAGGTATTTGCGCGCCGCTGGAATTTCCTACGGATATCGTTTGCGATCCGTGGTTCTCGCTGAATTGGTTTCTCGTTGCGCCGCGCGGCCATCGCCTGCTCACAGCGTCGAGTGTTTGCCTGGCCGAGATCGTCGATGAACCGTTGATCGTTTTCGAGCCTGAATCGACCGGTCGACAGCACGTCCTCGAGGCGTTCTCCCGCCATGCGCTGATGCCACGCGTCGTCATGGAAGCGACATCGACGCAGATCATCGTTCGAATGGTAGAAGCGGGGCTCGGGGTGGCCATCGTTCCGCTATTGCCTTCGGGAGCGGTCACTCGCGGCATCGATGTGGGTTATGTATCGATCAGCGACGACATTCGTTCGATCGATACCTGCATTCTTTACCGCAAACATACTCCGATGGACGATGCGGCCGATAAATTCAAAGCGTTCCTAAAATCGCACGCACAGTAAATCGCACTTTTTGCATCACCCAAAAAGACGCAATAGCGCTGAAAAATCTGTCTTGCACAAATTGCCATCTGTGAGAAAACTCACATTCGTTAAAAAGAAGATACGAAAGTGACCGATGGCCAATAAATCAGTGCGCAACGTCCATGCGAATTCGATGAATTTCATCCACGCCTTCCCGGTCGACGCAATGCTCGTCGCACGCGTTTTCGCCGTCGATGCAGATCAAATCATCCGTCATACGCGGTTCGCGGACGAAACATGACTCAGCAAAGCGTTCCCGTGAAAGGAATGGTGGTTCCGTTTCTTTGGGTCGAAGGCGCCATCGCCGCGAGTAAGTTCTACGAAAAAGCCTTTGCGGCCGAAGTAGCGCATATCTTTCCGCCTGATGAAACGGGACGGACGATGCACGTGCATCTTTATATCAACGGCACGTCGTTGATGTTCAGCGATCCCTATCCGGAGCTTGGTGCGCCTTACGTACCGGCGGCCGGGTTCACTCTCATGATGCGTGTAACCAACGTTGATGCGTCCTACGAACAAGCCATCGCGATGGGCTGCGACGGCAGCCTGCCGCCGGCGGACATGGTGTGGGGCGATCGTTGCGCGCAGGTCAAAGATCCTTATGGCGTGGTGTGGGCGTTCGTGGGGCCGAAGCCTTATCGCAGCACCTTTGGGCTACACGCTTAATTGCGCCAACGCATACGTCGATAAAGAGGTCATTCAATGAATCATGCGATGACAATGACAAAAAGCGATTTGGCGAATCATCCGCGCGCGGCGCGACGTCGACGCGTCAGGTCGAGCTACCCGGCGGCCCTCGTCGAACTTGCGTTGGTGCTCTGCGGGACGGTCGGTACGCGCGAGGCCGCGTCACGCTTAGGCGTCGGCATGAGCACGATATACCGCTGGATGGAGCTTCATCGCACCGCGTGGATGCCACGCAACGTTATCCGTACCGACGGGCGGCATATTCATGAGGTTGTCGTCGCGCTGTCGACTCGCTGCGAGCGCGCTGGTTTTAGTTTGGGCTCGTCAGACTCCGGTGGCTCTGCCGCGATTTCAACCGACTACGCAACGGTTGTTAGTCCGAGATTTGCGACAGTCGGTAGAAAAGAAGGAATAGCGGATATCGCTAAAACGTCGACTAACGAGGCGCCCGTTATGGAGCTGATGCGGTACGCCAAGCGTGAGATCGATGAGAACTTCGCCACGCGGTTGTCTTGCCAGACATTGGCGGATCGGGTCGCGATGCCGCGCTGTCAGTTCGTCAAGAAATTCGCCGCCGCGTTCGGTGTGCCGCCCTATCACTATTTGTTGAGCGTTCGAGTCGAACACGCATGCGCGCTATTGCAACGATCGGACATTCCGTTGCCGGCCGTCGCCGCCGCCACCGGTTTCGGTTCGGCCGCGTCGATGCAGCGAGCGTTCAAACGCTTTGCGGGTGCCAGTCCGTCGAAAGTCGTCAACGTGATCGCTCCGG
>CAZZWP010000045.1:0-22298 GCA_964657965.1 uncultured Rudaea sp. | reverse complement strand
GGTGGCGGTGGCGGCGGAGGTGGTGGCGGCGGCGGGACAAAAATATTTGCTGAATCCGGCGCGCGCAGGCTTAGCGTCATTGGCTTGTGCTGGCGCAAAACGTCTACCTTCACCGAACTTCCCGCTTTCTGTTCGCGCAAAACACGAAATGCATCCTCAGGACGTTCTACTTTCGTACCGGCGACCTCCTGCACCACATCGCCGGACTTCAATTGTTTGAAATCTTCATCGTCCGCCGATAGCACGAGTACGCCTTCGTCGGTTCCGAAATAGGCGCCCAAATCCGGATTCAGACTGGCCAGATTCAAACCCCACCACGGCGTCATCAGGTTCATTTGCCCCAGCGAGCGTTCGATACGTTTTCCGGCTTGCGCGTAGACCTGCGCCTTCTGCATCGCCACGTCGGTCTCGGCCTTGACCCGATCCTGAACTTCTTTCGACCATGCTTCGGCATTCAATGTGCCGAGCTTCGACAACTCGCCGTTGTCGCTGAACGCATAGGCGAAGTTGTACGGATCGCGGCGTTCGGCCTTAACGGAATACTCGTTCGTTTTGCCGTCGCGCAGGATGCGCAGCTTTACTGTTTGATCGACTTTCACATCGCCGAGGGAAATCCCATGAATCGCGCTATCACCCTTTTCGCCCGACGCCGGTTTGCCGTCGATGGCGACGATGATGTCATTGTTGCGAATGCCCGCCTTGTCCGACGGGCTGCCCGGTGTCACCGCTTTTACGCGAAGACCGTGCTCATCCGGTTCGAGCACGAGTCCCACCATGCCGCGTCCGGGATTTCCGAGATAACGATAGGCATAGGCACGCGGCCCGACATCGCCGACTTTTTGCGACAAGTCAGCCATCTTGCGCGACAGCTCGCGCATTTGATCGCGCAACTGATCCATCTCACGGCGTTCGTCATTGAGATCGGCGGACGGCGCGGGAGCCGGATTCTGCGAGTGCGCGACGCTCGTCGTCAGCAACGCGGAAACAATCAGTGAATAAAGCAGGGTTGGTTTATGCATATCGATTCTCAATTGATCCAAGTACCAGAACGTTCAACGTTCGCGACCGCGCTCGTCTCGGCCATGCGGTAATTCGAATAGCGCAGGGTTGTAAGGTCTTCGAGCAGATTCACGCGGCGTTGCCACAACGTTTCGACGTCGCGCTGTTGCGGCGCGGCCAATTCCACGTCGACGATGCCGATCAAACTCTCGATCTCGCCGGCGGCGACAAGATCGTTGCCGGGCAAGGGCGTTGCCGCATCGGCGGTCGTGTGCAACCATTGCTCGAGTTCGCGTGACCGCGATTGCAGCGCGATCAATTGTGGATTTGTAGCTTTTGCATCATTTGCGGCATTCACGTTCACAGATTCCGTCGTTGCATTGCCGACAGAAGATGTCGAAGTGCCCGCAACGGTCGCAGAACGCATGGAATGCGCTGCGATGAATACCGTGGCGACCGCGAGCAATGCGCATGCGGCGATCGCGGCCGGCCACGCATAGCGTCGGCGTCGCGCTGGCGGAGTGAGTCGTGCGGCCAACACCGACCACACGTCGCCACTCGGCGACTGCGTCGGCAGCGCGCGTAAGGCGGCACCGAGCGTCAACTCAGAACGGCTGTTTTCAGCAGACATGACATGGACTCCACGGTGGGATCGAGCAACACGCGCAAGCGGGCGGTGCCGCGCGCAAGTTGCGATTTGGAAAAACTGATCGTCTTACCCATCATCTCGGCGATTTCCGGATGCGAATAGCCTTCGACGTGATAAAGCCAGATCACGCTGCGCGTCGTTGCCGGCAATTTCGACAACGCGCGATCCAGTGTCGCGCCATCGGCTTGCGTCCACGGCATCGAGGTTTCGTCGCCGATCAAATCCGGATCGACATCGGTTTCCTTAGCGCGCCGGCTGCGCAAACGCATGAGCGCTTCGTTTAGCGCGATTTGCCTCAACCACGCCCAAAACGGCGCATCGCCGCGATACTGGCCGATGCGCTGGAACGCTTTGAGCATCGCGTCGTGCAGCGTATCGCCCGCTGCGTCGGCATCGCCGAGCATGCGCAGCGCCAAGGTATACATCGGTCGTTCGAAGCGCCGATAAATCTGCTCGAACGCCCGCAGCTCGCCCGCGCGAGCGCGCTCGATGAGCGACTGCGGAACCTCAAGATCGAAGAACGAGCTCGTCACGAGGCTATAGATGCACCGACGAAGCGATCGGTCGCAAGTGCCGGCCGGCATCGGTGTCCGGCGATTGTCCGCAGCACGACCGGACACTCTTTCGTTCTCGTGTATTACGCCGACTTCGCTGATCCCATGCGGTTTGTGAGGCACGGCATCGGTGGCACAGGGGTTGCTCTGCTCAGGGCGCCCTTTATCGATTGCAGAGCAATGATCCGAGATACCTCCGCGCAAGATCGTCGCATTCCGATCGAACCGTCACGCCGCCGCTGGGTGATCATCGGTGGTGCGGCCGCCGCCGTGGTCGTCGCCCTGATCTGGGTTGTGCCGACCGTTGCGCGCCTGGTTTCTGCCGGCACATCGATCAGCTCGGCGAGTGTGCGGATCGCGGAAGTCAAACGCGGCACGTTGACGCGCGACGTATCCGCGCAAGGCAAAGTCGTCGCCGCGGTGAGTCCGACGTTGTATACCAATGCCGGCGGCACCGTGACGTTCGACGTTCAGGCCGGTGACAAAGTCGTCGAGAACCAGATTCTCGCCGAAGTCGACAGCCCGGAACTCAAAAACAAACTCGATCAGGAACAGGCGACGTTCGATAGCACCAAGATCGATGTCGAGCGCACCGACATCGACAATCGCCAAAAGATGGCCGTCGCCAAGAAAACGTTCGATCAGGCCACGATCGATCGCCAGACCGCTGCGCGCGAACTCGAACGCAACGATCGCGGCATGAAGCTCGGCGCGATTCCGGAAATCAACGTGCTGCGCGCCAAAGATGCGCTGGCGAAAGCGGAAATCGATGTCGCGCATGCGCAAGAAGACATGAAACTGCTCGGCGAAGCGCTGGCGTTCGAACTGAGAACGAAACGTCTCGCGCTCGATCGTCAGAAATATTTGTTGGCCGATGTGCAGCGGCAAGTGGATCTGCTGAAAGTCCGTTCGCCGGTGGCGGGGCAGGTCGGACAATTGCTCGTGCAACAGCGTGCGAATGTCGCGGCGAATGCGGCGTTGCTCACGGTGGTCGATTTGTCCGCGCTTGAAGTCGAGCTGACCGTCCCGGAAGTTTTCGCGCACGATCTTGCCATCGGTATGCCGGCGGAAATCGGCGATTCCGGACAAACCTATAAAGGCGAACTGTCCGCCGTTTCGCCGGAAGTGGTGAACGGACAGGTCGTCGCACGCGTCAAATTCGCCGGCGACAAGCCGGCGGGATTGCGTCAAAGCCAGCGTCTCACCACGCGCATTCTCATCGACGAACATCCGAACGTGCTGATGGTCGAGCGCGGACCATTCGTCGATTCCGGCGCCGGACGCGTTGCCTACATCGTCCGCGATGGCATCGCCGAGCGCGCGCCGATCGTCGTCGGCGCGACGAGTTTGAACGCCGTCGAAATCGTATCGGGTGTGAAGGAAGGCGATCGCATCGTCGTGTCGGGAACCGACGCGTTCAACGGCGCGCAGCGGATCGTTCTCAACTGAAGAAAAATTTTCGAATTCCAACGAGGTCCATCATGCTGAAAATGTCGCATCTCTCCAAGATCTATCGCACGCATATGGTCGAAACGCATGCGCTGCGTGATTTCTCGATCCACGTGCGCGAGGGAGAGTTCGTCGCGGTGACCGGTCCGTCGGGTTCCGGCAAAACCACCTTTTTGAATATCGCAGGCCTGCTCGAAGATTTTAGCGGCGGCGACTTCCATCTCGACGGTGTCAACGTCGCCGGCATGAACGACAACGCGCGCTCGAAGCTGCGCAACGAAAAGATCGGATTCATTTTCCAGAGTTTCAATCTGATTCCGGATTTGAACATTTTCGACAACGTCGACGTGCCGCTACGCTATCGCGGTTTCAACGGTGCCGAACGCAAGAAGCGGATCGACGAAGCGTTGTCGCGCGTGGGACTTGCGTCGCGCATGAAGCACTATCCATCCGAATTGTCGGGCGGACAACAGCAGCGCGTCGCGATCGCGCGGGCACTCGCCGGATCGCCGCGCCTGCTCATGGCCGACGAACCGACGGGCAATCTCGATTCGCTGATGGCGCGCGGCGTCATGGAATTGCTCGAAGAAATCAACCGCAACGGCACGACCATCATCATGGTGACGCACGATCCGGAACTCGCCGCGCGCGCGCAGCGCAACGTGCATGTGATCGACGGTCAGGTCACGGATTTCGACGAAGAACCGAAGCTGCGTCGTCCGCTTCGCGACGACAACAACCGTGACGACAGCCGCGCCGCTGCCATCGCCTGAGGATATTTATGTTCGGCTATTACCTCGAACTCGGCTTGCGCAGTCTCCGGCGCAATCCGGTGCTGACGGCACTGATGGTGGTCGGCATCGCGCTCGGCATCGCCGCGAGCATGACGACACTGACGGTGATGTATCTCCTCGGCAGCGATCCGATTCCGTGGAAGAGCGGCAACCTTCATTACGTACAACTCGATAGCTGGAGTCCGGATCGTTCGGCGCGCGAGGATGGCGCGCCGCCCGATCAGCTGACGTATATCGACGCCGTCGCGCTGATGAACGCGCACAAGGCGGACAAACAGGCGGCGATGTTCAAGCTGTCGATGCCAATTCAACCGGAAAATCCGGAAGTGAAACCGTTTCAGGCCTTGGGACGTGTCACTTATGCCGATTTCTTCGACATGTTCGAACCGCCGTTCGCCTACGGCAATCGCTGGGATCACACGCAGGACGAACAACATGCCCGCGTGATCGTTCTCACCAAAGACACTAACGAAAAACTGTTCGGCGGCCAGAACAGCGTCGGTAAAACGGTGCGCATGGATGGAACGGATTACACCGTGCTCGGTGTTCTCGGCGAGTGGAAATTGCGCTCGCGCTATTACGACTTGACCAACGGCGCGTTCAGCGATCCGGACGAATTCTTTATTCCGTTTACAACGGCGATCGATCTCAAACATCGCTCCAGCGGTAACAACAGCTGCTGGAAATCATCGGGTGACGGCTGGGATGCGTATCTTCAATCCGAATGCGTGTGGATGCAGATGTGGGTGCAACTGGATTCGCCGTCGAGTATGGCCGCCTATCATTCGTATCTCGACAATTATGTGACCGAACAGAAACGGCTCGGACGTTTTCCCCGGCCGCTCAACAACCGTCTGCTCAACGTCACCGAATGGATGCGCGATCAGAAAGTCGTCTCGCGAGACGTCGAAGTGCAGACCGGATTGGCGTTCGCATTCCTGATCGTCTGTCTCGTCAACACCGTGGGATTGTTGCTCGCCAAATTTACCCGCAAGTCAGGCGAGATCGGTCTGCGCCGCGCGCTCGGCGCGAGCCGTCGCGATGTGTTTATGCAGTTTCTTGTCGAATCCGGCGTGGTCGGTCTTACCGGTGGAGTTCTCGGGTTGGTGCTGACCGGTTTGGGCCTCGTCGCCGTGCGCGCGTTATACGAACAATACAAAACCGTCGCGCATCTGGATTGGTCGATGACGATGACGACGATCGCATTGGCCGTGACATCGGCCGTGCTGGCTGGACTATACCCGACGTGGCGCGCATGCCAGATCGCGCCCGCCAAGCAACTCAAGACGCAGTAAGGACATCCATGGAAATCCGTCCCATCATTTCCGCGTTGATGCGAAGCAAAGTCGCGATGATTCTCATCGGACTGCAAGTCGCGCTGACACTCGCCATCGTCTGCAACTCGATGTTCATCATCGAACGCCGTCTCGAGCGCATGGGCCGGCCAAGCGGCATGAACGAAGCCGACACCTTCGTGTTCGGCAGTTCCGGTTTCGGCCAAGATTTCGATGCGCGACTGACGCAGCAATCGGACTTGCAAGTCGTGCGGCAGATTCCCGGTGTCGCCGCGGCCACCGTCGCCAATTCCGTTCCGATGAGCGAAGGCGGCTGGAACACCGGCATCCAACTGCAGCCGAAACAAAAAAATTCCACGGCCGATTCGGCGATTTACATCGTCGATTCCGATGCGCTGAATGCGTTCGGGTTGACGCTGGCCGGCGGCCGCAATTTCAAGCCGGACGACATGACCTCGATCAACTTCGGCGATCATCTGCAACCGCCGGTGATCATCGTGACCAAAGCGCTCGCCGACAAACTTTTTCCGAACGGCGACGCCATCGGCAAACAGGTTTATCTCGATGAAGATCCGCCGGCCAGCACGATCGTCGGCATCGTCGATCGCGCGCAGCAACCGTGGGTGAGCAGCGACGATATCGAATACTCAACTTTCGTGCCGGTGTGGATGCCCTACGGAAACTTCTCGCGCTATCTCGTTCGCGCCGAACCGGGCCGCCGCGATGAAGTCATGAAAGCCGTCGAACAGAAACTTTCCGAATCCAACCGCAGCCGCATCATCGGCAAGATGCACCCGGTCGCCCAATTGCGCGCCGACGCTTACGCCAGCGATCGCGCGATGACGATCATTCTGGGTGTCGTCATTTTTTGTCTGCTGGCGATCACCGCGCTCGGCATCGTCGGCATGGCGAGCTTCTGGGTGGCGCAACGCACGCGACAGATCGGCACGCGACGCGCGCTCGGCGCCACGCGCTTCGATATCTTGCGTTACTTTCTCACCGAAAATTTCCTGATCACGAGTGGCGGTCTCATTCTCGGCGCGGTACTGAGCTACGCATTCAGTCTGTGGCTGATGACGCACTATCAGGGATCGTTGCTGCCCTGGCATTACGTGCCGATCGGTTTCTTGTGTTTGTGGATACTCGGCCAGATCGCCGTGCTCGGTCCGGCCACGCGCGCATCGCGTGTGCCGCCTGCAACCGCGACGCGCAGCGTCTGAGTACAATTTTTTTGCAGTGCGCGCCAGCGTGAACTGCCGCGCGCATTGCAACCAAATCGCGTTGGGCAGCATCCAAGCTGCCCATGCGCTGCCGAATACGTCAAAATGCGCCGATGCGCACCATTCTCGTCATCGACGACAATCCCGCGGTAGTCACCGCGCTCGATGTGCTGTTCGGTCTGCGCGAAATCCGCACGGTGTCGGCATTGAATCCGAACGATGGACTCGCATTGCTCGATCGCGAACGCGTCGATCTGGTCGTGCAGGACATGAACTTCAGCGCCGACACGACATCGGGCGACGAAGGCGTCGCGCTATTCCGCGCCATTCGCGATCGTCATCCGGATTTGCCGGTGATTTTGCTCACCGCCTGGACGCATCTGCCGACCGCCGTCGAATTAGTCAAAGCCGGGGCGGCGGATTATTTGTCGAAACCGTGGGACGACACGAAATTGCTCGCGACGGTCGAGAATCTTTTAGAGTTGGGCGAAAGCACGCGCGAAGTGTCGCGATTGCGCGGCGAGCGTCGCGCGCACCGCAGTGAGTTGAGCCAGAAATTCGATTTGCGCGGCGCGGTGTTCGCCTCGGCGCAAATGGAGCGCTTGATCGAACTGGCGTGCCAAGTCGCGCGCGCCGACGTACCCGTTCTCATCACCGGCCCGAACGGCGCGGGCAAAGAACGCATCGCGGAAATCGTCCACGCCAATTCCGCCGTGAAATCCGGGCCGTTTGTCATCGTCAACTGCGGCGCACTTCCATCGGAACTGATCGAAGCCGAATTATTCGGCGCCGAAGCGGGCGCATTCACCGGCGCGAACAAGGTGCGCGAGGGCCGGTTCGAACTTGCCGATGGCGGCACGCTGATGCTCGACGAAATCGGCAATCTGCCGTTGCCCGGTCAAATGAAATTGTTGCGCATCCTCGAGACGGGACAATTCGAACGACTCGGTTCGAGCAAAGTGCGTCAAACAAAAGTGCGCGTGATCAGCGCGACGAACGCCGATCTCGTCGCGATGATCCGCGACGGACGTTTCCGCGAAGATTTGTACTATCGACTCAACGTCATCGAGCTCACGCTGCCGTCATTGGCATCGCGCCCCGACGATATTCTTCCGCTCGCCGAACACTTTCTTGGTGACGAACTCGCACTCGCGCCCGACGCGCGCACCGCGTTGCAGGAATACGCGTGGCCCGGCAACGTACGCGAACTGAAAAATTCGATCCAGCGCGCGAGTCTTTTGTGTCGCGATGGCGTCATCCGCGCGGCGGATCTCGGGTTAGTCGCGCGCGCGGCTGTTGCCGCGAAACCCGTCGTGCCGGAACCCGATCGAACGATGATCGAAGCCGCGCTCGCGAAATCGAAAGGCGTCATCAGCCAAGCCGCCGCAGAACTCGGGCTTTCGCGACAGGCGCTTTACCGACGCCTAGAAAAACTCGGCATAGAAGCCTGAAAAAAACTCGACGCGACGCTGAGGGCGCGCGGGATGCGCGCCGTTCGCCGCCGGGACACGGATGTCGCGTCGGCGAGCACACCGTACGTGAAGAACCAGGTGTTTCTTTGGTTACTTTCTTTGCACCAGCAAAAAAAGTGACTCGCTCGCGCAGCGAGTGAAAGCTCTGTTTCTTGTTGCAAAACATCAAAGACAAAGCGCTGGATTCCAGCATTCGCTGGAATGACAAGTGGTAGAGCAGCGTCGCTGGATTCCGGCTTTCGCCGGAATGACGAGCGAGAGAAGGGTCATCAATTCCGAACTGATATTCTCCCTACATGCGACTATTTTCCCTCGAAGGCAAACTCGCCATCCTCCTAGCGATGCTCTCCATCGCCG
Source organism: uncultured Rudaea sp. (assembly GCA_964657965.1). Classification (GTDB taxonomy): domain Bacteria; phylum Pseudomonadota; class Gammaproteobacteria; order Xanthomonadales; family Rhodanobacteraceae; genus Rudaea. The sequence goes on along the minus strand of CAZZWP010000045.1, from coordinate 13,509 downwards.
GCATGTCCTTCACAATTTTTCTCGGCATGTGGTGGCAATCACCGGGGCTGGTTGCACTCGTCGCCAGCATCGTCTTAATCCCGGTCTCGGTCTGGGTCGCACGATTGATCGCGTCGCCCCTTGCATCAATCCTGCGCGTAGTCTCCGGCAGCGTCACCAGTTTCCGCGACGGCGACTTCAGCACCTCCCTCAATGCGACCCGCAAGGACGAACTCGGCGATCTGCTCCGCGCCCACAATGAACTCGGCCGCGTACTGCGCGACGAACGCCAAAATCTTTTCCAGCGCGAATTGCTCCTCGACACCGTCGTACAAAATTCGCCGACCGCCTTGTTGCTCGTCGACGCACACGACCACATCGTCTACACCAATCTCGCCGCGCGTGCGTTGCTCAACGGCGGCAAACGCATGAACGGTCTGGATTTCGGCGCTGTGGTTGCCGAATCTCCGCAACCGTTGGCGGCCGCGCTCGCATCGCATCAGGATCGCTTGTTCACCGTCAGCCTGGACAACGAAGAAGAAACATTTCACTTGTCGCAACGCGACGTTCGCCTCAATGGACGTTCGCATCGTCTGTTGCAAATCAAACGGCTCACGCGCGAATTGTCACGACAAGAAGTACAAACGTGGAAAAAAGTCATCCGCGTCATCAGTCACGAACTCAACAACTCGCTGGCGCCGATTTCATCGCTCGCGCATTCAGGCCGCGCACTCGCTCAGCGTGGCGACACGGATCGCCTGACGACGGTTTTCGACACCATCGAAGAACGTTCCCGTCATCTCGACGGTTTCATTCGCGGCTACGCTGAGTTCGCGAAACTGCCGCAGCCGCGCGTCGAGTCCGTCGACTGGAACGAGTTTCTGAACCAGCTTGGCCACCATCATGCGTTTACGCTAAGCGAACCCGCGCCGACGCAGCCGGGAAAATTCGATCGCGCACAACTCGAGCAGGTGATGATCAACTTGCTCAAGAATGCGCACGAGGCGGGCGGCGAATCAGGGACAGTGGAGGTGGCCGTCTTGCCCCGCGGCAACGAGGTGCGAATCGAAGTGCGCGATCGCGGATCGGGCATGACGGAGACCGTTCTCGCCAACGCCTTGCTTCCTTTCTATTCGACAAAACGCAGCGGCACGGGACTGGGTTTGGCATTGACGCGCGAAATCACCGAAGCGCACGGCGGACGCGTCACGTTGGCGAACCGCGAGGGCGGTGGACTCGTCGTCGCGCTCGCGCTGCCGCAAGACTGATTTCGCTCGGAAAATTCTAAAAGCCGCTGCAGCCCGATGCTATGATCGGAGCGGGGGTTTTTATGGCGATCAGCTCCGTTCAGATACCCGGCTACGAGATTCTGCGTCCCCTCGGGACAGGCGGAATGTCGACCGTTTATCTGGCGCTGCAGCGCTCGCTGGATCGCAAAGTCGCCATCAAAGTGATGCGCCGCGGCGGCGATCTGGCCTCCGAAGAAAACATGCAGGCCGAAAAACGCTTCCTGCTCGAAGGCCGCATGATGGCCAAGCTGCCGCACCGGAACATCGTGGCGGTGTACGACATCGTCAGCAACGATGCGATGGCGTACATCAGCATGGAGTTCCTCGACGGCGGCACGTTGTCCGAGCGCATGCGCGACGGCATTTCGCTGGCCGATGCGGTGTCGGTCATCGTCCAGATCGCCTCGGCGCTCGACTTCGCGCACACGCACGGCGTCGTCCATCGCGATCTGAAACCGGCCAACATCATGTTCCGCGATTCCGGCACGCCGGTGCTCACCGATTTCGGCATCGCGCGCTATCAGGACGGCTCGGCGACGCGGCTCACGCAAACCGGCATGCTCGTCGGCACGCCGACGTACATGAGTCCGGAGCAGATCAACGGCCAATCCGTCGATGGCCGCGCCGATTTGTACAGCCTGGGTATACTTTTTTACGAATTATTGGCCGGACACGCACCGTTTCGTGGTGATACACCGATCGCGGTATTGATGGCGCATCTCACGCAACCCGCGCCGACCTTGCCCGACGAACACGCCGCGTTCCAGCCCGTGCTCGATCGCATGCTCGCGAAAAATCGTGACGAGCGTTATACGGGCATGAAGGAATTTTCGCAGGATCTGAAATCGCGATTGATCCACAGCAACACGTTGCTGATGCGATTGAACGTCGATCCGAACGCCCCGTCGTCGGAACAATTGCGCGCGCTGGGATTCGGCAGTACACCGACGGGACAGGGTCTGCGCGATTCGCTGTTAGGCAGTTTGCCGACACCGCGTCCCACGCCCACGCCAATGCCGGCGATGCCGCCCGCGCCGCAATCGCGCTCGAAAATCCCCTCGGTGATGACGGTCACCGCCGTCATCGGGATCGTCCTTGTCGCCATCGGCGTGTGGCTTTCGTTGCATGGCAAGGGTGGTTTGAATAAGGACGAACAGGAACTGGTCGGATTCTGGATCGATCGCGCCGAGCATCGCATCAAATCGAACCAGCTCGTCGTACCCGCCGACGACAGCGCGTTCGCTTATCTGCAGAAAGTGCAGCAGCGTGATCCGGAGAATCCGCGCGCGCAGGTGTTGTTCGATGAAATCGCAAGGGCGTTGTTGGCGCAATCGGAGCAGTCGCTCAAGGCGGGCAAGATCGACGAAGCGGCCGATCTCGACAATCAGGCGCTGTTGATGCGGCCCGACGATCCGCAACTGCGTGTGCTCGCCTCGCAGATCGCGCTGGCAAAAAAATCGGCGCAGTCGAAACAGCAAGTACAAACGCTGGTGCAACGCGCGGAAGCCGCGCGCACGGCCGGAAAAATTTTCGGCGAGAACGGTGCGTATCCGTTACTGCAGCAAGCGCTGCAACTGTCGCCGAACGATGCCGATGTGCGCAAAATCCTGGATGCCGTCATCGCGCAACAGCTCGCGGAACCGAGCAAATCGCTGCAGGAAGGCAACGCGACGCGCGCGATCGATGAACTCAATCAACTGCAATCGTATGTCGGCAACGAAGCTGCGTTTGCGGCATTACGAAAGCAGGCCGATTCGCAGCAGAAAACCGAGATCGCGGAAAAAGCGATCGCAGCGTCGCTCGCGCGCGGCAATCAACAATTGATTGCCGGACGTCTGGCCGAACCTGGCGGCGACAACGCGTACGAGACACTTGGCGATTTGACTAAACAATCGACGGACGACAAGCGAGTCGCCGAATTCGGCACGGCGCTGGGCAAAGCGTTATTGGCTGAAGCGCGGCGTTTCGATTCGATCGGTCAGTCGCCGCGCGCGCTCGATCGGCTGGGTCTTGCGTTGAAAGCGGCACCGAACCTCGCCGATGCGCAAACGCTGCAGTCTCAGATTCAACAGCGCCTCGGCGAGCGTGCGAGCAAGATTGCCCAAACGCTGAGCGCGGCGCGCGAAGCGATCGCCGAACAACGGTTCGTGCCGCCCGCGAAAGACGATGCGTACGCCGCATTGCAATCCGTCCTGCAACAGGATGCGGGCAATGCGGACGCGAAACAATTGCTCGCGGAGTTGCCGAGTCGCGTCGTCGAAGCGGCGCAAGCGCGCGCGCCGAACGATGCCGGCGCCGCGCTGGCGATGGTCGACGCATCGCGCAAGGTTTTTCCGCAGGATGCCGCGCTCGGCGCGTTGGCGACGAAAATCCAAACGCAGTTGGCGACCGAAAAGGCGAATGCGCAGGCGCAAGAAGCGCGCGGACGCATCGAGAAAATACTCGCGGCGACCGATCTTTCGCTGGATCAACTGCGCAAAGTCGCGCGCGACATGAGCGAGTTACTCGCGAGCGATCCGCAAAACAAAGCGACGCTCGCGCTGCGCGAACATTTTGCCGACGAGCTTCGCGATGAACTCCAATCGGCGAACGATACCGCGCGTTTCGATGAGCGTGCGGCATTCGTGAAAGACCAGAGCAAGCTGTTTAGCGGCGAGCCGCGTTACGACGCATTGGTGGCGTCGCTGCCGACGCTGCGCACGAAAATCGCGGATGCGGAAAAAGCGCGACTCGAAGCCGAGCGCGGCGAATTGGTTCTGAACGCGTATCCGTGGGGCAATGTCGATTCGATCGTCGATGCGAATAAGCAGAAAATCGAACTTCCCGCGGAAGCGAGTACGCCGCTCGTGCTCACGTTGCCAGCCGGCAGTTACGTGATCACGTTCAAGCATCCGAAAGCGGCGAAACCGGTGCAGGTGATCGCGAAAGTCGAAGCGCGCAAACGCGTGACGGCGAACGCCGCGTTTCCGACCATCTCGTCGAAAGAGTATTTCTCGCGTGCAGGCTGGTAACGGTTGCCGAATCGGTGCGATAGCCGTCGGCCTGCTGGTCGCGTCGATCGCTCACGCCGATTACAAAGATAGCTACGCACGCGGATTGAAAGCATTTCGCGATGGCAATCTCGCCGAAGCGCGCACGTTGATGCAGCAGGCCGAGAGCGAACACGCCGAGCCGGCGACCAAGATGCGTTTATATGGCCAAGTGTATGAACCGTATGTGCCGCAACATTATCTTGGGCTGATCGCGTTCAAGCAGGGCGATTGCGCCGGCGCGCTGGCGCAATGGAATTCGGCACAAAACCGGGGCATCGCCACAGAAATTCCGGATATTGCCGGCGAGCAGCAACGTGACAGTTCGACGTGCGCGTCGAAAGTCGCGGTGGTGAAAAAAGAAGAGAAGCCGGTCGAGCCGCCGCCGATCACCAAGCCCGTCGAACCGCCGGTAAAAACCGTTGCGAAGAATAATCCGCCGCCGGTCATAACACCGCCCAAACCGCCGCCGGAGAAAACGCCGGTCGTTTCAAAAAGCGAACCGCCGCCGCCGTTGGTGCAAGCATTCGACGATTACCTCGCTGGGCAATACGTCGACGTGGTGCGTATCAATCCAGACGCATACGCAGACACGCATGCCCGCTATCACGCTTATCTGGTGCGGGCCGCGTCGAAATTTACGCTAGGAAAAATTTCCGCCGACGATCAGCTGCTCAACGGCGCGCGTGCGGACATTCGCGCCGCTCGCGCATTGGATGCGGCCGCGCCGGACGCCGCATTATTCTCACCGGCGTTCCGCAGTTTCTATCAGGACAATCGCTGATCGATCGTCGAACTCGGCGCCGCGTCGGCGGCACCGAGGTCTGCATCTGTTTCAGAAGTGATAGACGGCCGAGATCGAATACATAGTCGTGAGGTCGGAAAAATCCGCTGCCGCGTCGATCTGGAATTTGCTGAACGCGAAACCGGCGCCGAGCGAGCCGTGCGTCTGCGAACCTTTGGTGCCGCTGAATAGTGTGGCGAGTGCGATGGCATTGACGTCGCTGTCGCCCGGATCGCCTTTATATTCGATCGAATGGCGCGGATCGTGCCACACGCCGGCGCGGACGCTGAACGGATGCGACATTTGCGTAAAAGTATACTCGCCGCCGAGATGGTATTCCGTGCCGTTCGGAATCGACAGACGCGACACTTGCGCCGGATCGTTGCCGAACAGCGACTGGATGCCGCGCGTGAGCTGCGAATATTCGACGTAGTCGGCATCGAAATTGACCACGAGCGCATCGTTCGGATGCCAGCTCAAACCGGCGCCGTATTCGTCGGGCACTTTGAATTTGACGTTGTTCAGCGCGGTCACGACGGTGACAGGATCGATGATCACCGTGTTGCTGGCTTTGTAATCGAACGTGGGTCCTTTGCGATAAACGAGGCCGGCGCTGAAATGTTCGCTCAGCACGAAACGCGCGCCGAGGTTGACGCCCACATCATTGTCGCTGCCGTTCTGAACTTGCTGATTGACCGGCGTGCCGGCCGGAATGTTCTGCGTGTTGTTGGGGAACTCGAAACGCGTGATCAGTGTGTCGACCTTGAAGTCGTAATAGGAAAGTCCGAGACCCAGCGAAATATTGTCGGCCACTTTGTACGCCGCACTGACGCCGTAATTGACGATGCGCAAATCAGAATGCGCATCCACCGGCAATGTCGCGAATTGATTGCCCGCGGGACCGACTACTGCACCCGTATCGCCGGATGTGGCGAAATCCGTGTTGAATCGAACGAGTTCGTCGCGATAAACCGCGAACGACCAGCGATCGTGCGGCAACACGAATGAGATGAACGAAAGATTGTTGATCGAACTGTTCGCGTCATTTGAATCGAGGCCCGATCCGTTGAACGGACTGAGCGACGCCGTGCCGCCATTGATGTACGGAATGCTGTAATCGGTGTGGCGACCTTCGATCGAAATTTCCGGCGTGACGAGCTGCGTCAAACCGGCCGGGTTGGTGTACGCGGCCGTCGCGTCATCGGCCAGGCCGAGAAACGCACCACCCATGCCCATGCTGCGCGCACCAGGCGCGGCGAGGTTGAACGGAATACTCGCATTGGTTTCCGTATCCGTGATCGCAAAAGCCGAACCGCTGAGACTGAGCAGCACGACACTGATCGCAAGCGTGAGTTGACGTTTCATTTGGAATCTCCCCATAACCGATTGAAAGGCCCGCGGAAGCGGCGAGCGCGGGCGGCAACAAACCGAATCTTAACACCGGGCGTCTCAATGTCGTAGTCGGACGTCGATATACTACGACTACGTAAATTGGCTGGGGAGAATCTCATGGGTGGCGGCGGACTCGTTGCACTGGTACTGCTGATCGTGGTCGTCATCTTCATGGCGAAAACCCTGCGCGTCGTCCCTCAAGGTTACGAATGGACCAAAGAAACGTTCGGCCGCTACACGAGCACCATGCAGCCCGGCTTGCATGTGCTGATTCCGATTTATCAGACGGTCGGCCGCAAGATGAACATGATGGAGCAGGTGCTCGATGTTCCGTCGCAGGACGTCATCACGAAAGACAACGCGGTCGTGCGCGTGGATGGCGTCGTGTTCTATCAGGTGCTCGACGCGGCGAAAGCGGCGTACGAAGTATCGAATCTGCAGCAGGCGATTCTGAATCTGGTCATGACCAATATCCGAACCGTACTCGGATCGATGGATCTGGACGAATCGCTGTCGAAGCGCGACGACATCAACGCGCGTTTGTTGCGCGTGGTCGATGAAGCGACGCATCCGTGGGGATTGAAGTGCAACCGCATCGAGATCAAGGACATTCAGCCGCCGCGCGATTTGATCGATTCGATGGCGCGTCAGATGAAAGCCGAGCGCGAGAAGCGCGCGAACATTTTGGAAGCCGAAGGTTTTCGCCAGGCGGCAATTCTCAAAGCCGAAGGCGAAAAACAGTCGGCGATTCTTTCCGCCGAAGGCAAACGCGAAGCCGCATTCCGCGAAGCCGAAGCGCGCGAACGCGCGGCACAAGCCGAAGCGAAAGCGACGGAAATGGTGTCGCAATCGATTCGTAACGGCGATATCAATGCGATCAACTATTTCGTCGCGACCAAATACATCGACGCGCTGAAGGCGATGGTGGGCGCGCCGAACCAGAAGATCATGCTGCTGCCGATGGAAGCCACCGGCATTCTCGGCTCGCTGGCCGGTATCGCGGAACTGGCCAAGAGCAGTTTGCTCGATCAGCAAGCGCAGACGGCGCTCGCCCGGCCGCCCGCGCCGCCGCCGGCACAGCGTTCGTTCACACCGGCGCCGCCCACTTCATAACTTTGTGGAAATGTGGATATGTTGACGAATCTCGCAACACATTACGGCTGGTGGTTGCTCGCGTTGCTGCTGATCGGCGCGGAAATTCTCGCGCCGGGATTTTTCATGTTGTGGATCGGCGTGGCGGCGGCTGTGATGGGCGCCATTGTTCTCGTGATGCCGGATATGTCGTTTCCGGTTCAAGTTGTCGTCTTCGTGGTTCTGTCGCTCGCCAGCTGTTTTCTGTATTGGAAATTCATCCGCCATGCGCGTGACGCGCTGACCGATCAACCGTTGTTGAATCGCCGCGCCGAACAATATGTCGGTCGCCGCTATGTCCTCGATAGCGCCATCGTCAATGGACATGGCAAGGCGCGCGTGGGCGATTCGCTATGGATGGTCGAAGGGCCCGAGCTGCCGGCGGGTTCGCCGATCGAAGTGGTGTCCGTCGACGGTACGACGCTCGTGGTGCGCGCGGCGCACTAGCGGTGTTCGCGCACCTCAGTGTACTTATTTCGGTCATTCTCGGTCTTGCGCTGACGCATTTGCTGCGGGGCTTGAGCAAACTCATCCAGCAACGCACGACGGTCAGAATTTACTGGGTGCATGTCGTGTGGACGATCAATCTCATCGTCTACGTCCTCGCCATTTGGTGGGGTATGGCGAACTGGAACAAGTTGCAGACATGGACGACGGAATTGTTTTTTTTCCTGTCGGTCTATTCCATTGTGATTTTCATGCTGTCGTCGCAGATGTTCCCGGCGGAATTTCCCACCGACATGGATTTCGAGCGCTATTACTTCGCGAACAATCGATGGATTTTCGGCATGATGACCGTGTCGCTGCTCATCGATGTGCCGGAGACGGTCTGGAAACAGGTTGATCACTTGCGCGACGTGCCGTCGGAATATGTTTATTTCCTGCCGGCTCTGCTCGGCATCGCGATCGTTTCGATGCTGTCGAAAAATCGACACGTGCACGCGATCCTAAGCCTGATCTGGCTGGCGATGCACGCGGGATATTTGTCGCTCACCGCGCTTGAAAAGGCGATCGCCGGCTAAATCGTCAATGCCGCGACAACAACTCGGCGAATAGGCCGAACTCGTGTTCGTCCATATCCGACACCACCAGCGCGCGCTGATCGCCCATCGCGATCGTGTGCAACGCGTAGCCATTTTCTTTGCCCGTCTCTAACGACGGGGCTTCGGCCGCCGGCAAGACGAAGACGTCAATGAGATGTTGCCCATGTTTATACACGAGCGCCGGCACACGCTTGTCGCCGAGATAATCGATGCGTCCGCCGACGAGCGCGAAACCTTGATCGGCGAAATCGCGAACGTCCGGCGCCTGCGACAGCTTGCCTTCGAACCACGGTTTCACGGTGTGACGATCCGTCGATACGACATCGACCGGCGACGTGGCCGCGAGCGCGCGCCAGTGGCTGGCGAAAGCGTCGCGAATCGTTTGATCGCCGGCGTCGGCGTGGTTGTGGCCGAGCGAGAAGAAAATACCGCCCGCTGCGAATGCCAAAACCCACGACGCAGCGAGCGCGAGCCAGTGGCGGCGATGGATTCGCGGCGGCATTGTCGATTGCTGAAATAGACGTTCGCGCAAGTCGCTCGGCGCGGCATAACGCAACGACGAGTCGCGCAATGCGAGGCGGACTTCGTCGAGTTTAGTCAGCGCCTCACGGCAATCCGCGCACGCGTCCAGATGTTTTTCGATCTCACGCGCCGTGTCGCGATCGAGCTCGTTGTCGAGATACGCTTCGAGCAAAGCCGACGCGGTTTTACAGTCCATACTGATTCCCCTGCGTTGATTCGCCGAGTGCGCGCTGCAACATCGCGCGGCCGCGCGACAGGCGTGACATGACGGTGCCGATCGGCACGCCGAGCACGTCGGCGATTTCGCGATAAGAAAGATCTTCGAGTTCGCGCAAGACGAGCGCTTCGCGAAATTCGGCGGGCAACGCGCGCAGATGATCGGCGATCAGCGTTCGGCATTGTTCCTGGTGCGCGCCGCTTTCCGCATCCTGTGCCGTTGCGGCTTCCGGTGTGGCTTCAACACTGCGCAGATGACTTTCTTTTTTGCGCAGCGCAAGTACCGTCAAGCAGCAGTTGCGCACGATCGCCAGCCACCACGAGCGCGCGTTGCCGCCCGCGTACGTGTGCGCCGCGCGTGCGGCGCGCACGTACGCGTCGTGCACGGCATCGGCGGCGTCCTGTTCGTTGCCGAGCAGCCAGCGGCTTAGGTTGTACGCGGCATCCAGATGCTGTTGCACCAGGTCGCCGATCCAGGAATTCGTTGCCGCCGTCATGTGCGCATCGCGTCCGTTATTTGTGGACGTGAACCACGCCCGTCATGAAAGGATGCAACGTACAAAAGTAGCTGAAATCGCCTTCCGTGACGAATGTGTATTCGTAGGTATCGTCGGTGTCCATCGCCTTCGACATGAAACGCTTGTCGCTCGTGCTCACGGTGTGCGGCGTCTCGTCTTTGTTGATCCATTTAACCTTCGTGCCCGGAATGACGGTGATCTCTTTCGGCGTGAACGCAAATTTTTGCACGGTGATGGTCGGCGGTTCGTCGGCGAGTGCCGATCCGCCAAAAAGAATCGCCGCTAGAAATAATGCCGTCAGTTTCATCGTCGTCTTCACGCGTGATCGATGGGTGTGTCGACCATCGCCAATTCGTGTTTGCCACGCACGACCGTGATCTCGCGCGTGCCGAGCATCTTGCCGAGCTGTTCCGCCGGAACTTTCACCGGGCCGGGTTCGCCGATGCCTTCCTGTCCCGGCGTCGGCAGCGGGTATGCGAGCGACCGCGCCGTGTGCAGCGCGACATTGCCTTCCACTTTTTGCAGCACCTGATGAATGTGGCCGTTCAATACCGTCACCGAACCGTAGGGTTTCAGCATCGTCATCAACTGATCGGCATCGGCGGTTCCCCACCCCCACGGCGCATAGATCGTCCATAACGGAATGTGGCCCATCACCACGATCGGCGTCGATTTCGACACGCCGGCCAAATCCTGCTTGACCCACGCCAGTTGGTCGTCGCCGATCGACGTCATCGTGCCCATCTTGAAATTCAGCACATTCGTCAACCCGATGAAGTGCACGCCGTTTTGATCGAAGCTGTACCAGCCGCGGGTTTTTCCGTCGTGGTCGAAAAATTTGAGATAGCCTGCGAGTCCGTCGTCGAGCGCATCGTGTTCGCCGGGAATGGTGTGCACGCGGTCGATGTGGATTTCCGTGAACAATTCCTTGGCCTGTCCGAACTCGTCCGGCTTCGACAGATGACTCACGTCGCCGGTGTGCAGAACCAGCGCCGGCTCGTGCGGCAACGCATTGATCTCCGCAGCCGCCTTGCGATAGCTGCCCACGACATCGGGATTGGCATCTTTATGAAATCCGATGTGCGTGTCGCTGATCTGCACGAACGTAAACGCGTTTTTCGATGCCGCGTCGACGCCACTGCGCGTGCTGCCGAGCGCGCGTGGCACGCCGCCCACCATTGTCCATACCACCGCCGCGCCCGCCCATCCGGCAATGCAGCCCAATGCCTGGCGACGTCCAGCGCTTTCGAGAACGATGGACGGTTGTTCCTTATCTTTTGACGTAGTCATGGCGCACTCCGTGGTGGGGATACTGTGCTAGATCGACGAGAGCGCCGTTTTATTCCCGCCCGCAGCGGCATGCGATAATGCGCGCCCGTTTTTCGGTTGCCGCCATGACTCACGCTACGATCCTCAACGCAACGCATCGCGCGCTCGGCGCGAAGATGGTGGACTTCGGTGGCTGGGACATGCCGCTCAACTACGGTTCGCAGATCGAAGAACATCACGCCGTGCGCAAGCATGCGGGCATGTTCGATGTCTCGCACATGACCGTCGTCGATCTGCACGGCGATCGCACGCGCGAATTCCTGCGTTATTTACTGGCCAACAGCGTCGACAAATTGAAAGTCTCCGGCAAAGCGCTGTATTCGGCGATGTTGAACGAGCAGGGCGGCGTGATCGACGATCTCATCGTCTATTTCCTGCGCGAAGATTTTTTCCGCGTTGTCGTCAATGCATCGACGCGCGATAAAGATCTGGCGTGGATTCAGAAACAGGCCAAGGCCTTCAGTGTGAATGTCACCGAGCGCGGCGATCTGTCGATGATCGCGGTACAGGGTCCGGAAGCGCGCGCGAAAGTGCAATCGATACTGACTGACGCGACGCGCGACAAAGCCGCGAAGATCGGCAAGTTCGTCGTCGTGGAAGGCGACGATCTGTTCATTGCTCGCACCGGTTATACTGGCGAAGACGGTTACGAGATCATCGTACCGTCGTCGCACGCCGTCGAACTCTGGAACAAGCTCGTCGCCGCCGGCGTGAAGCCGGCGGGGCTTGGTGCGCGCGATACGTTGCGTCTGGAAGCCGGCATGAATCTTTACGGACAAGATATGGACGAATCGATCACGCCGTGGGAAGCCGGCCTCGCGTGGACGGTATCGCTTGACGCCGGTCGCGATTTCCTCGGCCGCGCCGCGCTGGAAAAACAGCAGTCCGATGGCCTCAAACGGGAGATGGTCGGATTGGTGATGGATGAGAAAGGCGTCCTGCGGCATGGGCAGCGCGTCGTGACGCCGAAAGGCGATGGCGAAATCCTATCCGGCACGTTTTCGCCCACACTCGGCAAGTCCGTCGCGTTCGCGCGCGTGCCGGCCGGTGCGGATCAGGCGCAGGTCGACATTCGCGGCAAGCTGGTCGGTGTACGCATCGTGAAATATCCCTTCGTCCGCGACGGCAAGCCGCGCGACGGAATGTGACTTTGCAGGCGTCGTGCTCGGTGTAGAATTATGCCGAGCCCCGCTTGACCGAACCCAAGGAAGCAGTCATGAATGAAATTCCCGGCGATCTGAAATTCATGAAGTCCCACGAGTGGGCGCGAGTCGAAGACAACGGCTCCGTCACGGTAGGAATTTCGGATCACGCGCAAGGATTGCTCGGCGATCTCGTCTATGTCGAATTGCCCAGCGTCGGCGACGACGTGCAGGCGGGCACCGCGTGCGCGGTCGTCGAGTCCGTGAAGGCGGCATCCGACGTTTACGCACCCGTGTCTGGAAAAGTCACAGCCGTCAACAGCGCACTGGCCGACAAACCCGAGACGATCAACGAAGACGCGTATGGCGAAGGCTGGGTCTTCGTCGTCAAGCCGACCAACCTCGCCGAAGAGCAGGAAGAACTGCTCGATCCCGATGCGTATGCCGAGTTGATCGAAAGCGAAGAGCACTGATTCGCTCCGCATCCGTTTTCCGCAATTCTCTTTTCGTCACAGCGCGACGCTGATCGATACGCGTCGCCGCTTAATCGCCTGAGATCGACATGCCGTTCATTCCGCACTCCGAATCCGACGTCCGCGAAATGCTGAAAACGATCGGCGTGTCGCGAATCGAGGATTTGTTCGACGAAATTCCGGACTCGTTGAAAATCGAACAGCTCAACCACGTGCCGACGGGCTTGAGCGAAATGGAAGTAACGCGTCTGATGAAGGAGCGCGCCGCGCAAGATGGCACGCCGCTCAACTTTTGCGGCGCCGGCGCGTACGAACATCATGTTCCCGCCGCGGTATGGGCGCTCGTGTCGCGCGGCGAATTCTATTCCGCGTACACACCGTATCAGGCCGAAGCCAGCCAAGGCACGCTGCAACTCATTTACGAATATCAGACGATGATGACGCGTCTGACCGGCATGGACGTCAGCAACGCCTCGTTGTACGACGGCGCGACGTCGCTCGCCGAAGCGGTGTTGATGGCCGAACGCTGCTTGAAGAAAGGGCCGCGCAAAGTGCTCGTGCCCACGTCGGTGCATCCGGCGTATCGGAAGACCTTGCATACCATCGTTGCGCTGCAAGGCATCGAGATCGTCGAATTCGATTTCTGCCACGAAGGCGAAACC
>CAZZWP010000044.1:0-22377 GCA_964657965.1 uncultured Rudaea sp. | reverse complement strand
GCGTTCGGCGAGCACGGTGCGCTCGCTGAAGGTACCGGACTGTTTGAGCAGGCAATCGACCAGCGTGGTTTTGCCGTGATCGACGTGAGCGACAATGGCGATGTTGCGGAGTTTTTCGATAGACATAGGAATAGACCCACCGGACGGCGGGCAAAAGGTCAGGAGAATCGCGCAATTATACCTGATTTGCGGCGCGGCTGCCGCAATGCAACATCCGGGCGCGCCGGTTCGGCTATCATTTCGGGCCTCGTCAAAACATGGAAGCTATCGAATGAGCTCGAACGACTTGCAGGCCCACATCGTCACCGGCCGTGGCACCATCCATCTGCGCCTGTTCGCGGACCAGACGCCGATCACGGTGGCCAACTTCGTCAATTTAGCCGTGCGCAAGTATTACGACGGATTGAGCTTCCATCGCGTCATTCCGGATTTCATGATCCAGGGCGGTTGCCCGGAGGGTAGCGGGCGCGGTGGACCGGGCTACAAGTTCGAGGACGAAATCGTCCCGGCGCTGAAGCACGATTCCGCTGGCGTGCTGTCGATGGCCAATGCCGGCCCCGGCACGAACGGCAGCCAGTTCTTCATCACGCACGTCGCCACTCCTTGGCTCGATGGCAAGCACACGGTGTTCGGCCACATTCTCGGTAGCGAAGATCGCGAGATCGTCGATCAGATCCGCACCGGCGAAAAAATCGGCTCGATCACGATCAAAGGCGATTACGCGCCGTTGTTCGAGAAAGAGAAAAATCGTCTTGCGCAGTGGAACAAAATTCTCGACGCGCGGTGAGCGATGATTCTTGACGAGGCACGACGATTTCGGTCAGCGACCCGTCGTGCTCTAGTCGCCAATCGATAATCTCGACATGTTCGTCGCGGTGACGTAACCCAACTGCCACGCGCGCGATTCGTATTTCTTGCATCCCGGATGACCGCGCTGAAAGGCGGCAAGCCTAATGCACTCCGCGCCGATGAAAGTGACATGACGCGGACGGTCGCAGGATATGTCCATTATTTCATTCGACGCACTACTTGCGCATCGGCGCGATCATCCGATGCAAAATCAACAGAATCAGCGCGCCGACGACGGATGCGATAAATCCAGCCGGCTGACCTTGTGCGTACCAACCCATCGCCTGGCCGGCATACGTGGCGAGAAACGATCCGGCGATGCCGATAATGGCCGTGATGATGAAACCGCCCGGATCGTTGCCGGGATGGAAAAACTTCGCGACGATGCCGACGATCAGTCCGATCACAAATGTCATGATGATGCCGTGGCCTGCCATGCGATTGCTCCTGCGCGATGAGTTCGCCCGCAGCGTAACAAATTCTCCGCAGAGGATGATTGGTGCGTTGCAGTAGTGTGATAAAATGGCGCGCTGTCTTCGCCGCTGATGAGGATGATCGATGCTTGAGCTAGCCAAACGCATGGGCCGCGCGAAACCCAGCGCGATCATGGTGGTGGCCGACAAGGCCAAGAAGCTCAAGGCATCGGGCCGCGACATCATCAGCTTTTCCATCGGCGTGCCGAATTTTCTTCCCGGCGAACATGTGTACGCCGCCGCGCACGAAGCGCTGAAACACGACACGGGGCAATACGGATCGAATCGCGGTCCCGACGCCTTGCTCGACGGATTCCTGAAACATCTCAAGGAAGGCGGCTTCGATGGCTACGAGCGCAAACATCTCGCCGTCGGCATCGGCGCGAAAGAAGTCTTGTTCAATTTGCTATACGCGCTGCTCAACGAAGGCGACGAAATTCTGATTCCCGCGCCGTACTGGACGAGCTACGTCGACATCGCGGAAATCCTCGGCGCGAAAGTCACGATCCTGAAATGCCCGGCCGAACAAAACTACAAGCTCACGCCGGCGCAACTCGAAGCGGCGATCAAACCGACGTCGAAAGTGTTGCTGTTCAACAATCCGTCGAACCCGACCGGCATGGTCTACACGCCGGATGAAGTGCAGGCCATCGCCGATGTGCTCGTCAAACATCCGATGTGGGTGATTTCCGACGATATCTATAACCGCATGGTGTTCGACGGATTGCCGTACGCGCATCTGATCAAGGCGCGGCCGGAATTGCGCGATCGCGTCATCATCGTCGATTCGATTTCGAAAACGTACGGCATGCCGGGCTGGCGCGTGGGATTGGTGGCGGCGCCTGAAGCCGTCGCACAATCGCAAGTCACGTTGAACTCGAATCACATCACGAGTTTGCCGGAAGTCGTCACGGCGGCTGCTACAGCTGCTTTCAACGGACCTCAAGATATTCCCGTTGCCAAATGCGCCGACTTCGCCAAACGCCGCGACGAAGTCATGGCTGCGCTGAAAAAAATTCCCGGCGTGAATTGTCCGCGCCCGCAAGGTGCGTTCTACGCATTTCCCGATATTTCCGTCGCGTTCGGCAAGAAGCACGGCGACAATGCGATCAACAACGATGTCGATTTCTGCAACGCGTTGCTCGATGCCAAAGGCGTCGCCTGCGTACCGGGTTCGGCTTTCGGCGAACCGAAGGCGATCCGCATTTCTTACACGTGCAAACCGTCGGAGCTGACCGATGGACTGAAACGGCTGCAAGATTTCTTTTCCGAATTGAAGTAACCGAGTTCACCTTTTCCTCGTCTGCAACGGCGAGAGAACATCAAGGAGCTGCTCAATGAAATCCCCCGTCCGCGTTCTCGTCACCGGCGCCGCTGGCCAGATCGGCTACGCATTGCTGTTCCGCATCGCCGCCGGCGACATGCTCGGTAAAGATCAGCCGGTGATTTTGCATCTGTTGGAAATCACGCCCGCGTTGCAGGCGTTGAACGGGGTGGTGATGGAGCTGACCGATTGCGCGTTCCCGCTGCTGCAGGGCATCGTCGCCACGGATGACGTGAACGTCGCCGCGAAAGATCTCGACTATGCGCTGCTCGTCGGTGCGCGACCGCGCGGACCGGGCATGGAACGCAAAGATCTGCTCGAAGCCAACGGCGCCATCTTCGCGCCGCAAGGCAAAGCGCTGAACGCCCACGCCAAGCGCAGCGTGAAAGTGCTCGTCGTCGGCAATCCGGCGAATACGAATTCACTGATCGCGCAGCAAAATGCGCCGGATCTCGACTCGAACTGCTTCACCGCGATGGTTCGTCTCGATCACAATCGCGCGCTCGGCCAGCTTGCCGAAAAGACGAACTCGCACACGACCGACATCAAGAAAGTTACGATCTGGGGCAACCACAGCTCCACGCAATATCCGGACATTCATCACGCGACCGTGAACGGCAAACCGGCGCTCAGCCTCGTCGATGAAAAATGGTACAAAGATACGTTTATACCGACTGTCCAGCAGCGCGGGGCGGCGATCATCAAGGCGCGCGGCGCGTCGAGCGCGGCGTCGGCCGCATCGGCCGCCGTCGATCACATGCGCACGTGGGCACTCGGCACAGGTGAGGGCGACTGGATTTCGATGGCCGTTCCGTCCGACGGCAGCTACGGGATCGCGCCTGGCGTAATTTACGGTTATCCGGTGACCTGCAAAGACGGTAAATTCGCCATCGTGAAAGATCTCGAAATCAACGCCTTCTCGCGCGAACGCATGGATGCTACCGAGAAAGAATTGCGCGAGGAACGCGCCGGCGTCGAGCATCTCTTCGCCAAACGGTAACGCGCGTTTGAAAACGTTGGCGGCCGACGGTCGCCAATGCGCGATTTTTATTTCGGTAGGTCGCTTTCGACATGACTTTCGTCATGCAAGGCCAACCGCATACGCCCGTTAAACTGGCGGGCCAAAATTGAGCTTGCAGGAATTCTTCATGAAAAGTTTCGCCATCGTCGCGAGTTTCGCGTTTGCGACCGCGTCCGCCGCGTATGCCGGCGAAGGTATGTGGACGCCCGACAACCTGCCGAAGCAGGAACTGGCGACGAAGTATAAATTTACACCGACGGCGCAATGGGTCGACCACGCGCAGAAGGCAGCGCTGCGGCTGGCGGGCGGTTGTTCCGGTTCTTTCATTTCGTCGACCGGGCTCGTGTTGACGAATCACCATTGTGTCAATTCGTGCGTTCAGCAACTGTCGACGGCGGACAAGGATTTCATCGCGTCGGGGTTTTATGCGAACGAGCAGAAAGACGAAATCAAATGCCCGGAGATCGAGCTGAATCGTCTCGACACGATCACGAACGTGACCGATCGCGTCAAGAAAGCGGTCGACGGCAAGTCGGGCGAGGATTACAGCAAGGCCGAAAAATCGGTGAAATCGGCCATTGAAAAAGAATGCGCCGGCAAGAATCCCGAAACGACGCGTTGCGACGTGGTCAACCTGTATCACGGCGGCGTCTACGATGTATACAAATATCACCGTTTTCAGGATGTGCGCCTCGTGTTCGCGCCGGAATTCGCGATGGCGTTTTTCGGCGGCGATCCGGATAACTTCAATTTCCCGCGCTACGATCTCGACATGGGCATTTTGCGCGCCTACGAAGCGAACAAACCGGCGCAGGTCGCGGACTTCTTCCCGTTTTCAAAAAACGGCGCCGACGAAAACGAGTTGACGATCGTCGTCGGCAACCCGGGCGGTACCGATCGCCAACTCACCATCGCCCAGCTTGAGAACACGCGCGATCTCGATACGCCCCACGCGTTGCTGCGACTTGCGGAAATGCGCGGCGTCATCGAACAGTTTCGCTCCGAAAGCGCGGAACACAATCGCATCGCCGAGAGCGATCTCTTCGGCATCGAAAATTCTTTCAAGGCATATATCGGACGTGAGGAAGCGCTGCTCGATCCGGAAGTGTTCACGTTCAAGCAAAAGCAAGAAGCAGAATTGCGCGACTACGTGAATTCCGATCCCGCACGTAAAGTTAAGTACGGCGCGGCCTGGGACGAAATCGCAAAAGCCGAAGCGACATACCATAATCTGGAAACGCCCTATTTATACATGGAAGGCCGAGGCGCGTTTTTCTCGAAATACTTTGGATATGCCCGCGCGATCGTGCGCGGCGCGGCAGAACGTAATAAACCGAACGGCGAGCGCTTACGCGAATTTACCGACTCCCGTCTGCCGAGTGTCACACAATCTCTTTTCTCGACGGCGCCGGTGTATCCTGATTACGAAAAAGTGAAATTGGGACTTTCGCTGACGAAAATGCGCGAATGGCTCGGCACGGACAACGCATTCGTCAAGAAAGTGCTCGGTAATAAATCGCCGCAAGAGGTTGCCGACGAACTCGTCGCGAAAACGAAACTCGGCGACGTCGCCGTGCGCAAGGCGCTGTGGGACGGGGGCGCCGACGCCGTTGCGAAATCAGACGATCCTTTCATCGTGCTCGCGCGAAACATCGATCCCGATGCGCGCGCAATTCGCAAACGACTGGAAAACGAAGTCGAATCCATCATCGACAAGAACTCCGAATTGATCGCCGCCGCGCGTTTCGAGAAGTACGGCATCAGCGTCTATCCCGATGCGACCTTTACCGAGCGTTTCTCGTTTGGCGAATTGAAAGGTTGGAACGAGAAGGGCGACTGGATCAAACCGTTTACCGATATCGCGGGCGCGTTAGCGCACGCGACAGGATCAGAGCCATTCGCGCTGCCGAAATCGTGGTTGGGTGCGAAATCGACATTGAACCTGCAGCAGCGCCTGAATTTCGTTACGACCAACGACATCATCGGCGGCAACTCCGGCAGCCCGATGATCAATCGCGACGGCGAAATCGTGGGTCTCGTTTTCGACGGCAACATCGAATCCCTCGGCGGCGATTTCTGGTTCGACGAACGCGTGAATCGCACCGTGGCGGTGCACAGCGGCGCGATCCTCGAATCGCTGCACAAAGTATACAAAGCCGACCGACTTGCGAAAGAAATCGAAGATTCGCGCAAACAGTGATCGCGACAAAACGTGACTTCAACGGCGCTTCGGCGCCGTTGTGCGTTGAGGGGTGCGCGAAAGTCGAATAGGACGGTCGCGCCTGCGCGCAGTATCCTGTGCCGGTCGCGAGGAGGAACACGGCCATGGGATACGACGACGAGTACCGGCGATCCATCGAGCAGCCCGAGCAATTCTGGGCCGAGCAGGCCGAGTCGATCTACTGGCACAAACCGCCCCGCAAAATACTGGAGTATACAAATCCACCTTTCCGCAAATGGTTCGTCGGTGGCGAAACGAATCTTTGCTACAACGCTGTCGATCGCCACCTCGAGTCGCTCGGCGACCAGCTTGCGCTGGTCGCCATCTCCACGGAAACGAATGTCACGCGCCGCTTCACGTATCGCGAACTCCTGCATGAGGTAATGGTTTTCGCAGCGGTGTTGGAGTCGCTCGGCGTGGCGAAAGGCGAGCGCGTCGTCATCTACATGCCGAATATGGCCGAAGCGGTGTTCGCGGTATTGGCGTGCGCCCGACTCGGCGCGATCCACTCCGTCGTCTTCGGTGGATTCGCCTCGCACAATCTCGCCTTGCGCATCGACGACGCAAAACCCGTCCTGCTGATCCGCGCCGACGCGGGCATGCGCGGCGGCAAGGTGATTCCGTACAAAACGCTGGTGGACGATGCGTTGAGCATGTCGAAGTCGCCGCCGCCTCACGTGCTCATCGTGTCGCGCGGCCTGGACAGCAATCCGCAGAAAGTCGAAGAGCGCGACGTCGACTACGCAACATGGCGTCGCGCGTTTGAGAACGCCGACGTGCCGGTGACGTGGCTCGAATCCAACGAGCCGAGTTATCTTTTATATACCTCGGGCACCACCGGTAAACCCAAAGGCGTGCAGCGCGATGTGGGCAGTTATGCTGTCGCGATGGCGCTTTCGATGCGCACGATTTTCGACGTCGGTCCGGGCCAGACGATATTCTGTACATCGGATGTCGGCTGGGCGGTGGGCCACAGCTACAACATTTACGGGCCGCTCATCGCAGGCGCCACGTGCATCTTGTACGAAGGCTTGCCGATCAGTCCCGACCCGGGCGTGTGGTGGAAGATCTGCCAGGATTACGGCGTTCGCACCATGTTTTCATCGCCGACGGCGATCCGTGTTCTGAAGAAGCACGATGCGTCGTGGTTGAAAAAATACGATCTTTCCGAATTCAAATACCTTTTCCTCGCCGGCGAACCGCTCGACGAACCAACGGCAAAATGGATCAGCGAGGGCTTGGGCAAACCCGTCATCGACAATTACTGGCAGACTGAAACCGGCTGGCCCGCTTTATGTTTGCAGCCGGGCCTGGAGATGAAGCCGATCCGCTTCGGTTCGCCCGGATTTGCGAATTTCGGCTACAAAATGCGCGTCATCGACGAAGTGACGGGCAAGGACGCGGCGGCGGGCGAAAAAGGCGTATTGGTGATCGAGCCGCCTTTGCCGCCCGGGTGCATTACGACGATCTGGAACGACGATGCGCGTTTTATACAAAGCTACTTTTCCCATTTTAAAGAACTGCTTTACAGCTCGCTCGACTGGGCCATTCGCGATGCAGATGGCTACACCTTCATCCTCGGCCGCACCGATGATGTAATCAACGTAGCGGGACATCGGTTAGGAACGCGCGAGATCGAAGAATCCGTCGCGACGTATCCGGCCGTCGCCGAGGCCGCCGTCATCGGCGTGAAAGACGATTTGAAAGGGCAGGTACCGATCGTCTTCGCCACATTGAAAGCGGCGGGCGATGCCTCTGCAAAACATGACGCGGCTGCGGGCATGCAAAAACGCGTCGTCGATATGCTCGGCGGTGTCGCAAAACCGGCGCGCGTCTATATCGTCAACGCATTGCCGAAAACGCGATCCGGAAAACTCCTTCGTCGTTCTCTTCAGGCATTAGCGGAAGACCGCGATCCCGGCGATCTTTCCACCCTCGACGACCCCAACGCTCTCGAAGAAATCCGCGGCGTCCTAAAACGCGGCCCTGACACAAAATAGCCACTAAGAATTCGATAACGTCGAGGGCGCGCAGGAAGCGCTCCGTTCGCCGCCGCGACACGTATGTCGCGTCGGCGAGCACGCCGGAAGTGAAGAACAAGGTGTTTCTTTGGTTACTTTCTTTGCACCAGCAAAGAAAGTGGCTCGCTCGCGCGGCGAGTGAAAGCTTTGGCTCTCGTGCACTAAAGATCAATGCTGGATTTCATCTAGACCAGCTTTGCAGCTGTGGATATTTTCGCTGGAAGATACTCTAAAAAAGTAACTTGCAGTCGCTCAGAGTTTGTCGGCAAGCTCCGCCGGCACAATATTTCTCCACGCCACAATCATCGCCTGCCGAACCGCTGTCGGCTTGGCCGCCGCCAAATTCACCAGCGTGCTTCCACCCAATCCCCACTTACCTTTGGCTGGTGAAAAAATCTTCGGATGCTTTTCCATAAACAGCGCTTGCTGATCGGGCATCAACTTCACCATCCCGTGATTTTCATCCGGATAACCAAGCGTCGCGAAAATCTTTTTTCCGATGCGGAAGTCCGGATGCCCCATGTGGCCTACCTCAACGGCTTCAGGAAGGCTCAACGCAATCTCTCGAAACTCGTCGGCAGTCATGGCAACACCTCTCGGTCGCGCAACCGCGCAGCACCTATGATCTCGCCATTGCGCTAAAATTGCACTTTTAGCGGAGCGTCCATGAACACGCATTCTCCCGGCGCGAAGTTCCGCGCCGCCGTTGCCGCCGAAAGTCCGTTGCAGGTGGTTGGCGCGATCACCGCGTACGCCGCGCTGATGGCCAAACGCACCGGCTTCAAGGCGCTGTATCTTTCCGGCGGCGGCGTCGCCGCCAACTCGCTCGGCATGCCGGATCTGGGCATCAGCACGATGGAAGATGTTCTCACCGACATCCGCCGCATCACCGACGTCTGCGATCTGCCGTTGCTCGTCGACGTTGACACCGGCTGGGGCGGTGCGTTCAACATTGCACGCACCGTGCGGTCGCTGACCAAAGCCGGCGCGGCGGCCATGCACATCGAGGATCAGGTGGCGACGAAACGTTGTGGCCATCGCCCGGGCAAAGCGATCGTGCCGAAAGAGGAGATGGTCGACCGCATCAAGGCGTGCGTCGATGCGCGCACCGATGACGATTTCGTGATCATGGCCCGCACGGACGCCATCGCCGTGGAAGGAATCGAGCTTGCGATCGAGCGCGCCGTGGCCTGTGTCGAAGCCGGTGCCGACATGATCTTCCCTGAGGCAATTTATACATTGCCGCAATATAAACAATTTAAAAATGCGGTGAAAGTTCCGATTCTCGCCAACATCACCGAGTTCGGCCAGACGCCGTTGTTCACCACGCAGGAGTTGGAATCCGTCGGCGTCGATATCGTTTTGTATTGTTGCGGCGCGTATCGCGCGATGAACAAGGCCGCGCTGAATTTCTATGAAACCGTGCGCCGCGACGGCACGCAAAAGGCCGCCGTGCCGAGCATGCAAACACGCGACGAGCTTTACGATTTTCTCGGCTATCACGCGTACGAAGATAAACTCGATCAGCTGTTCGCCGAATCGAAAGGCGACTGAACACCATGTCGAGGCCCGAGTCAGAACTTTCGAAGGCGACGCGCGCGGCATTGAACCGTTCGCCGGACCGTCGCGATTGGGATGGCGTTGCTGCGGTCATCGCGTCATTCGTGGGCCTGCTCGCGCTGTGCGTCTCCGGCTACACGGCGTGGCTGCAGCGCCAGCAGGTGCGCGCGCAGGTCTGGCCGTATCTCGAAGTGGGCGTTTCTCCGACGAAGCGCGAAGTCGCTGTGTACAACAAAGGTGTGGGTCCGGCGATCGTCCGTTCGGTGCAGATATTCGTCGACGGGAAAGCACAGAAGAACTGGACGGAAGTTCTTTCGTCGCTGGGCCTGCAGTTCGGTAAGAGCTGGCAATATTCGACCATCAACGGCGTCGTCATTTCTGCCAACGATCATATCGATCAACTTAATTTCCAGCGCGTCGAGGATTTCAACGCGTTCGTGAAAGTCGCCAAACGCATCGACATGAGTATCTGTTACTGCTCGACGCTCAACGAATGCTGGAAGCACGACGACCGCGAGAAAGATCCGGCGCTGAGCTATCAGCCCGTGTCCGCCTGCCCGGCGAAAGGCCCGGACGACTTCATCGACAACGAAAACCCAGAGCCGGCGATTCCGGCAGAGGAAACAAAGTGAGCGAGCCTGTCAGCATTCTTCCGAAAGCGAAAAAATCCGTGGCGTTGTCCGGCGTGACGGCGGGCAATACCGCGTTGTGCACGGTTGGCCGCACCGGCAACGATCTGCATTATCGCGGCTACGATATCCTGGATTTCGCGACGACCAGCGAATTCGAAGAAATCGCTTATCTGCTCGTGCACGGCAAACTGCCGAATGTGGCGGAACTCGCCGCGTACAAAACGAAACTGAAATCGCTGCGCGGTATTCCGACCGCCGTGACAAAAGTGCTCGAGCAATTGCCGGCGTCGTCGCATCCGATGGATGTTTTGCGCACGGCCGTCTCCGCACTCGGTTGCGCGATGCCTGAAAAGGACGATCACAACGTCGCCGGCGCCCGCGACATTGCCGATCGCTTGATGGCATCGCTCGGGTCGATGTTGTTGTACTGGTATCACTTCGCCATCAACGGCAAGCGCATCGATGTCGAAACGGACGACGACTCGATCGGCGGCCATTTCCTGCACCTTTTGCATGGTGAAAAACCTAGCGACTTGTGGACGCGTGCGATGCACACATCGCTGATCCTTTACGCCGAGCACGAATTCAATGCATCGACGTTCGCGGCGCGCGTCATCGCAGGCACAGGCAGCGATATGTATTCGGCTATCGCCGGCGCGATCGGTGCACTGCGTGGACCGAAGCATGGCGGCGCGAATGAAGCAGCGTTCGAAATTCAGAAACGCTATGACACGCCGGATGAAGCCGAGGCCGACATTCGTGCGCGTGTCGAGCGCAAGGAAGTGGTGATCGGATTCGGCCATCCGGTTTATACGACGGGCGATCCGCGCAACAAAGTGATCAAGGAAGTCGCGCGCGAATTGTCGAAAGCGCAGCACAACATGAAAATGTTCGATATCGCCGAACGCCTCGAATCGACGATGTGGTCGAGCAAGAAAATGTTTCCGAATCTCGACTGGTTCAGCGCCGTGAGTTATCACATGCTCGGCGTGCCGACCGCGATGTTCACGCCGTTGTTCGTCATCTCGCGCACGTCGGGATGGAGTGCGCATGTCATCGAACAGCGCATCGACGGCAAGATCATTCGACCGAGTGCCAATTACAACGGTCCGGAAAATCTGAAATTCACGCCGATCGACCGTCGATAACGGCGGCTCGCTTGTGCGCTGATTCGTGCAAATTGCGCGCGCCGAGTAACGATGCGTGCAAATCGCGGTTGGAAATTATGGCTTGATGGGCGTTGCACGCCGTCTCGCGGTAAAAACTCAGTGGCACGGCGCTTGATTGTGAAGGATCAGTCAAATCGTCACTTCACGGAGTAACTCATGCTACATCTCGCCATCGTATTTGCAGTTATCGCCATCATCGCCGGTGCATTGGGTTTCGGCGGCGTCGCTGGGGCATCGGCCGGGTTGGCCAAAATCTTCTTCATGGTATTTCTGGTACTGCTGGTGCTCGCGCTGCTGGGCCTGGTGTTCGGCGTTAATCTTGCGATCTAGCAACATCGCAGAGGCCGCGGTCGGTGCATCGACCGCGGTCTATCGCAGTGGCAGAAACAGCACAACGATATAGGCACCGATTCCCACGGCACCCATAATTGCTTGCGCGCGATGAAACCACTCGCGGCTGGTGATGATTGCCAACGTCGATATTGCGATGAAGCCCAGCTGGAATCCAGTATTCAGCGCCTCGGGCAACTGCCCGTCGACCACGAACGATTTCAGCAGACTGATCACAAGCACTAGAACGATCAATCCAAAAAACAATCGTCGGTGCTCATAGTAGTGCGCACGAAGATCGATTATTTCCGCACCGAAAAAATCGGGCAGCACGATCGCTCCCAACATATATTCCAGGATCGTTTGAAGGATCACGATGCCGAACGTGGGGAATGTCCACGCCGTTAGGTTCCGCATGTAGAACATCGCCCACCAGCTCTGTACGAACAGCAATAAAAGCGTGCAGCTCCACAGCACCGTGGGCCAATAGAACCGGACGCGCGAACGCGTGAGCAGCATGCCGCGAAATCCCTTCAGCACTTGCGTAATGGCAAGGCCGAGGATGATCGATAGCAGAACGGACAAGTAACTGAATTGGTCCATGCGTGTTCCGGCCGCAACAACGCGCTTATGGTACGAAAAAACGCTAGCGCGAGGTCGAGCGTTCGATCAAATCCCATCGGTTGCCATAGAGATCCTCGAATACGGCAACCATTCCGTAAATTTCCTTTCGCGGGTTTTCCACAAAGCGCACGCCGTGTGCCGTCATTGCGCGATGATCACGCCAGAAATCGTCGGTATGCAGAAACAAAAAGACGCGTCCGCCGGTTTGGTTGCCGACACGGCTCAGCTGCGATTCGTTCGATGCTTTGGCAAGTAACAGCGATGCGCCGCCGTTGTCAGCGGGTGCGACGACTACCCAACGCTTGGCCTCGCTCAGCGCGGTGTCTTCGACGAGATGAAATCCCAGCGCGCGCGTATAAAAGTCGATCGCCTCGTCGTAATCGCGCACGACGACGGCTACGTGTGCGAGCCGTCGATCGTTTTTGTGTCCATCCATCGGTGATGCCCTCGGCGATCAGGACATCATCCTAACCGGCGCGAACCGAATTCGTAAGCGCCGGCGAGTAGGCTCAGGAAGACGCGACGATAATCGTTTCCTGTGCCGATTCTTCCGTCGATTCGGGCACATCGATGCCATCGCGTTTGGCGATCATTTCTTGATGTTTGCGACGGTAATGATCGATGCGCTTCGTCATCTCGTCGCCGCGCGCGAGAATCGATTGAAATCCCTCGCGCAGACTGACCGCGCGAATGTTCGCTTGCTTCTGCACCAGATTTATTTCCCGGTTGTCGAAGACGACCGGCTGCAAACGCAGCATTTTGTCTACGACGCCGCTGAGCAGATTGCCCATCGACATTTTTTTCGCGCGTTGAAAAGAATCCATAAGGCTCCCTGAGTGCCGAACAGTTGTGATCTCGCAAAGGTGTGCGCGCCGGTGCCATGTCGCGCGATGAAAAAGTTCTTTTGTGTGCACCGCGGGAGCAGTATGTGTGCCAAGCCTCACGTTTTTTACGGCATGAGGGAAACTACGGAAAGTGCGCGGGGGAGGGACACTAAAGCGGCCCGCCGTCGTGGCGGAAACCCGTTGTCTTGGAGCAAAAATTCTAAAATGCGGCCGTCGATTTTTCGTCGCCGACGACGTGAATGCGAGATGATGACGTGACGCGCGCCGCGCGCGTGTGACGCAGTACGACTAGAGTGACGCTGCCAGTTTTGTTCCCTGCGCGATGGCGCGTTTCGCATCGAGCTCGGCGGCGACATCGGCGCCGCCGATGATGTGCACGGTCACGCCGGTGGTCTTCAACGTGTCGTACAAATCTCGGCGCGATTCCTGTCCCGCGCAGACAACAACGTTGTCCACTGCAAGCACCTGCGGTTTTCCATCGATGACGACGTGGAGGCCGTCATCGTCGATGCGCTCATAGCTCACGCCGCCGAGCATTTTCACTCTCTTCATCTTCAGCGATGCGCGATGCACCCAGCCGGTAGTTTTGTTGAGGCGTTTGCCGGGCGTTCCCGGCGTGCGTTGAAGCAACCACACGTCGCGTTCGGGCGGTTCCGGCGCCGGCTTGTCGATGCCGCCGCGATGCGCATACGTTTCATCGACGCCCCATTCATGCGACCAGCGCGCGATGTTCGTCGTAGCCGACGGCTCGACCTGCGTGAGAAATTCCGACACGTCGAAACCGATGCCGCCTGCGCCGACCACGGCGACGCGTTTACCGACTGGCTTGCCGAGCAGAACGACGTCGAGATAACTCAAGACGTTCGCGCGATCCGAACCGGGAATCGTCAGCGCACGCGGTGTCACGCCCGTCGCGAGAATCACGGCGTCGAAGCCACGCAGATTGTCGGGCGTCGCGATCGTATTCAAATGCAACGTCACGTCGGTATCCAAAATGCGATTTCCGAAATAGCGCAGCGACTCGTGGAATTCCTCTTTGCCGGGAATCAGTTTCGCCATATTGAACTGACCGCCGATTTGCGTTGACGCCTCGAACAGCGTGACGGCATGCCCGCGTTCGGCAAGCGTCGTCGCGCAGGCCAGACCGGCCGGCCCCGCGCCGACGACGGCAAATTTTTTCGGCGCCGTCGTTTTCGCGATGACGAGTTCCGTTTCATGACACGCGCGCGGATTGAGCAGACACGACGCACGCTCGTTCTCGAAGACGTGATCCAGACATGCCTGATTGCACGCGATGCAGGTGTTGATGCGCGACGTGTCGCCGCGTTTCGATTTCGCCACCCACTGCGGATCGGCGAGCAGCGGCCGTGCCATCGATACCATGTCGGCGTCGCCGTTCGCGATGATCTTCTCGGCGACATCCGGCATGTTGATGCGGTTCGTCGTGATCAGCGGAATCGTGACTTCGCTTTTGAGTTTTCGCGTCACCCACGTGAATGCGGCGCGCGGTACGCTGGTCACGATCGTCGGAATTCGCGCTTCATGCCAGCCGATACCCGTGTTGATCAACGTCGCGCCAACCTGTTCGATGGCTTTGGCGAGCTGGACGATTTCGTCCCAGCTTTGTGCGTTGTCGACGAGGTCGAGCATCGACAGGCGATAAATGATGATGAAATCTTTTCCGACGGCTTCGCGCGTGCGACGCACGATCTCGATTGGCAAGCGTTGGCGATTTTCCACGGAACCACCGAACCGATCTGTGCGCCTGTTCGTGCGTTCGGCTAGGAATTGATTGATCAGATAACCTTCGCTGCCCATGATCTCGATGCCGTCGTAACCGGCTTCGCGCGACAGCTTCGCGCAGGTGACGAAATCGCGAATGGTCCGATCGACACCGCGCGACGACAACTTACGCGGCGTGAACGGTGTGATCGGCGATTTGATTTTCGACGGCGCGACGGAGCGCGGGTGATAACCATAACGCCCCGCGTGCAGGATCTGCATGCAGATACGACCACCCTCGGCGTGAACGGCGCGCGTGACTTTACGATGCCGCGCAACATGCCAAGGCATCGACAGACGTCCGCCGAATGGTTTCAGCCAGCCTTCGATGTTCGGCGCGATGCCGCCGGTCACCATCAACCCGACGCCGCCGCGCGCGCGTTCCGCGAAATAGGCGGCGAGTTTGTCGAAGTCGCGCGCGTGATCTTCGAGGCCGGTGTGCATCGATCCCATCAATACACGGTTCGGCAACGTGACGAAGCCGAGATCGAGCGGCGACAACAGATGCGGATACGGTGTGGAAAGCGCAGCGTCAGTCATGGCGTCGAACGGGCGTTTGAATGCTGCGCGCACGATGCCCGGAAAGCGGCGGCGCTGCAAGTCAGTGCGTGATTTTCAGTACAACCAAGGTTTGATCGTCCGTGCCGAGCGTGCTCTGTTGATGTTCTTGCACAGCGCCGACGATCGTATCGAGCAGGGCCTGCGCGGAGGATGGACCGTTGGCGACGAGATTGCGCAGACGATCGTTGCCGAACATGGTTTCGTGCGTGTCGCGCGCTTCGACGATGCCGTCGGTGTAGATCACGAGGAGGTCGCCGCTTTGTAGAATGAATTCATTGTTGCGGTATTCGTAATCGCGCAACACGCCGAGCGGAATCTGATCGGCTTCGCCCAGGGTTTGTACGTCAGTACCTCGCTTGTGCAACAGCGGCGGATGTCCCGCGCTCAGATAACTCAGTCGCCGCAAATCCGGCCGGTAGACGAGTGCGAACAACGTGAGGAAATGGCCGCGATTGCGCCGCGAAAAAAAGTAGCGGTTGACGTACGTGATCGCACCGGCCGGCGGCAGCTCGCCATCGCCGGTGTAGGTGCGCAAGATCGCGTCGAACTGCACGGCCTCCATCGCGGCCGCCGCGCCGTGACCGGACACATCGCCGACGATCACACCCCAAACGTCACTGCCGTTCGGTACGAAGTCGTCGGGCGCGAACGGTGTCAGGTTGTTCATCTCGTAATAGTCGCCGGCGGCCGTTTCGGCGGGTTGCCAATGAATGGCGTAGTCAAGGCCGGCGATTTTCGGGTTGTCGGGGAGCAGAAGTCGCTGGATGTCGGCGAGGCTTTCGATCTGCAAACGCTGACGTTCGGCTTCCATCGTCAATTCGCGCATGACGATCGGTCGGATCAGAAGACTCGTCGCCAGATTGACGTGCAACAGCGCGCGATCGAGATCGGCTTTATCGAAACGATGCGGGACCGTACTGCCGAACACCAGCCAGTGCGTGATGCGGCCGCGATTGGCGATAGGAATCGCGAGCACGCTGGCGGGCGAGAACAAAATATGCGCGAGCGGCATCGCGCGCTGCGCCGCTGCTACCGACACGACATGCGCATTGTCGTTCGCGATGATGCTCTGCGCGAGCGCATCGTCGAAGGCAGGCAGTCGACTGTGTTCGCCGTTCGGATCGAGGTTCGGTACGTGCTCGGTGCCGTCCGGTCCGATCAATCCCGTCAGACGAAAACGGCCGGCCGGCTGATCGCGTACGAGCATGAGCGCGACGGAGCATTCCGGAAAATCCGCCGCGAAATACGAATGCAATTCGACGAGGGCCGCGCGCGAATCGCCGTCGAACGCGCTGAGCGCGAGCACGCGCTGAAATAATTCTTTCGGTATTGCCATAACGCATTCTGACCGAGCGCGTCGCTTTGCGAAAGCGCACAACGCGCGCTGAATGCCGTAATCGACGCCGTCAACTCTGGATGCACCGCCGCGTTTTCGTTTTCCGAGAGCCGCACTGTTGCGGCAGGCAAACGAAAGGAAGGGTGTCATGGTAGTTCGCAAAATCGCAATGGCGCTTGCACTCGGTGTCGCCGGCATCGGTGCGATGACAGTTACGCAACCGGCCTCTGCGGGTGTGGTCGTTGGCGTCGGTCTGCCGGTCTATGGACCTCCCGCGCCGATCGTCGAACGCGTCGGTGTGCGTCCGGGCTATGTGTGGACGCCAGGTTACTGGCGCTGGGACGGCTACCGTTATGGATGGCGCGGTGGCTACTGGGGTCCGGTGCGCGTCGGTTATCACTACGCGCCCGGTTACTGGGGCGGCTGCGGAGCTCATTATTGCTATCACGGCGGTTATTGGCACCGCTGATCGTTGAGTTGCCCGGGACGACTCGTGCTCCGTGCATCGTCGGAGTGCGAGTCGTCTTTTTAGTTGATCGTGCCGTTGCCGAGCGGCGTCGGTTCTTCGGCCATCGGCATCAATGACTCATGCCGCAACAGCCGCGATTTGGCCGTCCATTCCGCGGCGGCATCCATCGGCTCCAGTGCGGCGAATTCGCCGGCGATCAACGTGGCGATCGGCACACCGTCGCGATAAAGAATCTTGGAGTTCGTCAGCGCGGGAACTTTGTTGCCGGCAAGTAGACTTCCGATCAGGTTCAGCGGATCGGCGCCGGACACGGCCACGAGCGTCTCGTTCGCCGGCTTCTGACGCATGCCGCGCAACAGACTCACCGCCTCGGGCAACGTGAACTGTTCGCCGGACAATCCCGCGATAAAACGTCCGCCGCGCACTTCGCCGCGCGCTTCCAGACGCTGATAGACGCGCAGCATATCGCGCCAGGGCGGCAGCCAATCCGCCTCGCGCGCGAGCAGCCGCCAGCACACGACGCCGTAGCGTTTGAGCAAGGTGCGCGCGACGTGTTCGAGCGTTTCCGGATTTTGTTTCGAGTCGTCGGTCGCATGCCGGCGCAATAATGCCCAGCGTCCGGCATCGGCGATGCCCAGCAGCGCGACGCGGCGTCCGCGCCGCCGCTGCAGGGTTCGTTTCGCGGCGGGCACGAGCAACGCGCGCAATCCCGCAAAACTGTCGGAGTTGATCAAGCCCGCGGCGACGAGTTCGGCGAGCGCATCTTCGAGCTCGGCTTGCAACAGACGCGTAGCGGAAATGATTTCATCGAAGAACGACGCGCCGTGATCTTTCAAATAATCGGCGACGGCTTGCGCTCGTGAACTCAATGTCGGCGCGGAATCCGTCGCGGTGCGATCGAGCCGTGTCCACAGATTGCTGTTGCGCCGTTGCAGAAGCACGATGGGTGTAGCGCGCACGGGTCCAGTCGCGCGCTCGCCGGGATTCGATTTGCGTTCCTGCATGCGCGACCAAACGACGCGACCGGCCAGACACAAATCATCCAGCCAGGAAATTTCGTAACCGGCGACGCGCGCCGGCAACAGTTCGGTTTCCCACGCCGACGCGGGTGCTTCGAATCCTTCCAGTTGCGCGAGGATGCCGGCGAGCGCGTCGGGTCCGCTGACTTGTGCGTGCGGCGCCACGCGCTGCCACTCGAACAGGAAGCGCATGAAATCGCGCGGCTCGACCGGCTCGATTTCGCGCCGCAAGCGGTTGACGGTGTAGCGATGAATGCGAGCGAGGAGATGGCGTTCGCACCACTCGATCTCGGTGGCGCCGGGCGTGAAATGGCCGCGCATGGCGAAGCCTTCGCGCTCGAGCGCGAGCAAGGCCAGGTCGATGTCGGAACTCGGCAAACCCATCGACGCGGCGATGGCGGCGACGGTGACAGAACCAAGTCCAGTCATCCGACCGCGCACGATATCGGGCAGCGCCGCCTCGCGTTCCCAAACGATGCGCGTGAATTCTTCCGGTGCCACGATCGGCGGATCGAGCGTCGTATCAGGATAAATCGCCGCGAATTGCGGAATGCGTTCGGCCGCGATCCACATCAACGCATCGTTTTGCAACTGCGCGGTTCGGCGCTGCGCGATCAATTGATCGAGAAAATGCGTCACCTGCCGATCAGCGATGTCGGCGTGCGTGAGAAAACCGAGCACCATCAGCGCTTCGTGCAATTCATCGGCGGAGCGGATTTGCGGCCATGCTTCTTCGCGCACCGATTCAATCGCGTCGGGATCGAGCTTGCCGAAATCGTCGGTGGAATTGATGTCGCCCCATTGCCGCGTCAGCACGGCCTGCGTGCGGCGTTCTTCGAGCGGCGCGTCGTCGAGGTAGGCATACGGCCGCGCCGTGAGCACTTCGGCGGCCAGCGGCGAGGGCGCGGTGAGGTCGCGGCACACAAAGTGGATTTTTCCACTTTCGAGATTGCGCAGGAGTTGTTCGAGCCCGGCCAGATCCATCGCTTCGTAAAGACAATCGTGCATCGTCTGCGCGACCATCGGATGCTCGGGAATGTGCCGTTCGCCGACGATGTTTTCGAGACAGGCCACTTGATCGGGAAATACCGTCGCCAGCAAATCTTCGGATTTCATGCGCTGCAACTGCGGCGGCACTTTTGAGCCGCCCTGGAAACGCGGCAATGCCAGCGCGGTCGTCGCGTTCCAGCGCCAGCGCACGCCGAACATCGGCGCGTCGAGCAATGCTTGCGTGAGTACGTCGCAAACCGAATTGGAATGCAGATAGCGCGTGACGTCGTCGAGCGGAAAACTGTGACTGGTCGACAAGGAAAGTACGATGGCGTCTTCCGTCGCCGCAGCCTGCAATTCGAAATTGAATGAGCGGCAAAAGCGTTTGCGCAACGCCAGACCCCAGGCGCGATTCAGTCGACTGCCGTACGGCGTGTGGATGATGAGTTGCGTGCCGCCGGACTCGTCAAAAAAACGTTCCATCGCCAGTTCGGTTTGCGTGGGCAACACGCCGAGCGCGGCTTTCGCGCCGCCGAGATAATCGACGATCTGACGTGCGGCGGAATCGCCCAAACCCACGTCCTCACGCAGCCACGCGAGCGTGTTGTCGGCGCTGTCTTCGAGTCGTTCGGATACTTCCTCGCGCAAACGCGAGACGGCGAACGACAATTCATTCGTTCTTCCCGGCGCTTCGCCGAGCCAGAAGGGAATCGTGGGCGGCGCGCCTTTCGCGTCTTCCACGCGCACGCGGC
This sequence comes from uncultured Rudaea sp., assembly GCA_964657965.1. Lineage (GTDB taxonomy): Bacteria > Pseudomonadota > Gammaproteobacteria > Xanthomonadales > Rhodanobacteraceae > Rudaea. Next base: position 2,399 of record CAZZWP010000044.1, on the reverse strand, counting down.
CCGCCTCGACGCGAAGAATGCGATACGACGTGTTGCCGAGCTGAAAAATATCGCCAGCGAGGCTTTCCACCGCAAAATCTTCGTGCACCGTACCGACGCGCTGCGCTTGCGGTTCGAGCATCACTTCATAATCGGCCGTATCGGGAATCGCGCCGCCGGATGTGATGGCGGTGAGCCGCGCACCTTTGCGCGCACGCAGCACGCCGTTCACCGCATCGCGATGCAGATAGGCCGAGCGCGGGCCGCGTCGTGTCGTATAACCTTCGGCGAGCATGCGCAGAATGTCGGTGAATACTTCCTTGGTCAGATCGGCATAGGGATAGCTGCGTTTGCATAATGCGAGCAAAGCCGCTTCGTTCCACTCGCGGCATGAAATCTCGGCGACGATTTGTTGAGCGAGTACGTCGAGCGCATTTTTTTCCACGCGCAGTTCGTCGAGTTCGCCGCGGCGCACGCAATCCAACAGCGCTGCGCACTCGATGAGATCGTCTCGCGACTGCGGAAACAATCGACCTTTCGGCGTTCCGACGACGGCGTGGCCGGAACGCCCGACGCGTTGCAGAAATGCGGAGATCGATCGCGGCGAGCTGAGCTGGCAGACCAGATCGACATCGCCGACATCAATGCCGAGTTCGAGCGATGACGTCGCGACCAGCGCGCGCAACTCGCCGCGCTTCAAACGTTGTTCGGCGCTCAATCGCAATTCGCGCGACATGCTGCCGTGATGCGAGGTCACGAACTCTTTGCCGAGTTTCTCGCTCAAATGCCGCGCGGCGCGTTCGGCCATGCGGCGTGTATTCACGAAGATGAGCGTGGTGCGATGCTGCTGGACCAGTTCGGCGAGATGTGTGTAGACCTGTTCCCACACGTCGCCCGACATGACGGCTTGGAGCGGCGCAAGCGGAACATCGATAGCGAGATCCCGTTTGCGCGAATAGCCGACGTCGACGATCTCGCATTCCACGCCGTTGCGTTGCGTTCCGCCGATGAGGAATTTTGCCACTTCGCTGATCGGTTTTTGCGTGGCGGACAATCCGATGCGCGTGATCGGTCTGCCGCACAATTCTTCGAGCCGTTCCAGCGATAACGCGAGATGCGCACCGCGTTTGCTCTGCACGATGGCGTGGATTTCGTCGACGATTACCGTCTGCGTCGTGGCCAACATCGAGCGGCCGGATTCCGAACCGAGCAGGATGTATAGCGATTCCGGCGTCGTGACCACGATGTGCGGCGGACGTTTGCGCATGGCCGTTCGATCGGCTTGCGGCGTATCGCCGGTGCGCACGGCGGTACGGATGTCGACATCGGGCAAACCCATTTCTAAAAGTTTGTCGCGAATGCCTGCGATGGGTGCTTCCAGATTGATGCGGATGTCGTTCGATAATGCTTTCAGAGGCGAGACGTAAACGACCGTCGTTTCATCGGGGAGTGGCATTTCGATGCCGTGGCGCACGAGGTCGTCGATAGCCGCGAGGAACGCCGATAGTGTTTTGCCGGAGCCCGTGGGCGCCGCGATCAGTGTGTGTCGATGGGCTTTGATCGCGGGCCACGCGCGGATTTGCGGCGCGGTCGGTTCGGGGAAGGCACTGTTGAACCAGGCCGCGACGGCGGGGTGGAAATTGTCGAGGGGCATGTCGAGATTTTCCTCCCTTTTGGTGATGGGTGTGAAGTTATTGGTGGGGGGTCTCATTGGGTGAGATTGTTTTTTGTGGTGGAGGAAATTTTTTCTTGTCTCGTCATTACGGCTGAGCCAGGAATTCACAGACTTTGCTTTTGATCTTGGTGTCTTCGAAGGCAAGAGCTTCCGCTGTCCTGCGGCCAGCGGGTAACTTTTTGTCCGGTGACAAAAAGTCACCAAAAAACACCGGGGTTTTTCGCGTAGGGTGTTGTCCGCAGACAGCACGTCCCTGATGCTGACTGCGGACCGCGCGCTTCCTGCGCGCGACTACCCTAGAGTCAAAACCCATTGATCGGGTCGAAGCGGTGGTAATTGGATAGGCACGGTGCGCGGGCGTGACGACGTGCAATCAATCAAGCGCTCGGCACGTCGCACCGACGACTCCGGTTCCGCAGACGATACGGCACGTTCTCGCGTCCAATGCTTGGCGAGGAGCAGCTCGCTGGTCAGAGGCCGCAACGCTTAGTAGCAGCACGCTTGATGGGAACTGCCTTGCTTGATGAAAGGCAGCAAGCCCGGTGAGAAGTCACGACGCCTGACCAATCATTGTTGCTCGTGTTAACGCTGCGACGGCGCATCTCCACCCCAGTGGGTGGCGTACAAACTGGTGATTGACGAAATCACCCATCGTTTGATCGTTTAGTACGAAAGCCGAGTCACTTGATAGCGATTCGTCTCATGCCCTCAGGCACGTGGCCTTCGACAATCTTTCCGCTGATTT
>CAZZWP010000043.1:14718-23692 GCA_964657965.1 uncultured Rudaea sp. | reverse complement strand
GGAGAGGTGGCAGAGTGGTCGAATGCGCCGGATTCGAAATCCGGTTTACGGTTTTGCCGTAACGTGGGTTCGAATCCCACCCTCTCCGCCAATCCCGACGCCGTTTAATGCGGGGAAGTCTGTTCGACGCTCGATCCGCCGAGCGAAGATTGGCGCTCATCAAGCCTCTTACGGACACCGCATGGGGCACGAAAGACTTTTGCGTCGAGGATCCCGACGGTCACGTGATCAGCTTTCGGCGGCGATCCTAAGACGAACGATCAGCAATGACAAACGAACGCCCGGGTTGATTTTGCGTCGTTAAAAATCAGCGGCGAACCGCCGGGTTAGTGATTTTGATCGGCGAAAGCAGCAACCGTTGCCGGATCGCGCGCCGATTCCTGTAACTGTATTTCATGAATGGTCTTGAGAGAGAGCGATCCCCGATGCATCGGGTTTCGTGACACTTGCCGTTCGATGATTATCAATGCCATCGCAATCGCCACGTTTCCCGTCTTCTTCAAAACGTGGCGACCGTGCGGTCTACCTTTGGAGCTTCCCATGCCGACCGTTTCATCTCGAAGGCTGCAACTCGCTGCCGCATGCGCGGCGTTGTTCGCTCTATCACCGGCGCGCACCGCCCATGCCCTTACTCTCATGGTGACTGATTGCACGGACGGCGCAGGCGCCGGAACGTTGCGAAACATAATCGCGTCCGCGCCCGATAATTCGGTTGTGCAAATTCCGCTGACGTGCAGCAAGATTACGCTCGATCAGGGGCGCATATTCGTTCCGCCTACGATCACCAATATCTATATCGTCGGCCAAAGTCCGTCCGAGACAGTCATCGAAGGACCTGCGGAGAATCCATCCGTTTCTCTGGGCAGGCTGTTCTTCGGTCAGCAGTCGGGCACGTTGGGTTTCAGTCAGCTGACGCTCCAGAAAGGTGTTTATTCCGGTACAGAGAATCCCGCGGGAGGGTGCGTTTACAGCGCGCACAGCGCTGCGTTCAACCACACGGTGGTTACGAGTTGTCTGATAACTCCGAATGGCAGCAGCCTTGATTTCAGCGCAGGCGGAGCGATTTATGCGCGCAACTCGGTGGCATTATTGGATAGCGAAGTATCTAGCAGCCGTGCGTACGGTGCCGCGGGGAAAACCAGTAAGGGGGCCGGCGTTTTTGCCGGTGAGGGATTTTACGCCACGTCAAGCACCGTCAGCGGAAATAGCGCACTCAGTGGATTTGGCGCGCCCGCATCCCATGGTGGCGGTTTTTATTCTCCCGGCAATACAGTCCTGACCCGTTCGACGATTTCCAACAATGAAGCAGACGTCAATTCCGCAGGCGAGGTTCGCCCCGCCGCTGGCAATACTCTCACGATCTCCAGCAGCACGATTGCGAACAACCATGCTTTTGCCAGTCAAACAGTCGGCAGCTATGTGCCCACCACCATCACCAACTCAACCATCGCGCAGAATACTGTTGCGCTTGGAGGCAGCTCATCGCCAGCGGGACTTTACAGCGCGTTGGCGATTACGATGAATAATTCGATCTTCGCCAACAACGTTGCCGCCAACGGTCTCAGCATCGATGTGTATTCGAACTCGACCACGCTGACCGGTTCGCACAATCTCATCACCGCAACGTCCAACGCTCCTCCGTTCGGAACGCCGAATGACTGTCCAAAACTCGGGCATCTGTCCAGCAATGGTGGACTGACGCAAACCGTGCCACTGCTTAAGGGAAGTCCTGCGATTGATACGGGCGATTCCAACGGACAATCGACTGACCAACGCGGAACGGGATTTCCACGTGACGTTGGATTTGGGACGGACATCGGTGCGTACGAACGACAATCTAACGTGGTCGACGACGTCATCTTCTTCGGACAATTCGAAAGCCGTTGCGAATAGCTCACGGACGTTGCCGCTTCCCCGCCGAAGCGGTAAAAAGACGTGTCTTCCGCCGCGCGTCGACCACGTAATATGCTCGAATGGATCTGATCCGACTGTTGCGCTCGCTGGAGGAATTTCTCTACGAGCTGATCGGCTGGTTTGTATTCTACCCTCGCACATTCGTGCGTATCGTGTTTCGTCCAGGTGCGACGGCGCGCTATACGCGCGAAGAGCTGACGAAGGATACGGACCTGCAGTTTCAAGACACCATCAGCCCCGTACTCATGCTGATCTTGTCGGTGGCGATTGCGCATGTGATCGAGTTGGCGGTCAACCTTCCGATACCGACCACCGCATCTCCGGTGCGACAATTTCTGTTCGGAAGCGAGCAAGGCATCTTGCTTACACGCTCTGCCGTTTTCTGCGTTTACGCACTCGGCGCATCGCTTGGCACATTACGCCGCGAACGCTTGCCGGTGACGCGTGTCAGCTTACGTGAGCCGTTTTCGGTTCAAGCTTTTTTAGTCAGTCCGTTTGTCGTCCTGCTGTCGATCGGCGGATCGGTCGCGCGCACCAACACGGGTTCGATGCAGATTGCCGGAATAGTTTTTTGCGGTGCGGCTATCGCATGGTATGTGTTTGCTCGTACGGCCGCCTACCGCGCGCTATATGGCGGGGGATGGCTGCGGCCCCTGGTGTCGGTATGCGTATGGTTTCTGCTGACCACCGTCGCCATCTTCGTGATACTCGCGCTCCTAATTCAATGATGGCCGAGCGCGCATACTGTCGCGTGGGCGAGTCACATCGTTCATGGTGCGTCCATCGAACACGATTTGCTGCGTCCGCGCTAACATCGGCGTGAATCTCCGCGGAGAGTGACGTGGTCCTGTCGCAACAACAACGTCTTGCCGGTCTGTCGCCAGATTTGGCCCGACGCGCTACGATTATCAACGAAGCGTTGAGGCAGCGTCGTCTCGATGAAGCCGAGCGCGACGTGATCGCCGCGTTCGCGCTGGCGCCGGGGCATGCGGAAATTCTGTATCTGTTCGGTCGTGTGCGGTCGCTGCGCGGACAATACGAACATGCCGTCCATCTGTTTTTGCAGGCGCAGGCGGCGCGCCCCGACGACGCGATGATCTGGAGCCATCTCGGTGCCGCGCTCGAAGCCGTCAAGGATTTCGATCGGGCGCGCAACGCGTTTCGCAAAGCATGTGAGCTTGGGCCGGAACATTCATCGTGCTGGTTCAATCTCGGTCGACGTATGGCGATGGATGGCTTTGCCGATGCCTCCGTGCCGCTTTTGCGCCGTGCGGTAGAAATCGAGCCGAGACATGCCGCCGCGCGCATCATGCTCGCGAACGCGTTACGCGCCGAGGGCCGCGACGGGGAGGCCGAGGTGGAATATCGCGCAGTGATCGACGACAACATGCCGGGTTTGAGCGCGGCGTGGTGGGGCTTGGCGATGCTAAAGCCGATGCCGCTGAATGACGCGGATGTCGAGACGATGCAGCGTCAGTTGCGCGATGGTGGATTGAACGATTCCGCCCAGGCGATGACTCGCTTCGCGCTTGCGATCGCCTGCGAGAACCGCGCGGACTATGTGCAAGCATTCGAACAGATGCAGACCGCGCATGCGTTGATGCGCCAGTCGGAACAATACGACGCCGACTATTTCAGCAAACAGTGGGAAGCGATCCTCGCCATGTTTCCGGGCGGCGGAGCCGAATCGGCTGTACCCCAAGGCGACGAGGTCATCTTTATCGTCAGCCTGCCGCGTTCGGGATCGACGCTGATCGAGCAGATACTCGCTTCCCATTCGTTGGTGCAAGGCGGCGCCGAGCTGCCTGATGTATCGCAGATCATCATCAACGAATCCGATCGCCTGCGGCAAGATTTTTTGCAGTGGGGTTCGACGCGCACACCGCAGCAATGGCAGAAACTGGGCGAGGAATATCTGAGGCGCACAGCGCGATGGCGCACGCAACGCCCGAAATCGACAGACAAGTCACCCAGCAACTGGCAATACATCGGTGCGATCTTATCGATGTTGCCGAGCGCGAAGATTGTCGTCGCGCGACGCGATCCGTTGGAGACGTGCCTGGCCTGCTATCGCTATCTCGCCTCGCGACATTCCTATGCTCACGATTTCAACGATCTTGCTCAGCATTGGCGAGATTTCGATCGGGCCATCGTGCACTGGAAAAAAGTATACCCGGGACGCGTGCGCGAACAGATTTATGAAAACCTCGTCGCAGATCCCGAAAACCAGATTCGAGAGCTGCTCGAATTTTGCAATCTTCCGTTCGAGGCATCGTGCCTGAACTTTCATCAGACGAAGCGACATGTCAACACGCTCAGCGCATCGCAGGTACGCGAACCGTTGCGAAACGACACGGCGCGGGCGGCGAAGTATGGCTCGTTGCTAAACCCACTTCGCGCCGCGTTGGGATTACCGCCTTTTGGTTTCGAGACGGATCACGTGGCTCTCCAGTCAGCGTCTTCCTCATCGTAAAAAATTACTTGGCTTTCGCCTGCTCAAGTAATAACGCGATTGGAAATTTTCGCAGCACGTGCGACAGGCGCATGTCACCCTCGATCAACATAACGTCGCCAGTCAAGAGATCGATGAACGTGCCATTGTCGATATTTATCGCCGTGTCTTCCCATCGTTCGGCGTCGATCAGCGGAATGTCGCTCTCGCCGCCGAGGAACGACTGCGCCCATCGCGATACGACGCAAACAACGCGCGTTCCTTCCAAGCGTCGCTCGAACGCGACAGCGTGTGAAGCATGCGATCCGCCGACCGAAACCGGCACGTAGTCCCCCGCTGCGTAAAGTGCCGGCATTTGCGCGCGATGAGCCAGCACGGTTGTGATCAATGATTGCTTCACTGCGCCGCTGTGCCATTCCTTCAAATAGTCGTGGGGTTTGCATCCATGATTTAGCGACGCTTGTCTCGACGCGTAATCGACGGCGCGACGATTGTCCGGATCCACCAAACTGAAATCCCAGAATTCACAACCCTGATAAAGATCGGGCACACCAGGCGTGGTGAGACGCAAAAATGTTTGCGCCAAGCCGGCCAGCGCGGCGGCGGGCGCGATGGATTCGACAAAACTCGAAAGTTCTTCCACGAACACCGCATCGCCGAGGATCGCCTCGAGGAATTTCATGCAAGCTTCTTCGTAGGCCGCGTTCGGTGCGGTCCAGCTCGAATGGCGCTTGGCTTCCCGCAGTGCTTTCGTCCACCACTGCGTCACGCGCGGACGAAATTCAACCGTGGACTGTCCGTCCGCCGATACGAGCGGCCACGCACTCACCAAGGTTTGATACAACGCATATTCGTCGATCGCATCGGGATGCATCGCGCCCGCGGCTGACATCTTGTGCGCGACGTTCGCCGCCATCCAGCGCGATACCGTGTCGGACCAACGATCCGCATCTTCACTTAAAACCGCCAATCGCATTCGCGCATCTTCGCCGCGTTTGTGATCGTGGGTTGCTGTCGCGAGCAAGCTATTCGGAAACCGTCGCGAACGCGCGATGCAGGCCGCGTGGAATTCGTCGACGCCCATCGAGAATGCATTCGGATCCGAGCCCACCTCGTTGCGCGAGAGCAAGCGCATCTCGCGATAGAACACCGTATCTTCCACCGCCTTCGCGGCGATCGGCGCCGTGAGTTGCTGAAATCGAACCGCCGCTTCGATCGGTAGCGCTTCCGCTTCGGATTCCGGCGCATCACGAAGACAACTCGCAATAAAATCGAGCGAATCGTAATCTTCGGGTTTGGATTCGCGCATCGTACGTTCCAGCGCGAAAGCGAAAATGGCCGCATCCTCAGGCGCCAGCGCACCGGGTAATCCATAACAACGGTACACGGGAAACGCGACGATGAGTTCGACCAGGGCGCGTTTCAACGATGCGTACGTTAAGTGCGCTGTCGCCGGCGAGCGCAAGGCCAGTGCGTGAAAACGGCGCGCGACGCGACCCAGATCGGCACCGAAACCTTCGCCGAGCACTTGTCGCCGCGCATCCGACACCGCACCGCGAAATTCCCACGGTTTACCCGCGACGCGTCGCCACAGCACGTCGATAACGCCTTGTCCGGCCGGGTTGTGCAGTAGCGCGCCGACGTGGTCCATGAAGTCATAGCCCGTCGTTCCGGCCACCCCCCAATCACGCTGCGGTTCATGCGAGGCGAAAATTTTTTCGACGATGATGTACGCAGGCGCGTCGCGCAGCCCGGCCGGACGTTTCGACTGACGCGCGGCCAGCTCGTCGCGCAATCGATGACAATATCGAATCGGATAGGCCAGTCCGTCAACGTGATCCACGCGCACGCCATCGATCAGTCCGTCTGCGTAAAGTGTAAAAATTGCTTTGTGGACATCGTCGAAAACGGCGTCGTCCTCGATTCGCATCGCGGCCAGTTCGGTGATGTCGAAGAAGCGGCGCCAGTTGATGCGGTCCGGCGCGACGCGCCACTCGTCGAGCCGAAAGTGTTGGCGCTCCAGCAGCGCGTTCAGCCGGTCGCGGCTTTCGTTGCCGGCCGCATTGAACGCGTCGGGACCGGCTTCATCCGCATCGAATCCGGCTAAAGGCCAGCGCGAATCGTGATGCGCGATTTTCCACTCGCCGTTTTCCTCGACGACGCTCATCGCACCGGCGTTCAACGCATCGGCGTAGGGTCTGTCGAGATACGGCAACAATACCTTGTCGTGCAGCGATCGATGTTCGGGCGTCCAGTCGATGTCGAAATAGTGCGCATAACGGCTTTCGCGACCGTTCGCGAGCACATCGTTCCACCACGCGTTATTTTTTCCGGCCACACCCATGTGGTTCGGCACGATATCGAGAATGACGCCCATATCGCGCTGCCGTAGCGCGTCGACGAGACGACGCAATCCTTCGATACCGCCGAGTTCGTCGCTGACGTGATGAAAGTCGACCGTATCGTATCCATGCGTCGATCCGGCACGCGCCGTGAAAATCGGCGACAGGTAGAAATGACTGACGCTGAGCGATGCGTAGTAATCGATCTGCTCGCGCGCGGCATCGAACGAAAAATCGCGTGTCAATTGCAGACGGACGGTTGCGCGCGGTGTCATTTAAGGGTTTTCCTTGCGCGCGCGAGTCGGCGGAGGCGCGCAGACACGCCGCGCGATGCGAGTAATCGATCCGATTCGGCGCGATACCGCCGTCGCCAGTTCGGATGGCCCTCGATCGTGCCGGGAAGATTGGGTGCCTCATCCGCGGCGACGAGATCCTCGACGGGAATGATCGCCAACGGCGATGACGATGCGTCGACGAATGCGATCGACGCGTCAACGATGCGATCCGGCGCTGTCGTCTCGACGCCGAGCGCCAGCGCAAGTTGCGTCTTCGCGCGCGCGCGATCCAAATGTTCTTGCGCTGCGCTGCGCTCGCCGAATAAATGCAGTTTTCGTCGCCAGTCGAGATCGCGTGCACGCCACCATCCCGCCACGGGCGCGATGTCGTGTGTCGATGTCATGGCGACGGCGTTGTCGCGCCAACGTTTCGCCGGCAGAAAAGAATTGCCCTCGCGCATGAATGGCAACACGTCGAGACCGAGTATGCCGGCGCGCGCAAGCTTCGTGCGGCAATCGGGCGGGACCGTGCCCAAATCCTCGCCGATCATGATGCATCGATTCCGCCACGACTCGAGCGCCACGAGCCGGACCAGATCCTCGAACGGATAGCGGATGTAAGCGCCGTCGCTCGGTCGCGCGCCGTTCGGCACCAGCCACAACCGCATCAGTGACATGACGTGATCGAGCCGGACACCGCCGGCGTAACGCATGGCGGCGCGCACGATCGCAAGAAACGGTTCATACGCTTCACGCTGAAGTGCCGCAGGCGAGAACGTCGTCAATCCCCAATTTTGGCCAATCGCGTTCAGTTCGTCCGGTGGAGCACCGATCGTGGCGCCGATCAACATGCTGCGCGGCTGCGCCCAGCATTCGCTGCCGGATGGATCGACGCCGACGGCCAGATCAGTGATCAATCCGATCGGCATGCCGTGGGTTCGCGCGGCGGCTTGCGCGAACGCCAATCCGCGCGAAGCACACCATTGCATAAAGATTTGGAATGAAATGCGATGCGCGTTTTGCGCAGCGAACTCTTTCGCCCGCGCCGATTCCGCGCTCGGTTTCGACAATGTCGATTCATTTTCGTCGAGCGCTTCAAAGCAGGCGTGATGGACGAGTGCAGCGCCGCCGCTCGTGCGGAAGGCGAACAGATCGCCGGCGCCTGGCAGTTCGCCGCGCATGAAAAGTTCGAATGCTCTCTCGAATATTTTTTTGTGTAGAGCCGACGAGCGTTGCCAGTCGATTAAACGTGATCGCCGTACTTCCGCGGCTTCTTCGGCTTGACCGATCGTTCGTACGATTGCGTCGGCCGTTTCAGCGCCGAGCGACGCACCCGCGTCGGCGAACAGAACATTCAACAACGCGCGATTCGATGGACTGTATGGACTGTAGTTTCCAGGCCGCGCACCGAACATCGCGTGCACCGGACTTATCGCCACCGCCGCCGCGCCGCGGACAGCCGCCGCCTTGGAAAATTCCGCCAGTGCGGTGAAATCGCCGAATCCGACATCGCGCTGTCGACGTAACGAATACAGCTGTGCGGCGATGCCCCAGGCATTGTCGGTCGAGGCCATCGCGTCGCGAACGCCGAAGCAGCGACGAGGCGTCGCTGCAAGCTTGAAACGGTTCTCACCGATGTCGACGGTGTGATACCCGATCGGCAAATCGACATGCAGCCGTATCGTGTCACGAGATATTCGTTCGACGCGGCAGTGTTTCGATCCGCCGGATTCCAGATCGATCCGTGCGCGACTGCTCGTGCGCGCGGTGTAAACAAAGGTCGGTCGTTTCGACTCCGCGATCACCAGCGTTTGCGCCGTGACCGTCGCGCGCCGGTCATCCGCATTGACGACGGCCAGAAGTGCGCGCAGCGTTTCGGATGAAACGTTCCAAGCCTTTCCGAAGGCATCGCGCCAACGCGGCAACAATCCTGCGTTCGCGGCGTCGCGTTCGATAGCGCTGTCGCGTTTGCCTGGCATCAGCCGATCCAG
>CAZZWP010000043.1:2671-14708 GCA_964657965.1 uncultured Rudaea sp. | reverse complement strand
GGCAAACGACCGCGCTCGATCGATGTCGCCGCCGCGTCCGACGTAGAGAAAAGTAATTTTCCGCGCACCGGCGGGGCGCCGATTTCCGTGTCGCCGAAGTTCACGCAGAGATGGAGTCCGAATCCATCATTGCGCCGCCATGCGGTGAGTAACGCTTTCGCGGCGATCACCTCGGCGCTTCGCGTACTTTTCTGGTCGAGCCAGGGCGTGATTTCACGACGTCGAACGGCAATCAAATGTTTGATGCGGCTGAGCGCCTCGTTGGATCGGGCGCGCAGGTTCGGACGCGAGGCGGCGAATGTCGCGGCATCGTTGGGATCGGGAATGCGCGCGCGTTTCGCCGGATCGTTGAATTCCGGAAATTTGGCAAATTCCTTGCGACGTCCTTCACGTACGGCGGCAGCCAACGCGTCGTCGTACGCGGTGAAATATAGAAATGGATTTTTTTCTCCGTATTCGTCGCCCATGAAAAACAACGGTATCGTTGGAGACAACAAGAGAAACGCGGTGGCCGCGGCAAGGAGCTCCGGCGCTACCAGGGCGCTCAAGCGATCGCCGAACGCGCGGTTCCCCACTTGATCGTGATTTTGCAGAAACGTCACGAATGATGTCGGCGGCAATCTCGCCGACGGCTCGCCGCGCAGCGCGCCACCGCGGTAATGAGATGCCTCGCCTTGCCACGCGAATCCTTCGCTCCATGCGCGCGCCAGTGATTCGATCGGCGATGCCGCGTAGTCGGAATAGTAGCCCGCCGTTTCATCGGTAAGCAGCACGTGCAATGCGTGATGGAAGTCGTCATCCCACTGCGCGTCGAAACCGTGTTCGAGCAAGCTCGCCGCGTTGTCGTCGTGTTCGAGCACCAGATGCACGTGGCGGCCGTCCGTGCCCGACCGCACGCGGGCAGAGAAGTCGAGCAACCAGGCCTGATCGATGATGGCGTGCGCGGCGTCGAAGCGCAGGCCGTCGAACCGATATTCCTTGATCCAATACGATGCATTGGCGATGAAGAATTCGCTGACGGCCGGTTTGCGCACGTCGATCGCCGGACCCCAGGGCGTCGGCGTGTCTTTACGGAAAAAGGGCGAGGCGTATTTCGGCAGGTAATTGCCGTCGGGGCCGAAGTGATTGTATACAATGTCCAAAAGTACCATCATGCCGAGGCCGTGCGCCTCGTCGATTAGCCGTTTCAGGGCATTCGGCGAGCCGTACGTGGCGTCCGGCGCGAACGGCAGCACGCCGTCATATCCCCAATTGCGGGCGCCCGGAAATTCCGCGAGCGGCATCAGTTCGATGGCCGTGATGCCGAGGTCGGCCAGTTCGGCTAATCGCGCGCGAACGCCGTCGTAACCGCCGAGCAAGCCGACATGCAGTTCCTCGATGATCGCTTCGTGCCAGGGCCGTCCCTTCCAATCGCCGTGCTGCCAGTCGTACGCACGCGGATCGACGACGACGCTCCAGCCGTGCACGCCACCGAATTGCGCACGCGATGCGATGTCCGGGACGGCAAGACCATCCGGCTTATGTAAGCGATAGCGGTATTGCGTTCCCTCAGGCGCGTGTTCGCTGTTTTCGAACCAGCCGTCGTCCACGGCATGCATCGGCGTGGTGCGGCCGTCACCGAATTCCAGACAAACCAAGTGGCAATCGGGCGCCCACAGACGAAAGCGCGTCATGCCGTCGTCCTGCAGCTGCGCGCCGAAACCGAAATCGAACGCGAACTGATTCACGCGGGCATGGCCTCGGTAGTGAACCTTGTAGTCAGTAACACGGCCGAACGCGCACCGACGGAAAGAGCATTGCCCTCGATTTTCCGCTCGACATCGTTTGGCGCGGCGCTATCGATGGCGAGCGACCACTCGTACGCAGGCTGCGGCAACGTGAACGTAATGTCTTCCGCGCACGCGTTCATCAGCAACAGCAAAACTTCCACATCGTTGCCCGTGCGCGACGCACGACGCAGTGCCAGGGTGTGGTTGTTTTCGTCATGCCACGTACCGTCCGACATGCCGTTGCCTTGCGCGTCGAACCAGCTGATTTCGTTCAGCCCCGGCGCAATCTCGCGATTGCCATCGAGAAAATTCCGCGACCGCAGCACCGGATGCTGTTTGCGCAGTTTGGCCAGCCTTTGTATAAAGGTATACAGCGAGCGGTTGCGTTCGAGATCGAGACGGCTCCAGTCGAGCCAGGTGATCTCGTTGTCCTGACAGTAGGCGTTGTTGTTGCCGTTTTGCGTTTGCGCGAATTCATCGCCGGCCAGCAGCATCGGCGTTCCTTGCGCGAAGAACAGCGTCGCCAGCATCGCGCGCTTGACGCGTCCACGCAGGTCGAGAATGGCCGCGTCTTCGGTCGCGCCTTCGGCGCCCCAGTTGGCGCTGTAATTCTCGCCGTGACCGTCATTGTTGTTTTCGCCGTTGTCCTCGTTGTGACGCTGGTCGTAGGAAACGAGATCGTCGAGCGTGAAGCCATCGTGCGAGGCCACATAGTTGATCGACGCTATCGGACGCCGATGCTGATGGCCGAAAATATCCGCGGAGCCGGCGAGACGTCCGGCCAGATCGCCGATTTGCCCCGCATCACCGCGCCAGAAGCGGCGCGAGGTATCGCGAAAGCGATCGTTCCACTCCGAGAATCCCGGTGGAAAATTGCCAAGTTGATAACCGCCCGGTCCGATGTCCCAGGGCTCGGCGATGAGTTTCACATTCGACAACACGGGATCTTGCATCAACGCATCGAAGAATCCGCTGCCTTGTTCGAAGCCGTTCGGTTCGCGCCCCAATGTGGAGGCGAGATCAAAACGAAAACCGTCGACGTGATACGACTGCACCCAGTGCCGCAACGAGTCGAGCACCAGTTGCACGACTTTGCCGTTCGCCATGTTGATGGTGTTGCCGGTTCCCGTGTCGTTGATGTGATGCCGTTGTGCATCGGGGACGAGGCGGTAATACGACGCGTTGTCGAAACCGCGCATCGACAATGTCGGACCCAACTCGTTGCCCTCGCACGTGTGGTTGTAGACCACGTCGAGAATGACTTCGATTCCCGCCGAATGCAGACGGCGCACCAGCGCGCGAATTTCATTCGGACTTCCGCTGGATAAATAACGCGGCTCCGGCGCGAAGAAGGCGAGGGTGTTGTAGCCCCAATAATTCGACAAGCCGCGTTCGATCAAAAACCGATCTTGTAGAAATGCGTGAATCGGCAGCAGCTCCACGGCCGTGATGCCGAGACGCTTCAAATGCTCGATGAACTTAGGTTCCGCGAGTGCCGCGAAACTGCCGCGCTGATAATTGCGCACGCCTTTACGCCGCATGCTCGCGCCGCGCACATGCGCTTCGTAGATGACGGTGTCGGTCCACGGCACGCGCGGCGGACGGTCGTCGCCCCAGTTGAATGTCTCGTTGCTGATGAGCGCTTTGGGCATGGCCGATGCGCTGTCGCGGCGATCGAAACTCAAATCGGCCCGCGGCGAATTCAGCCGATACCCGAACAGCGCGTCGGACCAGCGCACACTGCCGACGAGTTCGCGCGCGTAAGGATCGAGCAACAACTTATGCGGATTGAAACGATGACCGTGTTCCGGATCGTAGGGGCCGAACGCGCGATATCCGTAAACCAGCGGCAACGACGCATCACGCAAGTAGCCGTGCCAGATGTCGTTCGTGCATTCGGGCAGTCGCAACCGCGCCGTTTCGCGCCGGCCGGCGACATCGAACAGGCACAGTTCGATCGCCTCCGCATTCGCGGAATACACGGCGAAGTTCACGCCGAGGCCATCCCAATGCGCACCGAGCGGATAAGGCCGGCCCGTTTCGAGCCGACTGCCGGATACGACCGCGCTCATCGATCGTGCCGCAAGTAAACCACCGCCAGCGGCGGCAGGGTTAGATCAATCGATTGCTCGAAGCCGTGCGCCGCCTGTGAGTTGGTCGCGGCGCCACCGTTGTTACCCATATTCGATCCCCCGTAGATGTCTGCATCGCTGTTGAGAATTTCAGTCCATTGTCCGGCGCGCGGAACGCCGATGCGGTAGTTGTGGTGCGGCGTCGGCGTGAGATTGGCGACCACGAGCACATCCGCATCGTCCTCGTTGCCACTGCGCAGAAACGCGAAGACGCTATTGGCCGAGTCGCCGCCGACGATCCAGCGGAAACCGTTCGCATCCGCGTCGCGGCGATGCAGCGCTTTTTCTTTTTGATAGACGCGGTTGAGGTCGCCGACCAGATGTTGCACGCCGGCGTGGGCCGGATCGTGGAGCAAACCCCAATCGAGTTCGCCTTGATAATTCCACTCGCGGATCTCGGCGATCTCGCAGCCCATGAAAAGAAGTTTCTTGCCGGGATGACCCCACATCAGCGCGAAGAACGCGCGCAGATTGGCGAAACGTTGCCAGCGATCCCCCGGCATTTTTCCCAGCAGCGATTTTTTGCCGTGCACGACTTCATCGTGCGAAATCGGCAATACGAAATTTTCCGAAAAGGCGTATAGAAGGCCAAACGTAATATCGTTGTGATGCCACGAGCGATGAATTGGATCTTTTTCGAAATAACGCAGCGTGTCGTGCATCCAGCCCATGTTCCACTTGTAGCCGAAACCGAGACCGCCTTGATTCGTCGGGCGGCTCACGCCCGGCCACGCCGTCGATTCTTCTGCAATGGCGATCGCGCCCGTGTTGCGTTCGAGCAAGGCCGCGTTCATTTCGCGCAGAAAATGGATCGCCTCGTAATTTTCGCGCCCGCCGTGCACGTTCGGAATCCACTCGCCGCTGCGGCGGCTGTAGTCGCGATAGAGCATGGACGCGACGGCATCGACACGCAGTGCATCGATGTGGAAACGTTCGACCCATTCCAGCGCGCTGGCGATCAGAAAACCGCGAACCTCGTTGCGGCCGAAATTGTATACAAAGGTATTCCAATCCGGATGAAACCCTTCGCGAGGGTCGGCGTGCTCATAAAGCGCGCTGCCGTCGAAGCGCGCCAGGCCGTGCGCATCCGATGGAAAATGTGCCGGAACCCAATCGACGATCACACCGATGCCTTCGGCATGGCAACGGTCCACGAATACGGCGAGGTTTTGCGGCGATCCATATTGCGCCGCGGGCGCGAACAGGCCGAGCGGTTGATAGCCCCACGAACCCGAGTAAGGAAATTGCGCGACCGGAAGCAGTTCGATATGCGTAAAACCGAGTGCACGAACGTAGGGAACCAGGCGCTGCGACAGCATCGTCCACAAATCGCCATCGTGATGCAGCCATGACGGCACGTGTACTTCATACACCGACATCGGCGCATCGGTGGCTTGACGTGCGACGCGCTCGACGAGCCATTGCGCGTCGGTCCACACGAATGGCTCGGGCGCGGCCACGATGGAGGCTGTTGCCGGCGGTAATTCCGCCTGGCGCGCGCAAGGATCGGCTTTCAGCGGAACCGCTTCGCCGTGTGCGCCGACAATTTCATATTTATAGCGCGCACCGGCACCGACGCGCGGCAGAAAAATCTCCCACACACCGGAGCCGTGGCGCACGCGCATGGGATTGCGGCGGCCGTCCCACGAATTGAAATCGCCGACCACGGAGACACGTCGCGCATTCGGCGCCCACACCGCGAAGCGCGTGCCTTGAACGCCATCAATCGTCGTGACATGCGCGCCAAGTACGGAGGCGAGTTCGCGATGCGTACCTTCGCCGATCAAATGCAGATCGAGTTCGCCGAGAATGGCGCCGAACGCGTAAGCGTCTTCCACTTCTTCGATCGCATCCGGCCAATGAATGCGCAGGCGATACGGTTGATTGCGCGGTAACTTGCCGGCGAATACGCCATCGGCATGCAACTTTTGCAATTGGACGAGCACTTCTCCACTTGTGGAAATTGCGGCAACTGCATTGGCGCCGGGAAGAAAAGTTCTCAAGACGCGTGATTTGCCGACATCGTGCGGACCCAACACGGCAAACGGATCCGACAAGTGGCCACCGATGAGCGCGGTCATCGTTGCCTCGTCCAGCATCGACTCGTCAGCGGAACGGGGCGCTTTCATGCCGACCCCGCTTCGACGGTTTCGATCAGACCGCGCAGCGGCACGTGCACCCAGTCCGGTCGATTCGCCAACTCGTAGCAGAGTTCGTACGCGGCTTTTTCAATGATGAACATATCGAGCAGCGTTGCGTTGACGGCCGCTTCATCGCCGAGCATCGAGCGATACGCGGCAAGAAACGCCTCGCGCGCCGCTTGCAGGAATCGCGACAAGAGCTGGTCGCGCGCGTCGCGCATCGGTGCGGTCAATCGCGCATCGTCGCGAGCGCCGACGGACGCAATGGCGTAATGCAACGACCGCAACAGGCCGGCGACATCGCGCAACGGACTCGACTTCGCGCGCCGTTTCTCCAGCGCGCCGTGCGGCTCGCCTTCGAAGTCGACGATGATCGCGTCACCGCTCGACACGAGGATTTGGCCGAGATGAAAGTCGCCGTGAACGCGCGTTTTTTTCGTGGCACCGATATGACGCAGGGCGCGCACGCGATCGACCAGTGAGCGGCGATAACCGAATAATTGGGTGGCGAGTTTTTGCGTCGACGCATCCGTCGACGCGGTCGATGCGTCCATCATCGTGTAGGCGCGATCGATCTCGCGCAAGGTTTGATCGCGCCAGTGCTCGACGTCTTTCTGGTCGGCGATTTCCGGTGCGAAGGCCGGATCGTCGCTCGGCAACCCCAATGCACGATGCAATTCGCCGAGCGCGCGTCCGATCGCGGCGGCGAACGGTTCGTATTCGGCGAACAGTTCCGCATCGGTATTTTCCGAATGCGTGCTGATGACGTTGTCGTCGATGAGGCGCCCGAGGTAATCGAGCGTGTACTGCCATGCGTCGCCCTGATTGCGCACGAACGCGTGCAGTATCCCGATCGTCGTCGTCTCATCGTTTTGGACAATAGAAATGTCGCCGAGGAATTGCGGAACATGCGTGACGCCCAGACGCGACAATTGCCGTCCCATTTCGATTTCGGGCTGAACGCCGGGACGCGGCCTGCGCAGCAACTTCAACACGGCGCGATCGTCGTAAACGAGGGAGCTATTGGATTGCTCGGCTGACAACCAGCGAATCGGCGCGTCGACGAGCCCGTTCAAATCGGCATTGGGCTCGGCGCGGAAATGCAATTCGCCGGAGGTCGCTGAAAGACTCGCGTTGCGCGCGAGCAGATCGATCAGGATACGCGCGAACGCCGGTACGGCGAATGCGTCGGTCAGCGCGCCGACGCGCGAACCGCGGCGCACGTTCGCGAGCGCGAGTTGCCGTGCGAGGATCGGTGCTTCCTGATTTTCCCAAACCACACCGAGCGGCAAAAGATAATGTTGTTCCTCGTTTCCGAATGTGGCGGTTACGCGGAATAGCGCTGGCGCGTCGGGCGTGTCGTCGAGCGATGCGATGAAATCCAATCGCACGTGGTCGAGTTTTTTCTCCTTCGCAGCGAACCAGCGACGCGCTTGCAGATAGTTCGGCAAGATATCGCGCGCGAGCTGCGCGCGCATCGCGTCACCGGCGACATCGGCCATCCCGCGCCGCATGACGAGCGTCGCATATTCGGCCAGCATCTCCGGTGCGGCGGCGTGCCAGTCCGGTGCGTTGTCCGCGGTGCGCAAATCGAACCAATAAAATCCGTACGGTGGCAACGTCAACAAGTACGTCAATTCTCCGATGGGCGGAAACGACGAACCGCCGGTCATTTCGACAGGGACGCGTCCGTTGAAATCGCGCAGATCGAGTTCGACTGCCTGCGGCGATCGCGCCAAGTTCGCGACGCATAGAATGGTTTGCGTATCGTCGCGGCGCAGGTAGGCGAATACTTTTCGATTACCCGGATACAAAAATTCCAAAGTGCCGCGACCGAACACCTGATGCTGACTGCGCAACGCGAGCATGCGCCGCATCCAGTTCAGCAGCGAATGCCCGTCGCGCGCTTGTGTCTCCACATTGAGGGACGCATAGCCGTACAGCGGATTCGCGATCGCGGGCAGCACGAGTTGCTCGGCGTCGGCGCGTGAAAAGCCGCCGTTGCGATCGGGCGACCATTGCATCGGCGTGCGCACGCCGTCGCGGTCGCCGAGATGGATGTTGTCGCCCATGCCGATTTCGTCGCCGTAGTAGATGACCGGCGTTCCCGGCATCGACAGCAGCAAGCTGTTCATCAATTCGATGCGGCGTCGATCGCGTTCGAGTAGAGGACTCAAGCGGCGACGGATGCCAAGATTGATGCGAGCGCGACGATCCGACGCATACACTTCCCACAAATAATCGCGCTCGCTGTCGGTGACCATTTCGAGCGTGAGTTCGTCGTGGTTGCGAAGGAAAATCGCCCACTGGCAGGTCGCGGGGATTTGCGGCGTCTGGCGCATGATGTCGGTGATCGGAAAACGATCTTCTTTCGCGATCGCCATATACATACGCGGCATCAGCGGGAAATGGAACGCCATGTGGCATTCGTCTTCGGCGCCGAAATATTCCTGCGTGTCTTCCGGCCACTGGTTGGCTTCGGCCAGCAGCATGCGGCCCTGGAATTTCGCGTCGAGTGCGGCGCGGATTTTTTTCAAGATGGCATGCGTTTCCGGCAAATTTTCGTTGTTGGTTCCATCGCGCTCGACGAGATAGGGCACGGCATCCAGACGCAATCCGTCGATGCCGAGATCGAGCCAGAATTCCATGACTTTCAGAATTTCCTCAAGCACAAGCGGGTTGTCGAAATTCAAATCCGGCTGATGCGAATAGAAGCGGTGCCAGAAATACGCGTTGGCGACGGGATCCCACGTCCAGTTCGATTTTTCGGTGTCGAGAAAAATGATGCGCGTGCCGGTGTAGCGCTGATCGGTGTCGGACCACACATAGAAATCGCGCTCGATCGATCCCGCCGGCGCTTCGCGCGCGCGTTTGAACCACGCGTGCTGATCCGACGTGTGATTGATGACGAGTTCGGTAATGACGCGGATGCCGCGCTCATGAGCGGCTTCGATGAAGCGCCGTACGTCGTCCATGTCGCCGTAGTCGGGATGCACGTTGGTGTAATCGGCGATGTCGTAACCGTCGTCGCGGCGCGGCGAGGGATAGAACGGAAGCAGCCATAGCGCGGTGACGCCGAGGCGTTCGATGTAGTCGAGCTTCGCGGTCAGGCCGGGAAAATCGCCGATGCCGTCGTCGTTGGAA
Source organism: uncultured Rudaea sp. (assembly GCA_964657965.1). Taxonomy (GTDB): domain Bacteria; phylum Pseudomonadota; class Gammaproteobacteria; order Xanthomonadales; family Rhodanobacteraceae; genus Rudaea. The sequence goes on along the minus strand of CAZZWP010000043.1, from coordinate 5,522 downwards.
TCGAAGAACGATTTGACGTGCAGTTGATAGATAACCGCATCTTTGTACCAGAGCGGATCGGACGTGAGCGGTGTGTGCGTCGGCATGTCAGCGGTCCCTTTCGGCGCGCAGGCGCCAGATGGAATAGGGACGCGAGGCTTCCAGACGCACGTGCTGATTCTTGCCGCGCCACTCGAAGCTATTGCCGCCTATCAAGTCGTCGACCAATAACAGGCCGTTGTCGTCCATGCCGAATTCCCACAAAGGTATTTCCACGTCGCCTTCCTGCGTGTTATGCGGATCGAGGTTGATCGCTACCAGCACGACGTTATCGCGCGACGGCGTCGCCTTGCCAAAATATAAAATGTTGCTATTTCCACAATAATAAAAGGCGATACAGAGATGGGACTGAAGCGCGGGATTCTCGCGACGGATGCGATTGAGCTGCGCGATTTCGGAATTGATGTTGCCGGGCGCGTTCCAGTCGCGCGGACGCAACTCGTATTTTTCCGAATCCAGATATTCTTCTTTGCCCGGCAGCGCGGCCGACTCGCACAATTCAAAACCGCTGTACATGCCCCACAAACCCGATAACGTGGTGGCGAGGGCGGCGCGAATCAAAAAGCCGGATCGACCGGACGTCTGCAAAAAATACGGATTTATGTCCGGTGTATTGACGAAGAAATTCGGTCGGAAAAAATCGCGCACGGGCGGCGCGTTCAATTCCTTCATGTACGTCTGAAGTTCTTCGCGCGTGTTGCGCCACGTGAAGTAGGTGTACGACTGCGAAAAGCCGATCTTCGCCAGGCGGTTCATCAGCTTCGGGCGCGTGAATGCTTCGGACAGAAACAGCACATCCGGATCGAGCGTGCGCAAATCGGCGATCAGCCATTCCCAGAACGGCAGCGGTTTCGTGTGCGGATTGTCGACACGGAAAATCTTTACGCCACGTTTCAGCCAGAACGCGACGGCGTCGCGCAAGGCCGTCCACAATGCGGGTTTTGCACCGTTTGCGTAAAAATCCAAGTTGACAATGTCTTCGTATTTCTTCGGCGGATTTTCGGCGTAGCGCATGGAACCGTCCGGGCGCCAGGTGAACCACTCCGGATGTTGCTTGAGCCACGGATGATCCGGCGCGCATTGCACGGCGAAATCCAACGCCAGTTCCAAGCCGTGCTTTTTTGCTGCCGCGATCAGGTGGGTGAAATCGTTCAACGTGCCAAGCTGCGGATGGATGGCGTCGTGGCCGCCTTCCGCCGCGCCGATCGCGTAGGGACTTCCCGGTTCGTCCGCACCGGCCGTCAACGAATTGTTTTTGCCTTTGCGGTTGGTGCGTCCGATCGGATGGATCGGCGGAAAATACAGAACATCGAATCCGAGCTCGGCGATGCGCGGCAACTGGTCGACCACATCGGAAAATGTTCCGTGTCGGCCATTCCGTCCCTGCGAGCGGGGGAACAATTCGTACCATGACGCGAAACCGGCCGCACGCCGATCCGCGTGCACGGAATACATCGTTGTCGCACGCGAAAGAAATGACGGCGGAATTGCAACCGACATCAGCGCCGCGCAATCCGGCGCGAGCAGGCGGCCGGCGGGGTCGCGCGCGGATGCGATCTCTTGCGTGACCGCGCGCAGCCGCGTGCGGTATTCCGCGGGCGCGCGTCGGCTTGCATCGTCGATGAACAGCCGCGCTTCTTCCACGTCGAGCGCGACATTCTGTCCGGCAGCGACTTTCTTCTCGATCGACGCGCGCATCGCCGCAAATTCGTCGAGGCCGGCTTCGATCGTATAGAAATGCACACCTTGTCGATGCAGCGGAAATTCGCCGCGCCAGCGATCGTTACCGATAGCGCGCATGCGCACGATGTTCCACTCGTCGAGGTCGGCTGCGCGCCACAGCAGTCGGACGGCAAGCACGGGATGGCCATCGCTGAACACGTCGGCCTCGACAGTGAGCGTCTCGCCGACGACGCGCTTTGCAGGAAAGCGGCCGTCATCGACATTCGGCGTGACGGATTCAATCGTCACGCGCGGCGCTGCGATTGCTTTCTTCAGTGCATTTTCTACCGGCGGCAGGGGAATGGGTTTGGGCGCTGCGATCTCAATCGTGCGGACTTCCCCCGGACCGAGTACGACGTTCGCATCGTCAATGACGATTCCGGTGGTTTGTTCGAGTGAAGTGCTTTGAAACGTCGCGTGATGATCGAGGTCGGAATTGATCAGTGCGAGTCGCACGTCGGGCGACGATCGATCGACCCACGCGCCGACACGTGACCACGGAGCGCTCACTGACACATAGGCCGGACGTTGGCGTGCGGCAAACGCCAGGTTAGCCTGCTTGACGACTGCGGAACCGGCCGCGCTGTTCGCGGGAAAATTTTGCAGTAGTACTCCGTCGGCGAACAGTGCGGCGCTATCGAGCGCGCGGCGCAAAGCGCGAAGATCGCGCTCGGTATTGTCCTCGCCGATATAACGGATCGGTGCATACAGGGAGCCGATGCGGCGCAAGTCTTTAAGCTCATCTAAAAACCACGGCGAACGATAATCCCACCAGGGCAACGAGCATAAACTCGCAGAAAAACCAGATTCGGAAAGCGATGCGCGTTCGCGTGAATTGAGACCCGGCGCCCATGCAATGAACGGAGCATCGCGATGCGTTTGCCGCGTTTTTTCAATCACGGAACGCATGATGGCCGCTGGAATCCGTTGTGGCCAGTTGACAGCGAAACCGAATGCGCCGGCGTCGATCGTCTTGATGAGGTCTGCGGCGAACGCGTCGGCTAAACCCGCCGCGGCGTCCGGATGATCAAAGCGCGGCACGAATTCCGGCGCGTACAACTCGCGACGAGGATCGATAGGCCAGCCGCAC
>CAZZWP010000043.1:0-2661 GCA_964657965.1 uncultured Rudaea sp. | reverse complement strand
ATGTGTTGTGGCAAGCGACGAGTCGCCAACGACGCGGTGCAGATCGATGTCGATGATCAATTGCAGGGAATGCGTCGTCGCCGCTTTCGCCATCGATGCGATTGCCGACACATCGGCGCTGTTGGTCACGTTGGCCGTGCCGCGAATCAATAGCGCGTCGAAACCCAAGTCGGCCCAGCGTGACGCGTCGTTCGCCGCGAACGATTCAGGACGATCTAGTTGGATCATCCGCGAGATCGACGTCGACGGCACAGCCCCTACGGTCGCCTTGCGAGTAGCGCTGCGCTTGTCGTCGTTCTTGTTCGCGCGACCGGAACCGACTTTAGTCTTCGCCATCGGCCCGTCACGCAACGCCTGATTTGGCGAGACCATGCTTGCCTTCCGTAGCGGCAGGGGTGCAACTTCGCAACGTATCCAGGAATTTGTTGCGCCATGCGTTCACGTCGTGAACGCGCAGATAATCCATCATGCGCTGCCAGCGCCGTTTGCGTTCGCCGAGCGGCATCATCAGCGCTTGTTGCATCGCGCCCATTACCTGTTCTTCATCGAATGGATTGACGAGCAATGCATCCGTCATCTCGTGCGCCGCACCGGCGAAACGCGACAACACCAACACGCCCGGATCGTTCGGATCCTGAGCGGCGACATATTCCTTGGCGACTAGATTCATTCCATCGCGCAGCGGAGTGACGAGACCGACGCGCGATGCGCGATAAAAGCCGGCAAGACGGGCTTGCTGATAACTTTTATTGACGTAGCGGATCGGCGCCCAGTCCGGCTCGGCGAATTTGCCGTTGATCGATCCGGCGATGACCTCAAGTTTGGTGCGCAACTCTTTGTACTCGGGTACGTCGCCACGACTTGTCGGCGCGATTTGCAGCAGCGTTACGTGACGTTGCAAATCCGGATGTTCTTTGAGGAGGCGGCCAAATGCATTAAAGCGCTCCGGCAGTCCTTTCGAGTAATCCAGACGATCGACTCCCACGAGCATGACACGGCCGTCCATGGATTCGAGCAATCGCTTCGCATTACTTGACGTGGCCGCACGCTGACCGAGCGTTTCCAGATGCGCGGTGTCGATGCTGATCGGAAATGTGCCGGCGCGGAAGGTGTGACCGCCGATCTCGATCCGGCCATCACCCTCGATGAAGGCGCCCAGTTCGGTTTCGAAGTAATTCGTGAATGAGCGTCGATCCGAATCGGTCTGGAAACCGACGAGGTCGTAAGCGGAGAACGACGACATCAGGTCACGATGATGCGGCAGAGAGGCGAGTAGTTCGGGCGGTGCCATCGGCGTATGCAGAAAAAATCCGATGCGGCAATTTACGCCGCGCGAGCGCAAGGCGGCGCCGAGCGGGATGAGGTGATAGTCGTGGATCCAGATGGTATCGCTGGGCTTTATCAGCTCGACCAGGCGATCGGCGAATATCGCGCTGACACGCCGGTACGCCGCGAGGGTATCGCGGTTGAAGTCAAGCAGGTGGAGGCGATAGTGGAACAATGGCCATAGCACTCGGTTTGAAAATCCGGCGTAGTAGCCTTCGTAATCCGCACGATTCAAATCCAATGTCGCGTATTTGATCGGATAAACGGGATCGGCCTGCACATCGAAGCGAGGTTGTTCGGAAATCTGTCCGCTCCACCCGAACCAGATGCCGCCGCGTTCGGCAAGTGCGCCTTTTAGCGCAGACGCCAAACCGCCGGCACGAATGTCCTTGGGCAGGGCAACGCGATTCGATACGACGATCAGACGTCCTTCGCCGCCGGCGTCGCCCGAAACGTGTCCGATATTTGGATGGAGGAAACTCGTGACACTCGAACGTGACGTATCGTTGTGCTGCGATGATTTCGACCGCGAGATAGACGCATCGATATCGGCACTCTTCTGTGCAAAAGCAGATTGATCTGACCCGGTCTGTTCGTACTGCTCGGAGCGCGTTTCTTCAAAATCCATCGCGTCGTATCGTGCCGCGCCACCGTAGGTTGTCCGACTGATCATCGCTGCTCCCTGCTGATTCACGCGTGCGAGCGCTCGTACGCGTGGGGCAGGTATCGCAAGCAGTATGCCAAGGGATTTTTTGAATGACGCTTAGCAACAACGCGCTGTGTCGAAGGTGCCGGACGTCAAATTGCACGGACCCATTTTTTGCTAGGCGCGAATTGCACTAAGTAACGAATTTGTAAAGTTGGCGAGGTCGGCGGCACGATTGCCGTGCCGCCGCAATTAGCGGTCGTCGATAGGGTTTTCATTCACTGTGACTACGCCGTGTACGCGCCGCTTTGCGGGCGGATGCCGAGCGACTCGCCGACGAACGCGTCGCCGCCGCAGCGCGTACAAGCCGTGACAACGCTGACTTCGATGCTCGACGAGGCTCGCGCTTGAGTGCACGTTTGGTCGCGCGTGACCGAGTGGGCGATGGCTTGCGCGGCGGGAACCATGCCAGGGTACTCGCCACGCTCGAAGTTGCCGGGAGTATAGGATTGGCGACCGTTGTCGAAGGTGAAGGTAGTGGTGTCGTCATTCAGCTTGGTCAGCGCGGTGAAGACGCCGTCGCCGTCGAGGTCAGTGCCGTTCAGCGAGGTGTTGTACGCGGTCGCGTAGACGATGGGCTTGAAGATCGATCCTGTGGGCCGCTTTGCCATCGAGTGATTGAGCTGCGA
>CAZZWP010000042.1:4778-24018 GCA_964657965.1 uncultured Rudaea sp. | reverse complement strand
TGACTTTTTGTCACCCGACAAAAAGTTACCCGCTGGCCGCAGGACAGCGGAAGCTCTTGCTTTCCCGACGACAAAAAAGATCAAAGACAAAAGCTGGATTCGCCTTTACCAGCTTCGCCGTTTCTTACTCCTCGCTGAAATGACAGGCGTAGGTACATCTACCGCATCACTTCGCAAACCGATAATGCCCCACAACCCACTCATTCCCCCCGCCATACCCAAACAACTCCGCACACGCCATCCAGAACATCCGCCAGCGCTGATTCCAGATCACCGCTTCATCGCCATAAGCTTGTTTCAAAACCTCGAGCACTTCATCGCGATGCGCATCTTGATTAGCCAACCACGCATTGGCAGTTTTCTCGTAATGCACACCCGACAACCGCCATTGCTGTTCGATGCGCAAGTCATTCTGGAACCACAACAGCGTATCCGCCGACGGCATCAACCCGCCTGTGAAAAAGTATCGACCCATCCAGTTGTCGTCGCCCTCCGTCTCGAACGGATACAGCAACTCGCGATGACAAAATATATGCACAAACAGTTTTCCGCCCGGCCGTAGCCACGAAGCGATGCGCCCGAGCAGCGTGTCGTAATTGCGCATGTGCTCGAACATTTCGATCGACACGGCGCGATCGAATTGTGAATGATCGAGCTGCAACGTGTTCACGTCGTGAGTAATTACCTGGACATTGCCCAGCCCGCGCGCCCGGCACTGCGATTCGATGAATTCACGCTGCGGACGCGAATTCGACACCGCGGTGATACGACTGCCGCGAAACCGTTCGGCCATCCACAATGTCAGCGAACCCCACCCGCAGCCGAGTTCGAGAATGTCCTGCCCATCGGCCAACTGTGCGCGTTCGGCATAAAGAGAGAGCATCGCTTCTTCTGCCTCGTCGAGCGACTCCGATCCCGTCCGAAAAAAACAGCTCGAATATTTCAGACGCTTGCCGAGGCACAACTCGAAGAATCGCGGCGGTAATTCGTAGTGCTGCGCGTTCGCCGCGTCCGTATGGATCGCCAGCGGCGCGGCGCGAAGTTCGTCGATTCTGCTTTGCAAACGACGCGATACTTCCACCACATTACCTGCCGATTCGTCGCGCAGACGGTGCGCGCACAGGCGCCGGATGCCGAAACGAATCGCGAAATCCGGCAGTACGCCACGTTCGGCCAGGCCTATCAGGCCGCCGGGATTCTGCGGTGAAACCGGAGCGGAATCGGAAAGGATATGACTCATGCGTCGGCCTTTTTGGGAAACCACGGAATCAAAACACTCGTCTTGCGCTGATAAGCGCGGTAGTTCGCACCGCGCGAACGGAGGGCCTGCGCTTCGGTGTATGGAACGCCGCTTACCCACATCAGTGAGGCGAACATCATGACGGGGCCGACCCAGCTCAATGCCCAGATGTGGAAGGGCGTTCCAAAAGAAAGAAACACGTAGGCGAACCAATGAGTCCATTCGAAGAAATAATTCGGATGACGCGAGTATCGCCACAGCCCGACATCGCATGTCTTGCCGTGATTCTTCGGATTCTTTCGGAACGCGGCCAGTTGTGCATCGGCGACGGATTCACCGACGATGCTGATCAGCCAAATCGAGAGGCCCAACACGCACCAGATCGACAACGAATCGCGCACATTTTCCGCCACTGCATAAAACGGCAGGGAAAACAGCACGATCACGACGGCTTGCGCTTGGAAAAACCCAAAGAATTTCCACTGATTGCCATGCCAATGTTCCCGCAGATATTTATAGCGCCCGTCTTCCGGCTCGCTCAAGACGCGCGCGAAGATATGCAAACACAGCCGCGATCCCCAGATGCCACCGAGCATTGCGACGGCCAAGCGCGGGATCAAGCTACCGCTGCCGGCCCACGCGTAAAACAGGGCGCTCGCGCCCATGCTCAGCGACCACACCGCATCGACGATGCCGGCATTCCGCGTGCGCAATTGCACGAGCCAGGCGATCACCATGATCAGCGCGGCGGCTATCCACACGCATAAGACGAACCATGCATTCACGACACGGCGCTCCCGAATGACGGCGCATGGTTTTCGCGTTCCGTGAAGCGCCGCGCCACCAAACATAACAACGGCGTGGCGATCGCCCAGACGACGGCCAGCGTGATGAGCGTCTTCATCGGGGAGCCTTCAAATGCGATCGCATTCCAACCCTTCGCCGCGCCCCAATAAGCGAGAGGCGCGCCGATCGCGCCAAGCAGCGACGCCAGCGCGAGATGCAATTTCAGATACGACAATGAATGATTGAGCGTCAGCGAAAAATTGATCCACAACGCGACGATCCAGATCGGCGCGAACGTCCACTGCTCGCTTGCCGCATAGCGAAGCGCGCCGCTTTGCGCAAATCCGGAATCGATGACGAAACCGACCGCGGCGGCGACCACCATCAGGTACAAATCGGCGCGCGGCTGCGGCGACAGCCACAACTGCACGACGGCGAACGCCGCGACGGCTGCCGGCCCCGCCCACCAATCGCCACGGGCCGCGCCGAGGACGGCGATGATCCAGGCCGCCTGGTACAGAATGATATTTGTCCACTTTTTCACGTAGGCGTTCCCGCCGGCTCAGGATATTGCGCGCGACGGCATCCGGGTTTGGTCAACAGCATTTGCACGTCACCGGTCGAGCGTTCGCGGAAACCGCTTTCGCAGTAGGCGAGGTAGAAATCCCACATGCGTACGAAACGTTCGTCATAGCCCAACGCGCGGATTTCCGTGAGGTGCCGATGGAAGCGTTCTCGCCACGCCGCTAGCGTGAGCGCGTAACTCGGCCCGATGTCTTCGCAGTTGAATAATTTCAGATCGCTAGATTCCGCAATCGCGCCGAGCATCGCGCTGATCGACGGAATGAAGCTGCCGGGGAAAATATAGCGCTTGATGAAATCCACCGCGCGCAAGGCTTGTTCGTAGCGATGGTCTTCGATCGTGATGGCCTGAATCAGCGCCGCGCCATCGTCTTTCAACAGCGAGCCGACCTTCGAGAAGTATTCGCGCAAATACTGATGCCCGATCGCTTCGATCATTTCGATCGACACGAGTTTGTCGAATTTTCCGGACAGATCGCGATAGTCGTCGAGCCGCACCGATACGCGCTCGCTCAATCCGGCGGCTTGTACGCGCGCGCACGCCAGATCGTATTGCTCGCGCGAGATCGTCGTCGTCGTGACGTGGCAACCGTAATTTTTTGCGGCATGGATGGCAAAGCCGCCCCAACCGGTGCCGATTTCGACGATGCGATCGTGCGGCCGCAACGCCAGTTTCTGGCAGATACGATCAAGTTTGCGCGTCGAGGCGATTTCCAACGATTCGTCGTCGCGCGCATAGATCGCCGACGAATACATCAAATTATCGTCGAGAAAGAATTTGAAAAAATCGTTGCCCAGATCGTAATGCGCGGCGATATTTTTTTGGCTACCGCTGCGCGTATTCCGACGCAGCGCATGCCACGCGCGCATCAGCATGCCGGCGATGCGCGCGAATCCTTGCTCCATCGCATCCAGCAGATCGCGATTGCGCACGAGCATGCGCATCAAGGCGACCAGGTTGTCGCTGTGCCACAAGCCGTCCATGAACGCTTCGCCGGCGCCCACGCTGCCGCTGGCGGCGACCTGGCGATAAAATGCCGCATCGTATACTTCTAGCGTGGCGTGCAGCGTGTCGTTCGGATTACTTGCGGGTGTCCCCAGCACGCTTTCGCCGAGCGCATCGACGATGCGAAGCTGGCTATCGCGCAACGCGCTCATCTGACGCAGCAAACGGGTGCGCAAACTCTTGTCGAGCGCGCCGTATCCGTCGCTCGTCGAGAGTCGCAGCGTTCGGGCCGATTCATTCCCCATGATTCAATTCGCCTTGGATTTCGGGTGATCGTAAACGGGGTTACGTCTAAGAAAGATCAAGAAGGCCTGCCAATGGATCGCCGCGACCACCCGTGCCGTCATCGCGGGATAGCGCAAAAGCGCCCGCGCCAGCGCGGCGCCGCTCAATTGGCGCCGTTCCATCACCAGCGTTGCATCGAATTGGCGCGATTTGCCGTCCAGCACGTCCATGTGTACGCGTAGGTTGTCGTCGGGCGCGACAAACCGCCATGCGTAATCGCGTTCCATAGGCAAAAAAGGCGAGACGTGAAAACGCTTGCCGAAATTCCAGCGCATGGCCTGGCCATGTCGATCCGCGTCGGCGACGGGAAGGATATAACTATGTTTTTCCTTCCACGGCGTGTTGGTAATTTCGGCGACAATGCAATCGAGCGTCGAACCATCCGCCTGGTAGCAGTAATAAAACGTCACGGGATTGAAGCAGTGGCCGAACGTCCGCAAATGCGCCAGCATGCGAATCGGTCCGGTGGGTGCGTGGCCGCGCACGTCTCGAATGCGTGCGCGCACGGCGTCGTCGAGCGGAATGGCTGGATCGCCGAGATAGTCGCTACGTCGAAATTCGACGACGTTCTTTCCCTGCGTCGACCAGAACAATCGGCCATCGAAAACGTGCTCGATCTCGGCCAGATCGAGATACATCATGTACATCCGATAGCGAAACGCGTGCGCATGCGGCGCGAACCGGCGATGGCGCACCCAGCCTTCATAGATGCAACTGTTGAGGGTCGCGTTCATGGCCAGCGCACGCCCAATCCGTTGGCGACATCGACCGCGCTGCGCATGCCGTCTTCATGGAATCCCCAACCCCAATAAGCGCCGGCGAACCAAGTGCGGTTGATTCCTTGAATTTCGTGCTTGCGCGATTGCGCAGCGACGCTTGCATGCGAATAGACGGGATGGTGATAACGCAGGCGCTTGAGAATTTTTTGCGGGTCGATGTGCGCGGTTCGATTCAATGTCACGACGATCGGCTCGCGCGCATTCAGCGATTGCAGCAGATTCATGCAATAGCTGACGGTGCATTGTTCGCTGGCGTCGGCAGGAATGATCGCGTTCCACGCCGCCCATGCTTTGCGTCGGCTCGGAAGCAAGCGCGCGTCAGTGTGCAGCACCGTATCGTTTTCCTGATATTTCATCGCGCCGAGGATGTCGCGTTCCGTCTCGCTCGCATCGCTCAGCAAATCGATCGCCTGGTCGCTGTGGCAGGCCATCACGACATAATCGAAACGGTCCACGCCGTGCGTCGTTTCGATCTTGACGTCGCTCTCGCCGCGCACGATGCGTGTAACGGCTGTACCGCCGCGTTCCTTTACGCGCCAACCTTTTCGCATGGCGCGCACGTACGTCTGCGAACCGCCTTTCACCACGCGCCATTGCGGCCGTCCGTCCGCTTGCATCATTCGATGGTTGGCCATGAACTGGACGAGATACTTAGCCGGGAATTTAATGATTTCCGCGGCCGGCGACGACCAAAGTGCACTCGCCATGGGGACGATGTGATCGTCGCGAAACGTATTGCCGTAACCGTGCTCGATTAAATAATCGCCGAGCGTGGGTCCTGCGGCTTTGCTTTCCAGTAGCGCCGGCGCTTCGCGATAGAAACGCAAGATATCGCGCACCATGCCGAGAAAGCGCGGCGAAACAAGGTTGCGGCGCTGGCAAAACAAACCGTCGAGATTCGTGGCGTTATATTCGAGTCCGCTGCGTTCATTTTTCACCGCGAAACTCATCGTGGTCGATTGCGATTCGATGCCAAGCACCTCGAACATCGCGTTCAACATCGGATACTGCGGCGGATTGAAGACGATGAAACCGGTATCGACCGCGAAACGCTCACCACCAACATCCACATCGTGTGTATGCGTGTGGCCACCGAAATAATCATTGCGCTCGTACAGCGTTAAATCGTGCTCGCGTGACAACAGCCACGCGCTCGCCAACCCTGCAATACCCGAACCGACCACGGCGATACGCATTTCACCGCCGCCGCCGAAGTCCAGCCGGAACCGGTTTCAGATCCCATACCAAACCGCACAGCGCCATCGCGCGCAGAACGTAATACGTCAGATCGATCTCCCACCAGCGAAAACCTTGGCGCGCCGAACCGGGGAAATAATGATGGTTGTTATGCCAGCCTTCGCCAAACGTGATGATCGCGAGCAGAAAGTTGTTGCGGCTATCGTCCTTCGTGTCGTAACGGCGCGATCCGAAACGATGCGCGAGCGAGTTGATTGTCACCGTCGCGTGCAGCAAGACGACGGTCGAGATGAAAAATCCCCAGATCAGCATTTGTCCGCCGCTCGTTCCGAGCGCGGGATGCGCGCGCTGCAACCAATATCCGAGGAAGTAGAGACCGATGGCGAAAACAATTGGCACGAGCACGTCGAACCGATCCAGCCAGCGCAATTCGGCGTAGCGATTCAAATCCGTTATGACGCCCCGATCCGTGCGAAACCCTTTTTTCGTCAGAAACCAACCGACATGGCTGCGCCAGAATCCGTGTTGCGCGGGCGAATGCAGATCGCGCTCCGTGTCCGCATGCCGATGGTGATTGCGATGATGCGATGCCCACCACAACGGGCCGCGTTGCACGCAACTGGCGCCGATCAACGCAAAAATGAACTGCATGGCACGTGACGTTTTGAACGCCTTGTGCGAGAAGTAGCGGTGATAGAACGCCGTGATCGCAAACATGCGCAATGTATACAATGCGGCAGCGACGATCAAAGCGATCGGCGACACACCGACCCAGATCACGCCGACGCATACGACATGCATCGCAATGAATGGGATAACGCGCAGCCAATCGATATCGTCGGCGGCTTCGCTATCGACATCGGCACTCGACGCATCGAACCATCGCACGATGGCCGTCCATCCGTTCTTGCGCGTCATCGATGTCATTGGTTCGATTTCATTCGTGGCTTATCCCCAGTTGCACAAGAGTTTCGTCGCGGTCTAGTGATGAATCGGTGAACGGGCCGGCCCGCGGCTATTCACGTGATCTAAACGTTGACGGTCACATCGGATTTCACCGAGTTGGCGATGAAGCACGCTTCGTGCGCGCGTTCCTGCAAGCGCTTGTATTCCTCGACCGAGGGCCGCTTGTCGCCGGAAAAAATCACTTTCGGCGATAGCACGACGTTGCTCACTACCATTTTTCCCTCAGCGTTCTTTGCGAGGGTGGCGACGGCGCTGTCGTGGTAGGAATCGACGATGTAGCTGCGATTGGCGGCGACGGCGAGAAACGTGAGCATGTGGCAGGAAGCCAATGCCGACAAAAACAATTGTTCCGGATCGGCTACCGAACCGTCGCCGCCGAACGCGGACGACGGTGCTACTTTGATTGTTTGCGTATCCGAAAATTTGACCTCGTGCGCCGACGAATAATTGCCGCGCTCGAACGGACCACTCCGGCGCAACCACTCCAATTCGATGCGATGATCAGACATAAACGATCCCCTTTTTTGACGCCGGCGCCACGATGCGGCAACGTGCGCGCATGAGCTTGAAGCGTAACCCATCGCCGCCGCGCCGTCATCGCGCAAACGAGCAACCGCCGCGCCACGGGTTGGCGCGCGTCATGAGTAAACTCGGCGTCTGTTCGCGTACGCAGGCGATCGATCTCATCCGCGCCGGCCGCGTGCGCGTGGACGGACGTATCGTACGCAATCCGGAAACGCCGGTCGATGCACGCGACGCAGCCGTGACCCTCGACGGCGCACCCGTCCGCGCGCTTGAAAAAGTATACATCGCGCTGAACAAGCCCCGCGGTTACGTGACGACGGCGAGAGACGAACGCGATCGATCGACCGTCTATGATTTGCTGCGTGACAATGGATTTCCAGCCGATCGCTGGATCGCGCCGGTCGGACGGCTCGACAAGGCCAGCGAAGGGCTTCTTCTCCTGAGCAACGACACGGCGTGGTCAGCCCAGTTGACCGATCCCGGATCGCACGTAGAAAAAAATTATCACGTGCAGATCAATGCCGTTGCCGATGATGCACTGCTGTCGCGCTTGCGCGAGGGTATCGATATCGATAGCGAAACCATGCGGTTCAAGTCGGTTAGCGAGCTGCGTCGCGGCGACAAGAACGCGTGGCTCGAGATCGTGCTGGACGAAGGACGCAACCGCCAGATTCGCCGCATGCTCGCCGCGTGCGAGATCACCGTGTTGAGACTGATCCGCGTCGCGATCGGATCATTGCCGCTGGGAACGCTGGCGAAAGGTGCCTGGCGCGAATTGACGACTGCGGAAATCGAACGGCTGCGAGCGCCGGAGAATTAAACGATCACGTCGCGGAACAGCCGCGCGAAATTTCCGCCGAGAATTTTTTCGATGCGCGCGTCCGGATAACCTTTTTGCGACAGCAATACGGCGATGCGTTCGAAGCGCAGCGGCGTATTTAGGTCGGGCGCGAACGTGAACGAATCCGGCCGTTCGCCGGGTGCGGAGATGCCGCGTTTCTGGCGCTCCGCGATTTCTTCCGCGAACGCTTTTTTGTAGTCGGGCGTGATATCGATCGACGACGTGCTTCCATCGGTGCCGAGACCGACGTGATCCTCACCACAAATATTCACAGCGTGATCGATGTGCCGGATGACATCGTCGGCCATGACCTGACCGGACGTGCGCAGATACGGCATGATGTAGATGCCCACCACGCCGCCGCGATCGGCAAGCAGTTTCAATTCGTCGTCACGCTTGTTGCGCGGCATATCGGCGATCGCAGTGCAGCCGGAATGCGTAATCGCGACCGGACGTTTAGACGTCTCGATGCCCTCGCGCGTCGTGCGCTGTCCGCAATGACTCAAGTCGACCAGCGAACCTCGCTCGTTCATCTTTGCGATCATCTGACGCCCGAGCAAACTCAGTCCCGCATTGCCGGGTTCAAGGCAACCGTCTCCCATCAAATTCCGGCGGTTGTATGTCAGCTGGATGATGCGAACGCCGAAATCGTGGAACAGATCGAAACGGTCCAGGTTTTCACCGTACATCGTGGTGTCCTGGAATCCATACACGATGCCGATGCGATGGGTGCGCTTGGCCTCGTCGATCTGCGCGCCGCGCGTAACTTTCATCAAGAGATCCGGATGGGTCGCGATCTCCCGATCCCAATAGGCGATGTTGTCCATCGTCAGGTGGTAGTCGTTCGTGTAACTACCGACCGTGCCCACGGTATAGTTGACGAGCGTCATTCCCGATTTTTTTGCTTCGGCAATTTCTTCGTTCGTCAGCGTCGGATGATCGGGCGCGCGCCCACCGTTGCCGACCGCTCCGCACGCGTCCACGACGAGCGCGTCGCGATAGCGTGACCACACCGGTTCGGCTGCGGCCGCCGTGATTGTGTTGGAAAGCGCGGATAGTCCGGTGAATGCCATCGTGGACATAAGAAATTCTCGACGTTGCATGATGCGCCTTTAGAATCGCAGCGACAGACAGGTCAGGGAGCCGTCCATTTTGCGGAATTCCGACATATTCAAGGGAAGAATAGCGTGTCCCAAATCGCGAACGGCAGCGGCGACGTTTGGAAATCCGTCGGCGAGAATCACGTAGTCGTTGATGCGCAATAAATTCGCCGCGTAACTCTCTGCCGGCTCGACGCGGATCACGTCATAGTCGGCGAACGCGGGATGGTCGGCGACTTCCTCCATCGCGACGACGCGCCGATCGCCCAGATACGTCATTCCGGTCTTCAGATGCAGGACGGTCGACGAATCGCGGATGTCCAGAATGCTAGACGTATAGCCTTCCGAACTTAATATCTCCGACAATTGACGCGCGCCTTCGGGGTTGGTCCGCTCGGACAACCCGATAAAGAAATGATCGTCGGCCTGACAAATGTCGCCGCCGTCGACCGTCCCTGGCGATTCGATGCGTGCGATGCGCGGGTAGAAACTTGCCAGCACCACCGCAATTCCCGCCACTTCGCCGTTTCGGCTCGGTGCGCCGGGATTCGTCAGGATGGCGAGGCGTTTCGTCAAAACCGCCGGGTCTTCCACAAACGTCGAATCGGGGAAATCGTCGTCAGCGTCGAGCACCGTCAAGGCCAGACCGCAGCGTTGCAACGCCGCGCAATAAGCGGCATGTTGGCGCAACGCCTCGGCCAAATTCGGCTTGCCGAGGGTCGCGCTGGTCAAGCCATTCGCGAAAGTCGCGCTTGGCGGACGCACGATGGCGCGGGTGAATTTCATCAGCCGGTTCCAATGTCAGGCATGTCACGGTTATACCTTACTTGCCGAGCCACGGCATCGGTTACGGCACGATCGCTGTGCAGGGGATTGAATTTGCGGCACACTTTCGGCCCGGACTTGGGGAGCGCGCGATGATCTTCGGAATGACGACGTTTACGTTCGTGCACGTTGTGCTGAGCCTGATCGGAATCGCGGCCGGTTTTTTTGTCTTGTTCGGCCTGTTTCGATCGAAACGAATGCCGGGAATGACGGCACTTTTTCTGCTCACCACGATCGCGACGAGCGCGACCGGTTTCGGTTTCCCGTTCGATCATCTGCTGCCGTCGCATAAAGTCGGCATCATTTCGCTCGTCATCCTGGCCATCGCGTTGCTCGCGCTGTATGGCCGGAATTTGTCCGGTCGCTGGCGCGGCGTTTATGTCGTGACGGCGGTGATGGCGCTGTACCTCAATGTATTCGTCTTGGTGGCGCAGCTTTTTCAGAAAGTCGCGCCGCTGCGTGCGCTTGCCCCGACAGGCGCCGAGCCTCCTTTTTTTATCGCGCAAGGCGTGGTGCTAGCCATTTTCATCGTGCTCGGCACGATGGCGTTCAAGCGTTTTCGACCCTCCAGAACGTTGTTCTCATAACTGACGCGGCGCTGGGTTTGCACTTCTAGCGCCAGCCGATTGCGAGGTCAGCAATCTCGAATTCCCAGTCGCGCTCCAAGTGCGTGTCGCTGAAGGCATGACCGATCCACCAGCCGCCGAGCCCTGTTGGAATCTCCGGCGATCGATCGACGATGGAATGTTTTCCGATCGACGCTCGGCTTTCATCGCGAATGTCGTAGAACGTTTGGCCGTCCATCGAAGCGCCCAATTCGAGCGCATACCAGACTCCCTCGCGGAGCGTTCCGCTGCCGGTGCCGGCAAACAGTGCATTACCGTTGGAATAAAACGATTCGACTTGCACGACCGGAAATTCCGCGCATCCATTCGGTGCGCCGGAAACATTGCCGATGATGATGCCGCGGCCTGTCAATTGCGCGCTGTTGGCGACAATCGGATTCGGCTTGCGCCACTGACCCATCAATCCAAGGGCCAGATGCGATTCGGGTTCGGCGTCGAACAGGCCGCGCGAGCAAAAGCGCAGACGCATGAACTGTTCGCGAGATGCCGTCGGCGCTTCGGCTTGCGGAATACCGATCGCATCGACGCCGCTTATTCCGGAACCCGGCGCGGCGGCGGATGCGCCGCAGATCAGCCCCGACGAATGACGAAGTTGCGCCAGACCGTTGCGACGTAAAAACGTCCAATCGCCGAATGACGTCCAAACGATGTCGGCCATCGCGTTACGCTTTTATCGCGCCGAGTTTGCGTCCCACGTTGACGAATGCGTCGACCGCACGATCGATTTGCGCATGCGAGTGTGCCGCGCTCATTTGCGTGCGGATGCGCGCCTGGTCTTTCGGCACGACGGGGAAAAAGAACCCGATTACGTAAATCCCTTCCGCGAGTAGATCTTTGGCGAATTGCTGGGCGAGTTTCGCGTCATACAACATGACGGGCGCGATGGGATGCGTGCCGGGTTTGATGTCGAAGCCGGCGTCTGTCATGCGTTTGCGGAAATACAGTGCATTGTCGTTGACCTTGTCGCGCAACGTCGTGCTCGACGACAGCATCTCGAACACTTTGATCGACGCGGCGACGAGCGGCGGCGGCAACGTATTCGAAAACAAATACGGACGCGAACGTTGGCGCAGCAGATCGATGATTTCCTTACGTCCCGTTGTAAAGCCGCCGGAACCGCCGCCGAGCGCCTTGCCGAGGGTGGAAGTGAAAATATCCACTTTGTCCATCACGCCATGCAGTTCCGCCGAACCGCGGCCGGTCGGGCCGACGAAGCCTGTCGCATGTGAATCATCCACCATCAGCAGTGCGCCGTATTTCTCCTTCAGCTTGACGATCTCATCGAGCTTCGCAATGAAGCCATCCATCGAGAAAACGCCGTCGGTCGCGATCAGTCGCGTGCGTTTGCCTTGAGTTTCTTGCAAATGCTTTTCGAGCTCAGCCATGTCGCCGTTGGCGTAACGCCGACGCTCGGCTTTGCACAGGCGGATGCCGTCGATGATCGACGCGTGATTCAACGCATCGGAAATGATCGCGTCGTCTTCGCTGAGAATCGTTTCGAACAGGCCGCCGTTGGCGTCGAAGCAACTGGTATACAAAATCGCATCGTCGGTGCCGAAAAATTTAGCGATCGTCGCCTCAAGCTGTTTATGCAAATCCTGTGTTCCGCAAATGAACCGTACCGACGCCAGACCGAAACCATGGGTGTCGAGCGCGTCCTTCGCCGCCTTGATGATCTCCGGATTGTCGGCCAGCCCGAGATAATTGTTCGCGCAGAAATTCAGCACCTCGTTGCCATCGGTCGTAGTGATTTGTGACGACTGCGGCGTGGTGATCACGCGTTCGGTCTTATACAAACCTTGTTCGCGAATCGAAGCGAGTTCACCGGCGATGCGATCGTGTGCGGCGTAAGTCATGGTGGTTTTCCGTGAGAACGAATCGCCATTTTAGCGCGCCTTCGTGCTCGCCTCGGCCCAGAGCGTGTTTCAGTACGACGCGGCGGCGCCGCCGTTGAAATCGGTCATCTGCGCGTAGGTTGGCGCACCGTCGAAAGGCGAATGCACGGCGATGTTCCAGCCACGGTCGGTAAGTTTGCGCATCGCCAGCGGCGGCGCGTCGCCGCCGATCAGTACCGTACGGTCCTTGGTCTTGAAGGCGGATGCGTCGAAAAAATCGCCGATGTCGTGGCTCCACGTCAGATAGTCGACCGGCAAGGGCAGGAGGACTTTGCCGTCGTCGGCCTGCCACACCAGCGCCGCGTCGACGATGAGCAACTTTCCTCTTCCCGCCTCGGCGTTTTTCTCGATCAGCTTCAACGCATCGGTGAGATAACGCGCCTCGACTTCGCCGCGCGTCGCCGCCGCCAGTTCGATCAGTTCGTTGCAGCCGCTTTCCGGTTTCAGTTTCTCGAATGTTTGCGCCAGCGCGGTACGCAGCGTGTCGGTGAATCCGCCGCGCCGAAGAAACTGGCGAACGGAAAAATCGTCGCTGCAGAATTTCATCAGCTTCGTGCGATTTTCCTCACGCAGATCTTCCGGTGTTTTTTCCAGCACGTATTGGTTGAGCCGGCCTGTCCACGTGATCGCGTCGGCCGCGCCGCCGGTCACCGTGCTGAGTGCGCCGCCCGCCGAGAAATTCCCCCACACGGCCGCCCATGCGAGTTCGTCGAGTTTATCGTCGAGAATCGGATTGGTTGAATTCGGATCGATGGCGAGCAGCTTGGCCATGTCGTGCCGTTCTTGACTGTATTTGAGATAGCGTTTTGTCTCGCGTTCGGCTTCGGCGCCCGCGCGCGCATACCACGCGCGATTTTTCTTGTCGGGCTGGTTCGTTTGATCGGGCGGTTCATCGCGATTGGCCGTCATCGGACCGGGCGGTGCGCGGAACGAATCGCCCTTGTTTTCGAATTCCTTGGTTCCGCGATCCGACAACGCCTGCGCTTTATCGGCGATGTTTTTCCACTCGTGACTCAGATAACGGCCCACTCCGGCCGGCAGGCCTGTGATCGTGTCGACGGGATGTTCGACGACATGCAGAATCGCCGTGCCAGTCTTGCGGCCGCGCTCGGCGATCGCATGCGAGAACGCGTCCTTCCTGCTGGCGCGATCGAGTGCTTCGATCGCCGGAATTTCCGAGACGCGCACGGACAATAATTCCGCACTATCCGCACGCAACGGGCCGAATTTCGTGACCACGAGAAAATCGGCCATGTATCCACGCACGCGCACTTCCGGCACGACGTGGAAATTAGGCCCACTAAGCATCGCTGCCGGTGCGAGCGCGGGCGCGGCAAGCATCGGCTCCGGCTCGCAGTCACGCTGGCACTTCGGTGGCACCTCCGCGCCCGCAACAAGCGGCGCGGCGAGCAGGAGAAATAAGAATCGCATCAGGCGACGATGAAGCCCGACCAATGAATCGCGCTTAACGACGATCACATGATGGAATTCAATTCCACGAGCAAACGACTTTTCCGCAATTGCCGGATTCCATCAAATCGAATCCTTTCTGGAAATCGTCGATCGTGATTTGGTGCGTGAGCACTTTCTGCAGCGGGAACCCCGTGAGCAGCATTTGCGTCATCTTGTACCAGGTCTCATACATTCGACGACCGTATATTCCGTGCAGCACGAGCCCTTTGAAAATCACTTTATCCCAATCGATGCCGGCGCCGTTCGGCAAAATACCAAGCAGCGCGATTTTGCCGCCGTGATACATGCAATCGAGCATGTCGTTGAACGCACGCTGGTTGCCCGACATTTCCAGTCCGACATCGAAACCTTCCATGTGCAGATCTTTCATCACGTCTTTCACCGATTGTTTCGAGACGTTGACGACACGCGTCGCACCCATGTCCGCAGCGAGTTTCAGGCGGTAGTCGTTGACGTCAGTCACGACGACGTTGCGCGCACCGACGTGCTTGGCGATGCCCGCGGCGATGATGCCGATGGGACCGGCGCCGGTGATCAGCACATCTTCGCCGATCAGATCGTATTCCAGCGCGCAATGCGCCGCGTTGCCATATGGATCGAAGAATGCCGCAAGTTCGCTGGGAATCTGATCCGGAATCGGCCACAGATTCGACGCCGGCATCGCGATATATTCCGCGAACGCACCGTTGCGGCTGACGCCGATGCCGACGGTATGCGGACACAAATGCTGTTTACCCGCGCGGCAATTCCTGCACACGCCGCAGACGAGATGACCTTCCGCCGACACGCGCTGCCCCAGCGTGTAACCGCGCACGCCGGCGCCGATGTCGACGATGCGCCCGACGAATTCGTGGCCGATCACGAGCCCGGGCTTGATCACGCGCTGCGACCATTCGTCCCATTTATAAATGTGTAAATCGGTACCGCAGATCGCGGTTTTCTCGAGTTTGATCAGCACATCGTTCGGCCCGATTTCGGGAATCGGAACCTGTTCCATCCAGATGCCCTTGGCGGCTTCTTTTTTTACCAGGGCTTTCATGGTCGTTTGCATCTACGAATCTCCTTTTGTTCGATCAGGCGACGGCGACTTTGCGCGGCCGGCCTCCACGTTTGCCATTTTCGCGAGCCGACACCGATTTCGCACGGCTGCGAGCGCTGCCGCCGGCAGCCCCGAGTTTTGCGGCTGCCCATTTTTTTGTTCCGAGCAATCCTTCCAGCAATGCAGGAAGGTAGACATCAGCGTCCAGACGCGGCCAGTGTAGCCCCAAGCCCGAAGGCGTGATTTCAATTTCCGACAATTGCCGGGCAGACGCCTTTGCGAGTCCTTCGGCCGCCGCCGGATAAAATGCGAGCGACAAACCCGTGTCGAGATCGAGAACGATACGACCGGTTTTCGAATCATACGTTGCACGAACGGCCCGTCCACGCCGCCGCTCGCGTACCATTCGCGTCTCGGCGCGTTTGATGATGGCTTTCGAAATATCAGTGGCTGCCATGAATCAATTTCCATTCTTTAACAGAGTTTGCCGAGATTCATGCTTAGGGCGTGCGTCAGCTTATTGAATAATGCTGGACTTATCTTGAATGCTTCCCGAAGCGTAGGCGGTCCCGATGGGCAGTTGAGTTCGAACACTGCTTCCCAATCGCTACCAATGGCGTGGATGTGAGCAGGTCGATGATCGTTTGGATAAATCGTAATTCTGCAGAATCCGAGTTTCAGAACAGTGGGCATCGCGACATTATAACAAAACCGAAGCGCTTGGGTTAATCGCATGACTGTCGTTGATCAGCGCCCACTCGCCATTTTTCTGATGGGCCCCACGGCCTCGGGCAAAACTGCGCTGGCGTGCGCACTCGCGGATCATTTTCCGCTCGACATCATCAGTGTCGATTCCGCACTCGTCTATCGCGGGCTGGATATCGGTTCGGCAAAACCCGATGCGATGACGCTGCGAAAATATCCACATCGCCTGATCGATATCCGCGAACCGTCCCAACCGTATTCTGCGGCGGATTTTCGTGACGACGCATCGCGCGAAATGGCGTCGATCACGACATCGAAGCGCGTGCCGCTACTCGTCGGCGGAACCGGGCTTTATTTCCGTGCCCTGCACGCAGGATTGTCGGAAATGCCTGAAGCCGATCCCGAGCTTCGCGAACAATTGAGCGAGCAGGGCGCAGCGATCGGCTGGGCGGCGATGCACGCGCGATTGGCGCAACTCGATCCGGCTGCCGCGCAGCGCATTGGTCCGGCCGACGCGCAGCGAATTCAGCGCGCGCTCGAAGTGATCGAAATAACGGGCAAACCGATTTCTGAGTTGCAATCGGGATTGCCCAAACCGTTCGGTTATCGTGTGTTGAAACTCGCGTTGATCCCGTCGGCTCGCGCGATTTTGCACTCACGTATCGCGAACCGGTTTGACGCGATGCTCGAACACGGTCTCGTGACAGAGGTCGAACGCTTGCGCGCACGCGGCGATTTGACGCCGGAACTTCCCGCCGTCCGCGCCGTGGGTTATCGCCAAACGTGGCAGCACCTCGACGGTGAATTTGACGCGGCGCAACTTCGCGATCGTGGAATTTTCGCCACGCGCCAACTTGCCAAGCGGCAAATCACCTGGCTGCGCTCGGAGCTCGACGCTCGCGTCATCGATCCCGATATGGACGGCTATTCAGACATCGCGCACGCGGCGATTTCAGATTTCCTTCACACGTCGTAGGCGCCGCAATGCGCAGCGCGACTTCAAAACCGTGCCTTGAAGTTGTATACTTTCGCTACCTTGAATCGGAGCGTATAGGCCACATCTGTTTTTTCGGCTGCGCCGCTTTTTCCGATTCGCATAATTACAACGTATTCAATACGATCATAAGTGTGGGAGAAAAGTAATGTCCAAAGGACAATCCTTGCAGGATCCGTTTTTGAACGCCCTGCGCCGAGAACGCGTGCCCGTCTCGATTTATCTCGTCAACGGAATCAAATTGCAGGGCGTGGTCGAATCGTTCGATCAGTTCGTCGTGCTGTTGCGCAATACCGTGAGCCAGATGGTGTACAAACATGCGATCTCGACGATCGTGCCGGGCCGCAATGTGCGCATGACGACTGAGAAAGACGCGCACGGCGAATCCACGGTTGGGGCGGAAGTCGCCGAAAGTTGAACGCGCTGTTCGATCGTTCCGAGAAAGGCGAACGTGCGCTGCTCGTGCAGCCACATTGGGTTGGCAAAAACGACGGTGATGCGCTGACTGAATTCAGCGAATTGGCGCGTTCGGCGGGAGCGACGATCGTCGGTTCGTTGAACGCGCGCATCGAACGGCCGAATCCGAAATATTTCGTCGGTAGTGGCAAGGCCGAAGAGATCAAATCGCAGAAGGAATCGACGGGCGCCGATCTGGTGCTCGTCAATCATGCGTTGTCGCCGGCGCAGGAACGCAATCTCGAAGCGCTCACGCAATGCCGCGTGGTCGACCGCACCGGATTGATCCTCGATATCTTCGCGCAGCGCGCGCGGTCGCACGAAGGCAAACTTCAAGTCGAACTCGCGCAGTTGAAGCATATGTCGACGCGTCTTATTCGCGGCTGGACGCATTTGGAACGACAGCGCGGTGGTGCGATCGGTTTGCGCGGCCCGGGCGAAACGCAGCTCGAACTCGATCGCCGACTGCTTGCCGGACGTGTCAAACAATTGACGCAGCGGCTACAAAAGGTCGAAACGCAACGCACGCAGGCGCGGCGTTCGCGCCAGCGCAACGCGGTGCCTGTCATTTCGTTGGTCGGTTATACGAACGCGGGCAAGTCGACGTTATTCAATGCGCTGACCGACTCGCACGTCTATGTCGCCGATCAATTGTTCGCGACGTTGGACCCGACGTTGCGCCGCATCGAAGGACTTTCCTGCGGCCCGGCCGTTTTGGCTGACACTGTCGGATTCATCAGCGAATTGCCGCACGATCTCGTCGCAGCCTTCAAGTCCACGCTGGCCGAAACGCGCGATGCGGATATTTTGTTGCACGTCGTCGACGCCGCCGATCCCGATCATCAGCAACGCATCGTCGAAGTGCAGAACGTTCTCGAGGAAATCGGCGCGCAGGATGTGCCGCAGATTCTCGTCTTCAACAAGATCGACATGCTGCACGTGGACGTCGATGCGACGGACGAACGCAAATCCTTCGCGTCGCGCGTGGATAGTGTCGACGGCGGCCGCGTGCAACGCGTCTGGGTATCGGCTGCCAAGAACCAGGGCCTGGATTTGCTGCGCGAAACGCTCGGTCGATCGCTGCAGCAGGATCGCGTGCATTGCTGGCTGCGTGTACCGGACGCCGCCGGAAAATTGCGCGCGCGATTGTTCGAGCAGGGCCTGGTCGCGAACGAACGTCCCGCCGAGAGCGGCTGGGATCTGGAAATCGATGCGCCGCGCGCGTTGCTGGAACCGCTGTTCGGAACGGCCGATGGCGCGTGGCTGAAGGCGCAAATCAACGCCTGAGCGGCTAATCGGCTCGCGAAAAGCTCGGCTTCGCCCTACAATTCGTCGGCAACCCCCTATGCTTTCGGTTGCCCGTCTTTTTCGGACTGCGCGGCCGCCTCGCTGCGCACGTTCGCTGTAATAACGTGGAGATCAACGATGGCGTGGAACGAACCCGGTGGCGGCAAGCGCGACCCTTGGCAGGGTAAGTCGCGGCCGCCCGATATGGAAGCGTTGTTGCGGCGTATCCGCGACGGCTTCGGAAAATTTCTCGGCGGCAGTGGTGGCGGTGGCGGAACCGGCAGTGCGGCGTTGCTGATTGTCATCCTTGTCGTGTTGTGGATCGCGCTGAGCAGTTGGGCCAAGATCGACGCGCGCGAAATCGGCGTCGTGTTGCGCTTCGGTCAGTTCAATCGACTCATGAGCAGCGGCTTGAACATGAAATTGCCGACGCCGATCGAGCAAGTCATCGCGGTGAAAGTGACCGACGTGCGCCAGGTGTCCGACGAAGTGCGCATGTTGACGAAAGACGAGAACATCGTCCTGATCGATTTCAACGTGCAATACACGATCGCCGATGCGCGCCAATATCTGTTCGGCGCCAATCAGCCGGAAGAAACATTGAAACAGGCGGCGGAAAGTTCATTGCGGCAA
>CAZZWP010000042.1:0-4768 GCA_964657965.1 uncultured Rudaea sp. | reverse complement strand
CGAGATGGATACGATTCTTTCCGGTCACGGCACTGAGCTGGTCGGCGAGACCGAGAAACAATTGCAGCAGACGATCGACGCCTATCATGTGGGTTTGCTCGTCAAGGCCGTCAACTTCCAGAAAATCCTGCCGCCGAGCGAAGTGAAAGAAGCATTCGACGACGCCAACAACGCCGGGAACAACCAGCAGCAATACATCAACGATGCACTCGCGTATTCGGCGAAAATAATTCCGGTCGCTCGCGGCGACGCGGCGCGCACGCGCGCGAAAGCCGAAGGTTACAAGGCCGAACAGATCGCTACCGCGACCGGCGACACCGAACGCTTCACGCTGATCGAAGCGCAGTACAAAGCAGCGCCCGACGTCACACGCAAACGGTTGTTCCTGGAAACGATGCAAACTGTTCTCGGCAACAACACGAAAGTGATCGACGGCACCAACGGAAAAAATCTTCTGTATCTGCCGATCGACAAAACCAAGATCGATCCTGACGCGGGCGCGGCCGCCGCCGCGGAACTGCGCAAAACTCGGGAGGGCGGACAATGAGAATGTTCGTGCCTATCGTCGTGCTGATCGTCGTTCTCGTCGTCGCGAGTTGCGTTTTCATCGTGCCGGAAGGACAGAGTGCACTACTGCTTCAATTCGGTCGCATCGAAGGCGTCGGCAGCGACGCGGGTTCCGATTACAACCCCGGCCTGCATTTCAAAGTGCCGCTGATGCAACAGGCGGTGCGGTTCGATCGTCGCATCCTTAATCTCGAAGCGACGCCGGAACGCTATTTCACCGCCGAGAAGAAAGCGGTCGCCGTCGATTTCTACGTCAAATGGCGCATCGAAAAACCGGTCGTGTATTACCAATCGTTCGGCGCCGATGAATTTCAGACATTGGCCAACCAGCGCCTCGCGCCGATCATCAAGGACGCGCTGCGTTTCGATTTCACGTCGCGCTCGCTCGGTGATCTCATCGCCAGCGCGCGTGCCGACATCACCGAACACGTGCTCGAACAGGCGAACAAACAAACCGACACGCTCGGCATTCGCGTCGTGGACGTGCGTATCAAACGAATCGAATTTCCGGATGAAGTCGTCGGTTCCGTTTACAAGCGCATGAGCGCCGAACGCAATCGATTGGCGAACGAGCAGCGCTCGAACGGCCAGGAATCGGCCGCGAAAATCGAGGGCGATGCCGATCGTCAGGTCCAGGTGATCAAAGCCGAAGCGGAGCGCGACGCGCAGCAAACGCGCGGCGAAGGCGATGCCAAGGCGTCCGAGATTTACGCGGCCGCCTACAGCAAAGACCCCGAATTTTTCGCGTTCTATCGCAGCATGCAGGCCTATCGCGAAGCGTTCAAAAACGGCGGCGTGATCGTGCTTGATCCGAAAACCGAATTCATGCGCTATTTCGGCGAAAGCAAGCTGGACGGCAAGCCGTAACGCCAGCGACACGCCGCACATGAACAATCACCTGTTCACGTCGGCGTTGTGTCTGGTGCTCGTGCTGGAAGGTTTGTTCCTGTTCGCGATGCCGGATGTATGGAAGCGCATCGCCGATCAGATGCGCCAGCTTGATTCGCGGCAGTTGCGCACGATCGGCGCGGTGATGATGGTGATCGGCGTGATCGCGTTGCGGATAGTTGTCTAAAAATATACTTTTGCAATAATTCCAAATTGGAAACGGTGATATGGGCAAGTCAGTCGTAATTCTCGGTGCGCAGTGGGGCGACGAAGGCAAAGGCAAGATCGTCGATCTGCTCACCGAACGCGTCGGCGCCGTCGCGCGTTTTCAGGGTGGCCACAATGCCGGCCATACCCTCGTCATCAAGGGCAAGAAAACCGTTCTGCATCTGATTCCGTCCGGAATTCTGCGCGACGGCGTGTTGTGCCTGATCGGCAACGGCGTCGTATTGTCGCCGGCCGCGTTGCAAGAAGAAATCGGTGAACTCGAGACGCAAGGTGTCGACGTGCGCTCGCGCCTGAAGATCAGCCCCGCGACGCCGCTGATCATGCCGTATCACATCGCCATCGATCAGGGTCGGGAGAAGGCCGCCGGCAAAGATGCTATCGGTACTACCGGCCGCGGCATCGGGCCCGCCTATGAAGACAAGGCCGCGCGCCGCGGCGTTCGCGTGGCGGATCTCATGTACCCCAAAGAATTGCCGGACAAATTGCGCAGTGTGGTCGACTATCACAACTTTGTTTTGAAGAACTGGCTCAAGGCCGATCAAGTCGACTACCAAAAAATTCTCGACGACGCGCTCGCCTTCGGCGACTACGTCAATCCGATGATCGACGATGTCTCCACGACGCTGCATCAACTGCGCCGCAGCGGTGCGAATATTTTGTACGAAGGTGCGCAAGGTGCATTGCTCGATATCGACCACGGTACGTATCCGTTCGTGACCTCATCGAACACGACCGTCGGCGGCGCGTATGCGGGCACCGGCGTCGGCGCGAGCGATATCGACTACGTGCTCGGCATCTGCAAAGCCTATGCGACGCGCGTTGGCGGCGGTCCTTTCCCGACCGAACTCACCGACGCAACCGGCGACGCGCTGCGCAAACGCGGCAACGAGTACGGCGCCACGACGGGCCGTCCGCGCCGCTGCGGATGGATCGATCTCGTCGCGCTCAAGCGCGCGGTGCAGATCAACGGCATCAACGGGCTTGCGATCACCAAACTCGATGTGCTCGACGGATTGCCGTCGATCAAGGTGTGTGTCGCCTATGAATACCGCGGTAAACGCCGCGAACTGGCGCCGCTCGATGCGGCCGGCTGGGACGAGTGCAAACCCGTTTATCTGGAATTCCCGGGTTGGGAGGAGTCGACGTGCGGTGTCCGCGAATTCTCGAAGTTGCCGCCGGCCGCGCGCGCCTATCTGCGATCGGTTGAAGAACTGGCCGAGACGCATATCGCGCTCGTCGCCACCGGCGCCGACCGCGACGACACCATTGCACTGACCGACCCGTTTGCCTGATCGTCCGCACTCGAGAAAAGGATTGCCGATGAAGATCGCCCGCCGCATCGTCGCCGTCGTGGCGACTTCGTTCGCCTCGCTCGCCGCCGCGCAGAGCCAACCCGATGTCACATCCGCGCTGCAATGGCGGCTCGTCGGGCCGTTCCGCGGCGGATGGAGCACGGTCGCGCAAGGCGCGCGCAACGAGCCGAATACGTTTTATTTCGGCGCGGCCGGTGGCGGCGTTTGGAAATCGACCGACGCGGGTGCGACGTGGCATCCGATCTTCGATTCGATCAACGCATCGAACATCGGCGCGATGGCCGTCGCGCCGAGCGATCCGCGCGTGATTTATGTCGGGACGGGTCAAGTCACGTCGCGCTACGACATCGCATCCGGCGACGGTGTATACAAATCCACCGACGGCGGCGATACGTGGCAGCACACCGGACTGCAGGACACCGGCGCGTTCGGCACCATCGCGGTCGATCCGCGCGACGCGAACGTCGTGCTCGCCGCGGCATTCGGACACGCGTTCGGGCCGAATGCCGATCGCGGCGTTTTCCGCTCCGCCGATGGCGGCAAGACATGGGCGAAGACGCTGTTCGTCGACGACACGACCGGCGCCGTCGATATCGCAATCGATTCTGCGAATCCCGACATCGTGTTCGCATCGATCTGGCATCAGCGCTTCTGGCCGTGGCTGCACTATTTCATGCCCGAAGAAGACGCGCGCAGCGGCATTTATAAATCCGCCGACGGCGGCAAAACATGGAAGCGCGTCAGCGGCCATGGCTGGCCGGACGGAAAGCTCAGCCGCATCGGCGTCGCCGTGGCCAATGTGCGCAGCGCAACGCGCGTCTATGCCGCCGTATCGTCGGACGATGCCGGTGGCTTGTACCGGTCCGACGATGGCGGAGTGAACTGGCAACATGTCAATGAAGACAAGGATTTGGCCAGCAGCTACTTCGCGATGCTCACCGTCGCGCCCGACGATCCGGATGTCGTCTACGTGATGGGACGCTCGGTGAGCCGTTGCGATAACGGTGGTACGCATTGCGCCATCTTCAAGGGCGCACCCGGCGGTGATGACTATCACCAAATGTGGATAAATCCACAATTTCCCGATCACATGGTCGTCGCCAGCGATCAGGGCACGGCGGTCAGCGTGAACGGCGGGCGCACCTGGAGCGACTGGTACAACCAGCCGACGGGACAGTTCTATCACCTCGCCGCCGACAACCGTTTCCCCTACTGGATCTATTCCGGTCAGCAAGACAGCGGCACGGCCGGCGTCGCCAGCCGCAGCGACTACGGCGTGTTGAGTTTCCGCGACTGGCATCCGGTCGGCGGCGACGAACGCGATTACGATCTGCCCGACCCGCAAGACGCGGACATCATTTACGGTTCCGGACTCGGCGGCCGTCTCTCGCGCTGGAACGCGCGCAACGGCGAAGCACAAAACGTATCGCCGTGGCCCATCGCGAGCTACGGGGTGAATCCCACGAAATTCCAGTATCGGTACACCTGGATCACGCCGATCGCCGTCTCGCCGCTGCCGCCGTATCCGCTGTATCAAGGTGCGCAGGTTCTGTTTCGCTCGAACGATCGCGGCGGGACGTGGTCGGCAATCAGTCCGGACGTGTCGGCAAAATCACGCACGAACAATTGCGCGGCTGACGAGCTCGCGCCAAAAGACGCGCGCGAATGCGGCTATGGCGTGATCTATTCCATCGGATTATCGCCGCGCGACAACAACGACATCTGGCTCGGCACCGACGACGGTTTGATCCAACACACCATCGACGGCGGCG
>CAZZWP010000041.1:0-24174 GCA_964657965.1 uncultured Rudaea sp. | reverse complement strand
TGCTTTTTTCGCGTGCTTTTTCGCGGCGATTTCGATGACCCGTGATTGCGAAACGATGGGCTTCGTCGCGAACGCTTTGCACGAGGTGCAACGCTAACGATTCGGGGCCTGGCCAGAGCGACTTCCCGTTGTCGCCGCGAATCAACGTCTCGTGACCCGCGCGCCGTTCGGCACCCTTGGCGACGCCAACGACAAGTACGCCGCTGACACCGAGATCGGCCAACACTTGCAATGCTTGCGAAACTTGCCCCTTGCCGCCGTCGATCAACAAAATATCCGGCAGAACGCCCTCGCCGCCTTGAATGCGCCGATAGCGCCGTTCCAGCGCCTGATGCATCGCGCCGTAGTCGTCGCCGGGTTCGATGCCGGCGATATTGAACCGACGATATTGCGACTTTTCCGGCCCTTCGGGTCCGTACACGACGCATGACGCGACCGTCGCTTCTCCCATCGTATGGCTGATGTCGAAACATTCCAGTCGTTGCGGCGTGTCGCCGAGTTCGAGCAGGTCGCGCAATGCCTCGAAACGTTCGCGCATCGTCTGATTGCTGGCCAGCCGTGCGGCGAGCGCGGCCTGCGCGTTTTTTATGGCGAGTTCCACGAATCGCGCGCGCTCCGTGCGCACATTCGCCTTGATCTCGATGCCGTGCCCGGATTGCGTGGACAGCATCGTCACTAGCAGCTCGCATTCATCCGGATGTTCACTGACGATCAATTCTCGCGGCACCGGTTTATCCAAATAATATTGCGCGATGAATGAAGACAACACAGCAGACTGTGTGGCTTCGGTCGCCAATCGCGGGAAAAAATCGCGCGAGCCCAAGCTGACGCCATTACGAAAATAAAGTACGGAGACGCATGCCAGTCCAGAGTCGATGCGGCACGCGAGCACATCCAGATCGGTGCTTGCGCCCTGCACATAACTCTGTGCGTGCAATCGCTTAAGATTCGCAATCTGGTCGCGCACTGCGGCGGCTTTTTCGAAGTCGAGCGAGCCGCTCGCCTTCTCCATCTCCGTGCCCAGTTCGTCGATGACGGCGCTGCTGCGACCCTGTAAAAACATCGCCGCATGGCGCACGCTATCTTGATAATCGACCGGCGCGATCAAATTGACGCACGGTGCACTGCAACGCTTGATTTGATACTGCAAGCACGGCCGCGAGCGATTTCTGAAATAGCTGTCCTCGCACTGTCGCACGAGAAACAGCTTTTGCATCAAGTCCAAACTATGTCGGACCGCGTACGCACTCGGATAGGGGCCGAAGTACTCGCCCTTCGCTGATTTCGCACCGCGATGAAATGCCATGCGCGGATAGTCTTCGCCGGACGAAAGAAAAATATACGGAAAACTTTTGTCGTCGCGCAGAAGAATGTTGTAGCGCGGTTTCAAACTCTTCACGAGCTGCGATTCGAGCAGGAGCGCTTCGGCTTCGGTGCGCGTCAGCGTCACTTCGATCGAGGCGATCTGTGAAACCATTGCCGCGAGACGCGGTTCCATGCGCGGTTTTAAGAAATAACTTCCGACGCGTTTTTTGAGGTTGCCGGCTTTCCCGACATACAGCAGTTCGCCGCCGACCCCGATCATGCGATAAACGCCAGGCGATGTCGTCAGAGTCCGAACGAACTCCTTGCCGTCGAAAACCTGAGAGGATGATTTACCCGCCACGCGCAATTATTCGCCGATCGTCAGCCGCCGGATCTGGCCGGTTTTCAGGTCGACGCGAACGATCTCGTGCGCGTTCGTATTGGCGATCCATAACGCGCTGTTGGCGAGCGACAGTCCGGACGGTTCGCTCAGCCGGTAGGGCAGATTCAGCGCGCGCAATTCTCCGGTCCGCATATTGAGTGCTTTGATTTTTCCGTTGTAACTGTCCGCCACGAAAATCAATCCACGCGGATCGGCGCAGACATCCAGAGGATGCTGCAACCGTGCCACATCGCGCTTTCCGGCGACATCGCCAAACTCATACAACCCCGCGCCGATGAGCGTGTTGACACGATTGTCGAGCAATCGCACCACGCGCAACGACGAGGATGCCGAATCGCAGATCACCAATTGCTGTCCAATCAGACTGATCCCGCTCGGTTGAGCGAAACTCGCCGCGACGCCATCGCCGTCGGCCAGCCCGAGCTGGCCATTGCCAGCGAGAACGCTCAGCCGGTTTTTGATGAGATCGAGCTGCCAGAGTTGATTTTGCCCTGCCACCACAAAGTATATTTTTTCACCATGCCCGGTGACGGCCGTCGGCGCCGACATCGCGACGCGATTCGGTTCGGTCGCGTCGTTCGGAAGATCGTAGCCGAGCACCCCGGTGCCCGCAGCGGTTTCAACGTCACCGCTCAACAGACGAATGCGGCGGATGGCGTGATTGCCGGTGTCTGCTACATATAACCAATCTTTGACGATCGCCAATCCTTGCGGATCGGAAAAGCCGGCGTCCTGATTGCGACCGTCCCAATACCCAGGATTGCCCGAACCGAACTGACGCAGGATGCGCCCGTCGTGATTGCATTCGAGAACGCGATTGTGACCGCTGTCGGCAATCCAAAGACTCGTGTCCGTCGCCAGCACTTTCTTCGGAAACAACAGCGGCAATTTCGGTTCGGCGCGGTTCGTCGTCACGTGAGATTCGTACACGCGCTGATCTTTCGACGCCGCCTCATCGAGCAACTTCGCTACCAGCGCGTCGGTTTCCTGTCGCCTGCCCTCGCCCGGCAACAACGCGGCGAGCTGGCCTTCGGCATCGATCAATGCCACGGTTGGCCACGACTGAATGCCGTAGGCCTGCCACAGTTCGAAATTCGCGTCGTTAGCCACCGCGTGACGAATATGACTGCGATTGACCGCTTTGGAAACGGATGCGCTCTGGCGCTGATAGTAGTATTTCGGCGTGTGCACGCCGACCACACTCAACCCGTCGTGATATTTATTTTCGAGATAGCGGAGATCCGGCAGCAAGTTCGTGCAATTGACGCAGTCGAACGTCCAAAAATGCATCAGCACTACACGGCCACGCAGCGCCTGCAGCGACGGCGGCTGATCCGTATTAGTCCAATCCAGCGACGCGGGCCATTCAGGGGCCCGCACTCGTGCATTCATGACGTCGACAACCCAATAATCGTGATGAGCATTATGCGATATCTCGTTGGGCCAGGACTAAATTTTTAACGCCCAGCTTCACTAGTTCGATCACGCGCTCGAAGTCGTGCTCGCCGCCATAGTAAGGATCAGGGACTTCCAGCGCCGATTCGACGCCGGCGTGTCGCAAAAACAGATCGACTTTATGAAGCAGATGCGACGGGCAACGCGAGGTCAGCTCACGCAGGTTCGCTTTGTCCATCGCCAAAATCACATCGAATTTCTCGAAATCTTGCACGGCAATCTGCCGCGCGCGATGGGGCCGCGCATCGTATCCTGCGATCCTCGCGCTGGCGATGGAGCGCGCGTCCGCCGGCGCTCCGATGTGATATCCGGCGGTACCCGCCGAATCGACGCGCACGTCGAGCCCGGCGCGGGCGAATTCGTGCTTGGCAACCGTGGCGGCGACGGGCGAGCGGCAAATGTTGCCGAGGCAGACAAAAAGTATACTTTTCACGTGCGCGACTCGACGATCTGCCGCACGCGCGCGAGATCTTCCGGCGTGTCGACGCCGGCCGGAAACGCTTCGGGCGCAATGCTCACCGCAATCGTGTAACCGTGTTCGAGAGCGCGCAGTTGCTCTAGCATTTCCGTTCGCTCCAACGGCGCGGGTTTCAACGTGGAGAACGTCTGCAAAAATGCAGCGCGATAAGCGTAAATGCCGATGTGACGTAAAAAAGGTAAGTCTTTGGGCAGCGTGTTCATCGAGTTCGCGAACGCATCGCGTGCCCACGGAATCGGCGCGCGACTGAAATAGAGTGCGTGACCGTGCTGACCGATCACCACCTTCACGTGGTTGGGATTTTTGAAATCCTCTGCAATGGAAAATGGGGTAGCCAACGTTGCCATCGGTGCATTCGATTGTGCCAACGCAGACGCTACCGCCCGAATACCGGAAACTGGCGCTAGCGGTTCGTCGCCTTGCAAATTGACGACAATCGTATCGTCGCTCCATTCGCAAAGCCGGGCGCACTCGGCGAGGCGATCGCTGCCGGAGGCATGATCCGATCGCGTCATCAGCGCGCGGACACCCGACCCCTTCAACGCATCGATAACTCGATTGTCATCCGTGGCAACGACGACCGCCCGCGCGCCCGCCTCGAGCGCGCGACGCGCCACGTGCAGAACCATCGGTTCGCCGCCGATTGAAGACAGCGGTTTTCCCGGCAAACGTTGCGAACCGAAACGCGCTGGAATCGCGACGACGAAATCGCCAAGCAGACTCATGTTTTCAGATGCCTCTAACCAAGGTCACGTATCGCGATGCACCGAGAGCACCGCGTTCAAACCGCAATCAGCAAGTGCCGTATCGCGCTCACTCCTTGCGCGCTGGACGACGTTTAGCTCATCTGCGCGTGCCGCGTACTGTAGTGGCCCGCGACATAGTCTTCGATCAGGCGAACGAAATCCTGCGCGATGTGTTCGCCCCGCAACGTGGCCGTTTTGACCCCATCGACGAAGACCGGCGCGGCCGGCGCTTCGCCAGTGCCGGGCAACGAGATGCCGATGTTTGCGTGCTTGGACTCACCCGGCCCATTCACGATACAGCCCATCACGGCAAGCGTCAGATTTTCAACGCCGTCGTACTTGATCCGCCATTCGGGCATTTTTTCGCGGACGTGTTCTTGAACTGTCTTGGCCAACTCTTGGAAAAGCACCGAGGTCGTCCGTCCACATCCGGGGCATGCTGTGACCAGCGGCGTGAACGCGCGCAACCCCATCGTCTGCAGAAGCTCCTGCGCGACGATAACTTCGCGCGTGCGCGATTCGTTCGGCTCGGGTGTCAGCGAAATACGGATGGTGTCGCCGATGCCCTCTTGCAGCAGCACGGCGAGAGCGGCACTGGATGCAACGATGCCTTTGCTGCCCATGCCTGCTTCGGTCAAGCCGAGATGCAATGCGTAATCGCTGCGCGTCGCCAGATCTCGATAGACCGAAACTAATTCTTGCACACCAGAAACCTTACAGGACAATAAGATACGATCAGAACCTAATCCCAATTCTTCTGCTCGTGCGGCCGAATCCAAGGCTGATCGAATAAGGGCTTCGCGTGCGACGCGAGCCGCGTCCCACGGAACATCGCGCGTATGGTTTTCATCCATCAACGCGGTAACCATCGACTGATCGAGCGATCCCCAATTGGCACCGATGCGGACGGGTTTTCGATATCGAAGGGCGAATTCGATGATCGTCGAAAATTGCGTATCTCGTTTTTTCCCGAAACCGACATTGCCGGGATTGATGCGGTACTTGGCCAACGCCTCCGCGCACGCCGGCTCCGCGGTCAGTAATTGGTGACCGTTGTAGTGAAAATCGCCGATGAGCGGGACGTTCACTCCCATCATGTCGAGACGTTCACGGATACGCGGAACGGCGCGCGCGGCCTCCACCGTATTGACGGTGACGCGGACGAGTTCCGATCCGGCACGTGCGAGTTCTGCCGTCTGCTTCGTGGTGCCGATCACATCGGCGGTGTCCGTGTTCGTCATCGACTGCACGACGATCGGGGCCTCGCCGCCCACGCGCACACCGCCAACATCGACGGCGATCGAACGTCGCCGCGCAGCGGCCGAGGTCGGTATATTCAGAGCATTCATCGATTCACTCGAAAGCAGGCGAAGTCACGTCGCCCGAGAAACCGGGCGTCAATCGAGTGATTTTAGCCCTGCGTGGACGCCGAATCGAGTTCGTGTGGTTCCAGGTCGTCATTCGCCGCTAACGGAGGTTCGGATTCCGCATCCGACATCGCGGCGTTAGCGATCGTCAGGCGCAGATATCCACCGCTCATGTCGATCGCGCTTGTCATGCGAACGGTCTCTACCGTGGGTTCGGCCGGATACGCGAACGGATCGCCGGGACGCGTCAGTTCGATCGACTCGGCATTGCGATCGAAAAGTTGCGGCGCCATGATCGTCAGCGCGGTCGCGCCTTCGACCGGGCGCAGGTCTTCAAGGACTATTCCGCGCATCGCCGCTTTAGGCGATCCCTCGGCATCGAACGTCCGCAACGCCGCCGCTGTTGCGCGACGCGCCAATAACTCGACGCCGGCATCCATCGATCCATCCGTTTCCACGCGCATCCAGCGGATCGCGCCAATCATCCAATCCTGCGATTCGCCCTCGTCGGCCAACGTCGCCAGTCCAAGGAGTTCGCCCACGCGCATGCGCATGCCGTCGATTTTTTCCCACATCAACCGATAACCGCCGAGGCTTTGATCGATCACTTTCGTCGCAAGATGTTTCACCCGAACCGGCGTGCTGTTTCCGCTCGATGCCCACGATGCGACGCGATCGCGCTCATGCAAGGTGATGGCAACGCCGCGCGTCTTGCGGAGGAAAGCGTCGAAATCCACGTCGCCGGCAAGGACGTAATGCAGGTCGTGCAGTCCAATGACGCTATCCAGCGTGTGACCGGCGGGAATGCGTTGTTGACTGCGGTCCGCGCCGTGATGCCA
The DNA here is from genome assembly GCA_964657965.1 of uncultured Rudaea sp. Lineage (GTDB taxonomy): Bacteria > Pseudomonadota > Gammaproteobacteria > Xanthomonadales > Rhodanobacteraceae > Rudaea. The sequence continues at coordinate 17,581 of CAZZWP010000041.1, read as the reverse complement.
CGCGTTGAGCAACCGCTCGACGAAGGCGACGTCGGCGTGCACGGTCGGTCCCCCGCGCGAACGAAATTGTGTTTTAACGACACCGGGCGGGAGCGCGGCAAGTTGTCCTTCGAGCGAACGCACCAGTCCGTTCAATTCGAGCGCCCACAGCCCGTCACTCGGCGCCTCGCGTTCCTCCGGCAGATAACCGGGACTTTGATCGTTATCCGTTCGCACTGCGATCGCGCCGTCCGGCGCGCGTCCCTCGCGGAGATCGCACAGCGCACACCAAATGCGCGTCAGTTCATAAATTTCCGCGTTGTCGCGCTGCGTGAATCGGTAAGGATTCGCCAGCGCAAACAACAGCGCATGGATATACGCCAAGCGAACGCTACTCGGCGGTTGCGTCTGTGTCGGATCGATCACCGCACGCGTATCGACACCGACCGCGACCGCGAACCGAAACAGATCATGCAAGTTTTGCCAAACACCCGGCGGTGGCGCCTGGTAGCGAAGATAGGCTTGGTACAACAGCGCGCCACGATGCTGGATCGCGCGCGTCAACGCCTGCGAAACGGATTTGGAACGCAGAAAAGGCACGGCACCCGCCGGCGCGCATAGATCATACGCGGCAGCCGAATAACCGATCGCCATTTCTTCTTCGAAATCCTGCGCCTGCTGACCGATTGCCTGCTTCTGAGGCGGCAAAGGAAAGCTGTCGCCGGCCACTTGCTTGCTGAGATTCGCGACCACTTGGGCTACCTGCGGGCGCAAGAGCTCCAGGGCCTCGAGCCGTTGCACCGCATCGATGCGCAGCTGGTTCATTTCGCGCAGCGCACCCATCAACAAGCGCGACATGGCCGTCGGATTGGCGAGTGGCAGTTGCGATATCCACGTGCGCAACGATTTTACGTCGGTGCCGAACGACGTTTTCGCCGGCATGTGACGTTCCGGAAAACCGTTCACCAGCCGCTGAAACAACGCGCTCATCGGCTACCCCAGAGATTCTGACGATCGTGTCTCGCCCGCATGAATATACTCCTCGCCGATCGTGGCGGTTAATTTCCCAGCGCCGCCGCAAGCAAACGACGCATGACGCGTTCGCCAAGCGTTCTAGGCGCATCGAGCCCAAGCCGCCGCATTACCGGCTGCATCTCGCGGGTCGTTTGGCCTTTCCACAGTGAAGTAAGCAAGAAAGCGGCCAATCGCGGATTCGTTGCCGAAACGCTTTGCAGCCGTTGCAACGCGGGTAAAAGTGCCTGTTCGTCAGGCGTGAAGTCGCTTCCGAACGGGAACGTCGGAAAAAATTTCATGGTGGGTCTGAGGGCGATCTGCAGATGTTGCGGAGTGTTTTCCCTCCATCGGTCGGGTATCACAAAGTCATGGCGCAGCTTGCCCGCGGCTTTCGCCTGTTGCGCGAGAGCGTCAACAAAGCGCGAATCGCTGATCGCCATCATGGCGATCGTGCATTCTTCATCGGACTTACCGCGAAGATCCGCAGTGCCGTATTCGGTCACATAGATGTCGCGCAGATGCCGCGGAATGGTTGTGTGACCGTAGTTCCACAGAATGTTCGATTCGTCCTGACCTTTGTTGCTTCGCGTGCTTCGCAACAGAAGTATCGAACGTCCCCCGTCCAGCGCGTGCGCCATCGCGACGAAGTTGTACTGTCCGCCAACACCACTGACGACCTGCCCCGACGCCAGCGCGTCCGATACCGCAGCGCCCAGCGCCGTGGCCATCATGCAGGTGTTGAAGAATCGCGCGTCGCGGCGTTGCAACGTGTCCAGCGCCTCACGCCCACCATAAATTTGGTTGATGTCGGAAACGCGCGTCATCGACAAACCTTCGAATGCAGGCGCACTGAGGTTGCGCAGCCAGGCGTAGAAATCTTTCGAGCCGAGATAAAACGCGCCGCGAAGATAACGTCCGCCCTTCAGTGTGCGGCCGGCCAGCGCGCGGTTCCATGCGGCCGCCGCCGATTCTTCACGCAGATCGCGCGGCAGCGAAGTACCGTCTGAAAGCTGGACACAGTCGGTCGTCAGTTGCGCGTCGTTCGGGACCAGTCCGTACTGTTGCAATCGCGACAATTCGCGCGCGTCGATTCGATCCGGCAGAACGTTGTTCGCGCGCAATCGAACGAATGAATCCTCCGCGATCACATCGGAGATATCGCCATGCGCCAACGCCGTTTCGATCGCCAGATCATCGTAGACGCGCCGCGCGAGAACGCCGGCTTGCGCAAGTTGCATGAATCCATCCATCACCATTTCGCTCGCGCCGTAGAGGCCGCGCGTAAACGGTGAAATGCCGCCGATTTTTTCGATCAAACGATCGTCGACGCGAAGGGAATGCAGTGTTTTTGAATACGCATCGTTATGTTGATGACGGACGAGCAGCGCTTGAACCAACGCATCGGACAGCGCGCCGATTCCGATCTGTAACGTCCCGCCATCGCGGACGAGCGTGCTCGCGTGCAGACCCAGCGCGTACTCCGTTACCGAGACGGGATCGCGCACGAGCGCGAACAAGGTGTGGCTCGACGTCGCGTCATCGAGCACGATATCGAAAAAGCCTGCGGCGACGATCGCCTCATTGCCGATGAATGGAAGCTCGCGATGCACAACGCCCACGACGAGCGGCCGCGGCCGACCGGCGGCGGCGAGTTTTTCGATCAACTCCGCCGTGACATCCGGATTGCACGCGAGACTGTAACGCCGGCCGTCCGCCTCGTCGCGCACAGCGATCAATTGCAAAATGAGATTGATGTCCGATTCGACGACGTCACGCGCCACGTGCGTGTAATTCATACTGATGTAGTCGCGCTGCGACTGGCCGACGCCGAGCATCGCGCCGGATTGCAGATAGAACTCGTGAACGCGCACGTTGTTTGGAAGTCGGTTCGCCTGCTGCGCGGCGACGTAAGCCAGATCCGGATAATCCGCGCCCAGATGGCGATCCATGAACGGACCGATGAAGCGTTTTTCCAGATCATTCGTCACGCGCGGTCGCGCGAGCGATAACGCAGTGTAGATCGTCAGCGACGCATCGCTCGTCGCCACGATGCGCGCATACAGTGCGTTGAAAAGAACATTCGGCTTACCGAGACCGAGCGGCATCGCCACGCGAATGTCCCGCCCCGCGACGGCGATGATGCGATCGACGCACGTTTCAATGGTGGAAATAAAATCAGTCACGGCGCGCTCGGTGGATCGGACGCCGATCATCATCGCAGATCGTACGCGGCGGCTGTACGTCTGCCGTGCGACAGAGCGCATCGGTCGCGCATAAAATCCCGAGCGCGGTTATCATCGCAGGCGGCGGGAGGTAGGCATGGCGGAACGCTTCAAAATCGCGATCGTAGGTTCGGGTCCTGGCGGCTTGTCGGCGGCCACGCGCGCGGCCGAGCGCGGCGAATCGCATGTGCTGCTCGAAGCCGAAGATCATTTGTCGAACACGATCTATCGGTATCAGAAAGGCAAGTTCGTCATGGACGAGCCCGGCATTCTGCCGTTGCGCGCACCGGTTCCATTCAAGGCGGGATCGCGCGAATCGATTCTCGATGCGTGGAACGAAGGCGCGACGAAACTCAAGGTCAACACGAAATACAAGCACGAAGTCAGCGCGATAAAGAAAGTCGGTAACGGCTTCGAATTGAAATGCACGAACGGACAGACGATCGAAGCCGAGTTCGTCGTGATGGGTATCGGACTGCAGGGAAATATCCGCAAGCTCGGTTGCCCCGGCGAAGATTTGCCATTCGTTCAATATCAGCTCGACGACCCGGACGAATACGAGGGCGAAGTGATCGCCGTGGTCGGCGCGGGTGACGCGGCGATTGAAAACGCCGTGGCACTGTCAAAACAGAACAACGTCATCATCATCAATCGCAAAGATGAATTCGCCCGCGCCAAGAAAGGCAATGAAACGGCGATTCTCAAAGCGATCGAAGACGGCACCATCGAATGCTATTACGACTCGGCGCCCGAGCGCGTCGATGCGCTATCGGTTGGCCGTAAAAAAGGCCGAATGATTCTTTCGACAGCGAACGGCAAAGCGCAGATTTTGCTCGATCGCATCATCGCGCGGTTGGGTGCGACGGCGCCGCGCGGATTCGTCGAGGGCTGCGGCGTCGTGTTCCCGAATAAAGATCCCGCATCCGTGCCGGCGATCAGTTCGCAATACGAATCGAACGTGAAAAAACTTTATATCGTCGGTGCGCTCGGCGGCTATCCGCTGATCAAGCAGGCGATGAATCAGGGTTATGAAGTCATCGAATACATTCTCGGATCGAAGGTCGAGCCCGCCGACGAGCCGTTGTTGAAGGCGAAGTTCGCGCCGATGCCGGGGTTTCGCAGCGTCGACGAAGCATTGGCGCGCGTGCAGAAAAACGTCCGCCTGCTCGCCCACATTACGCCATTGCAACTGCGCGAGTTCATGCTCGATTCGGATATCCGCACACCGGCGCCGAACGAAGTCATTTTCAATCGCAACGATTATACAAATACATTTTTTTCCATCGTGGAAGGCGAAGTGCACATCGTCATCGATCCGGAAAAAAATCTTCGCGTCACGCTGAAGCGCGGCGAATTCTTCGGCGAGATGAGCCTGATTTCCGGACGTCGCCGCTCCGCCACTGTCATCGCGGGCAACAACTGCGTGATGATCGAGACGCCGCGGCGCTCGATGAATCGTTTGATCAACTCCGTCGAGGCCGTGAAACGCGAAATCGATCAGATATTCATTCTCCGCGCTGTGCAATCGCGTTTCGCGTCCGAAGCGCCGGCCGATCAACTGGCAGACGTCGTGTCGACGGCAAAACTCGAACGGTTCAAAGCCGGCGATGTCCTTTTCAGCGAAGGCGAACCGGGCGATTGTCTGCATCTGGTGCGCACGGGATCACTGACCATCTCGCGCAACATCGGCGGCAAAGATGTGGTGCTGAGTTACGTCGCTGCCGGAAACTATGTGGGCGAAATGGCGCTGATGGGCGAATCGCAGCGCTCGGCCACTGCGCGCGCGGCGATTGCGACCGAAACCGTTCGGCTCGACGGCGAGGGCTTCAAGAAACTGGTCAATCGCATTCCGATTCTGCGTTTGCGACTGCAGGCGGAATATCGTCAGCGCGCGGCGGCGAATCTTGCCATGCAGGCAATGCCGAGCGGCGGCGACATCATCAGTTTTCTTCTTGCACAGGGCGCGGGCGAAGCGACTGATATTTTATTGATCGACGAATCCCTGTGCGTGCGCTGCGACAACTGCGAAAAAGCGTGCGCGGAAACGCATGGCGGAACATCGCGTCTGGATCGCGAGGCAGGACCAACCTACGCAAGCGTGCACGTGCCGACGTCGTGCCGGCATTGCGAACATCCCCACTGCATGAAAGATTGTCCGCCGGACGCAATCCATCGCGCGCCGAACGGCGAAGTGTTCATCGCCGACAATTGCATCGGTTGCGGCAACTGCGAGCGCAATTGTCCATATGGCGTAATTCATATGGCTTCGAAGCCGCCGAAGAAACCGGGATTGTTGCAGTGGCTGATGCTCGGTCTCGGTTCCGGACCGGGCGAAGCGCCGTACGAAAAAAAGAGCAAGGACGGTCCGCCGAAGGCGAAGAAAGCGGTCAAGTGCGATATGTGCAAAGGCATTTCGGGTGGTCCGGCATGTGTGCGCTCATGCCCGACGGGCGCCGCGATTCGCATTAGCCCCGAAGAATTCCCGGCCTATGCGCAGTCACGTCGGTAGCGTCACTCGCCGCCATGCATGACTCCATTCTCACGTATGCGCGATCGCGCTATTTGTGGGCAGCGCTATTGCTGATCCTGGCATCCGTCGCCGCGTATCTTTGGCACGATCCGGGCGGCCCACCGAACGGTGGAACGTGGCTCGGCTACACGCTCGGCGTGGTCAGCGCGCTGCTTATCGTCTGGCTGATGTTCTTCGGCATTCGCAAACGTCAGTATCTTCAGAATATCGGGACGTTGCGCGGATGGTTGTCTGCGCACATCTATTTGGGAACGACATTGATTCTCGTCGTTCTCTTACATGCCGGTTTTCAACTCGGCTGGAACATTCACACATTCACGTTCGTGTTGATGCTGATCGTGATCTTTTCCGGATTCTTCGGACTTTTCGCGTACATGCGTTACCCCGCCATGATGACGCGCAATCGCGAAAGCGCCACGCGGGACGCGATGCTCGATGAAGTCGCCGAAATCGATCAGAACGCGCTCGCGCTGGCCGACGGCATCGATCCGAAAATCCACGCGATCGTGTTGCGTTCGATCGACAAGACAAAACTCGGTGGTGGTGTGTGGACACAGCTTCGCGCCCGCGACGGTTCGGATCTTGCGCTCGATTCGCTGCATAAGACCATTGCCGCTCGCGAAGAAAAACAAGACATGCCGACGAGCGAAATGCCGACGATGTTCGCGATGGTGGATTTTCTCGCCGGCCGCGCCCAGGACAAACAGGGCGAAGCGATGCGCAAGTTGATCGATCTCATTTCGCGCAAGAAAGCGCTGGCGACAAAAGTCGCACGCGATATCCAGTTTCAGGCGATGATGGAAATCTGGCTGTACTTCCACGTTCCGCTATCGTTCGCGTTATTGGCGGCGTTGATCGCGCACATCGTCTCGTCGTTCTTCTACTGGTGATGCTATGCGCTGGCTGATCCGACGCGTCCTCAAAAAAGGCAAAGGCGCCGTCTCGTACGAGGAGGATGTGCATTACGGCGACGCGCTGACCATCGGACGCGCCGCCGATCAGGCGATTTTTCTACCGGACTTGCGAGCCGCGTTGAATCATGCGCGCATCACGCTGCTATCCAGCGGTGAATACAAAATCGAATCGCTGATCATCGCCGGCATTCGCGTCAACGGCGAGATTACCTACGCCACGACAGCACCCGCCGGTGCGATCGTCGAAATAGGCAACACGCGATTGGCGCTGCTGCCCGCGCCGCAGGATTTCGATGGCGGCGTTGAAATCAGCACGCTCGATAAAACCGAGCAGCAAGCGGAAAAAGAACGGCGCGCAAAACCGACGCGGCTTGCGCAGACCGGTTTGAGCAAACGAAAACCGGCGTGGATTTTATTCATCCTCGTGCTCGTGTTCGCGCTCGCGCTGCCGATGATCGGTCACTTCGTCCCAGGCTTCGGCGAAATGCTCAAGCACTCGCCGCTGCCAAGTTCGATGAGCTGGAATCCCGGACAAATCGACGCGTCGCATCAGTTCTTCGGAACCGATTGCGAACGCTGTCATCAGAAAGCGTTTTTAACCGTTCGCGACAATGCATGCCTCGCGTGTCACGCCAACACGCCAGCGCACGCCGATCCGGCGAAGTTCAACATGCCGCAACTCGGCAATGCGGAATGTCGGACGTGTCATCAGGATCACAATGGTGCGCGCGGATTGATCCGCACCGATCAGCGTTTATGTTCGGACTGCCACATCGCACTGAAAGCGCGCACGCAAAATGCGAGTAAATTCGAAGACGTCGGCGATTTCGGAAAATCGCATCCAGAATTCAAGATCGATTTGCCGGGCTGGGATGCGGCGGGAAAATTCGCGCCGCAGCGCGTGACCTTCTCGCCGGACCTGAAGGAAAACTCCGGGCTCAAATTCAACCATCTCAAACATCTGAAGGCCGATGGTTTGAACGCGCCGAAAGGTCATCGCACACTCGATTGCATTAGCTGCCACGTGCCCGATGCGGGCGGTGCGAAAATGCGCCCGGTCAACTTCGAAGCGATGTGTCACGACTGCCACCTGCTCGGTTTCGATCCGCTCGCGGGTGATCGCGAAGTGCCTCACGGAAAAGTGACTGAAGTCATTTTCATGCTCAACGAGTTCTATGCGAAGCTCGCGCTCGAAGGCGGTTATCAGGATGCGAAGTCGCCCGCGATCGTGCAGGAACGGCGTCGTCCCGGATCGCCGCCACTGTCGCAACAGCAACAGCAGGAAGCGCTCGCCTGGGCGCGCGATCAATCGCGCGTCATCACCGAGGGCCTTTTCACCGGCAAGGCGTGCACGACATGTCACAAAGTCACGCCTCCGCGCACCGCGGCGGATACCTGGCAGATCGCGCCGGTTCGAGTCTCCGGCGTTTGGTACGGCGATGCGAAATTCACACACGCCAAACACGTGACGGTGAAATGCGAGGACTGCCACGCCGCGCGTAAATCGGAACAGTCAGCGGACGTGCTGATTCCCGGCATCGCCAACTGTCAGCAATGTCACGGTGGTGCTTATTCGAAAGACAAGGTGGCGACGACGTGCATTTCGTGTCACGACTATCATCAATCGTCGACACTGAAGATGGGCAAGATGTAGCGCGGCCGATCAACCGACCGCGCATAGTTCAGCGATCGACAGCCTTCATGCCGGTCGGTGCATAGCGATCTCCGACCACCTCGGTTTGCGGCACGGCCGCTTCGAGCGCATCAATGTCCGCTTTCGACAAACGAACATCGGCTGCTTTTGCGTTTTCTTCCAGATATTTTCTGCGCTTCGTTCCGGGAATCGGAACCACGTCGTCGCCTTGCGCCATTACCCACGCCAGCGCGAGTTGCCCGGCCGTGACGCCTTTCGCTTTCGCGATTTCTTCCACGCGTGCGACGAGTGTCTGATTTTTATCGAACGCATCACCCGAGAACCTTGGATAACGGTTTGCACGCGAATCATTCGGCGGAAAATCGTTTTGAGTCTTGAATGCGCCGGTGAGAAATCCGCGACCGAGCGGACTGTACGGAACGAACCCGATGCCGAGTTCGCGGATTGACGGAAGAATCTCGGCTTCGACGTGCCGTTCCCACAACGAGTATTCGGTTTGCAGCGCGGTAATCGGATGGACGGTGTGCGCCCGTCGAATCGTCGCGGTCGATGCTTCCGACAATCCGAGATACTTCACCTTCCCCGCTTTGACGAGTTCCGCCATCGCACCGACGGTATCTTCGATCGGCGTTTCCGGATCGACGCGATGCTGATAATAAAGATCGATGTAATCCGTGCCGAGTCGTTTCAACGATGCATCGCACGCGCTGCGCACATATTCCGGCTTGCCGCTGAGCGTCCATACGTTTGGATTTTCTTTTGTGCGCTGATTGGCGAATTTGGTCGCGAGAAAAACCTGATCGCGCCGGCCTTTCAATGTTTTCGCGATCAACTCTTCGTTGTCGCCGATGCCATACGTATCGGCCGTGTCCCAGAAATTGATACCGAGTTCCAGCGCACGCAATAACGTCGCTGACGATTCCGCGTCATCGCGATCGCCATAAAATTCACTCATGCCCATGCAGCCGAGTCCCATCCGGGAAACCACCGCGCCCTGACTTCCGAGTTTAACCTTTTGCATATCCAATTCCGTTTAGTTTTGTAGCCCCTTCGCAACCTGAAACCCCTGCGGCCATGGTACCTTACGAATCATTGCTGCGTTATGATGTGGACTTAGGGAAAACCGCCGATTCGGCATAATCGCGGCAGTCGGATAGCGCCGCACTCGGGGAGGAGTAGCGATGGGGATGGCACGGTTTCGCATGCTCGGCCTGGCAACGGCGCTGACATTGGCTGGGTGCGGCGGCGGCAGCAATTCCGGCAGTGCCGTCGGCACGTCGCCTCCGCCACCACAGACGACACCCGATTCCGGCTGCAGCGGATTTTGCGCGACGGCCGATTCCTTTCTTACAGTCGCCGACGTACAAACCATCATCGCTCAAGCGGTGGCCGAAGCGCAGGCGCAGAATAAACCGTCCGTCATCGCCGTCGTCGATCGTGTAGGCAATGTGCTCGGCGTGTATCGCATGAACGGCGCGCCGCCGACCATCGAAATCCGCGATCCGCGCACGGTCGGCGGTGGTCTGGAAGGATTGAGCGTTCCGCCCGAACTCGGCGCTATTTCCAAAGCCGACACCGCTGTTTACTTTTCGTCGGAAGGCAACGCGTTCACGTCGCGCACGGCCGGACAAGTCGCGCAAGAACATTTTAATCCGGGCGACGCGACGGCACCAGCCGGTCCGCTGTTCGGCGTGCAGATTTCAAATTTGCGCTGCTCCGATATCAATCAACGCTTCACCGGTGGCACGGGTCCGGGCACGCACAGCGCACCGCTGGCGCTGTCACCGGACCCCGGCGGTATTTCTCTCTACAAAGCCGGCGTGCCGGTCGGTGCGATCGGTGTGTCCGGTGCGAAACCGATCTACACGCTCGACGACAACGCCGAAGTTCGCGACATCGACATGGACGAGATGATCGCCGTCGCCGGCAGCTATGGTTTCGTGGCGCCGGCCGATCGCCGCGCCGACCAGATCACCGCCGGCGGACTCGTTCTGCAATACACGAATGAGAGCTTCAGCGATCTGGCCACCAACCCGGCGACTGCGCCGCCGTATTCTTCGTTGACCGCGGGCAGTCTCATCAAGGTGCCGGCGTACGCGGATGCGGTCATTCTTGCGGGAACGGCGTTCGGCCAACCCGAGTCCGGTATCCGCGCCGACACTGACGAGTGGCCGGGTCTCGATGCGTTCGTGGTTGTCGACAAAAATAACCAGAACCGTTTTCCACCCCGCGATGGCACCGATGGCGACAATGCACTGACCGCCGCCGAGGTTCGCACGATCATCGGCGAAGCCATCAAGGTCGCGCATCGCACGCGCGCGCAGGTGCGGCGTCCGCTCGGATCGCCAGCCGGTGAAACGATCGTGATCAGCGATACGAATGGTGTCGTGCTCGGCATCGGCCGCACGCGCGATGCACTCGTCGATGCGATCGACGTCACCACGCAAAAAGCGCGCACTGCGGCGTTTTTCTCCGGCGCTTATGCAGCGGGTGACATTCAATCCGTTCCACCCGCAAAGTATTTGAGCGATTCTGTCGCGGGCGGCACGCTGACCATCAACACGATCGCCACGAGTTCGCCGTCGAAATACGTTGCCGCCCTTCGCGCGTTCCTCAATCAACCGTCGGCGCTGGCAGATGGTGCGATTGCGTATTCGGATCGCCCAGTCGGTCTGCTCGCGCAACCGTTTTATCCCAGCGGCGTTCCCGGCGCGCCGAACGGACCTCTGTCGTTGCCGTTCAATCAGTGGAGTCCGTTCCAGACCGGCCTCGAACTGGATTTGTCGTACAACCAGATTCTTCTTTCCATCGCCTACATCGTCAATCAGGACGGATTGGCCGTGAATTTCGACGGCGCACAAATCCCCGCGCCGACCACCGCAACGCCGATGCCGTTGCCTGACGTCACGCCCGGTTCCTGCACCGGTCTATCGCGACTTCCCAATGGCATCACACTTTTCCCTGGTGGCTTTCCGATTTATCGCAACGGCGTTCTCGTCGGCGGCATCGGCGCATCGGGCGACGGTTCCGATCAAAGCGATCTCGTCGCATTCTTAGGTTTGTCTAATGGCGCGGCGATTCTGAAATCGGGCATCGGACAGGCGCCGCCGGCCATTCGCGCCGACACGCTCGCGCCGCTCAATGCGCGTCTGCTCTACGTCCAATGTCCACAGGCGCCGTTCCTCGACACGAACGACGCCAACGTTTGCGGAGGCTTGTGAGATGGAGAACGCCGATACCGCACGACGCTTTCCTCGACCGAGCAACCTTGCCGCACTTGTCGCATTGTGTATTTGTGGAAATGTCCACGCGCAGCAAGAGCAGATGACATCGGATTTGCTCGAACTGTTCGGCGTCGTGCCCGGCCCGACGTACGATCCGAATGAGTCACAGATCCCGCGCCGCCGTCCCGGGCATCCGTACGAGCCGCCGCCGGAATTCACGATCCAAAATCCGAACGGGATTCCGCCGGCACCGATCGATCAAGCCGGATCGTTCATCCCCGTGCCGAATCGCTGGCGCATCATGGAAACGCTCGGCTACAAATTTCCGTGGTACGACCCGTACGATCAAAATATCTGGAAGGGTGACAAGCCGATCGACGGCAAAGATCATTTCCTGAGTCTGAACGTTATTTCCGATTCCGTTTTGCAGCCGCGCAGCGTGCCCACGCCGGTCGGTCCGCAATCGCCGTCGGTGCCGGGTCAAAACGACGTGCTCGGCCGCGTCGATCAAGTCGTCTTTAGCCAAACGCTCATTGCCAGCGCCGATTACTACAAAGGCGATACGACGTTCAAACCGCCCGAGTATGAATTCAAGGCGACGCTCGCGCTGAACTACAACCGCATCGACGTGCAACAAGTGCGCGCCACGCAGATCGATCCACGCCTCGGCGAAAATCGCGACGACGGATTTCTCGGCGTGCAGGAACTGTTTTTTCTGAAAGACCTGCGCACCGTCGACGAGCGTTTCGATTTCGACGAAGTCCGTGTCGGCATCCAGCCGTTCTCCAGCGATTTTCGCGGTTTCCTGTTTCAGGACAGCGAACCGGGGGTGCGTTTTTTCGGCAATCGCGACAACAATCGCTGGCAGTACAACATCGCGTATTTCCGGCCGCTCGAAAAAGATCTCAACTCCGGATTGAACGACGTGACGAAAGCGCCGCGTCACGAAGATATCTTGCTGTTCAACGTGTACCGGCAGGATTTGCCGATCCAGGGTTTTACGTCGCAAGGCATCATTCTGCTCGATCACAATCGCGACACGAAATTCTACGATTCCGACGGATTTCTTGAACGCCCGGCGGCGGTCGGCTTAGAACAATTGCGTCGTTACGACGTGGCATATATCGGTTACAACGGCGACGGTCATTTCGGACGCCTCAACCTCACCGCATCGGTGTACGGTGCATTCGGTCACCAGGACAAGAGTGTCTTCGTCGACAAATCCGACCAGATTCGCGCAGGGTTCGCGGCGGCGGAAGCATCGATGGATTTCGACTGGATTCGTCCGCGCGTGTCCGTCGCTTATGCGAGTGGCGACAAGAATCCGTATGACGATAAATCGACGGGCTTCGATTCCGTTTTCGAAAACCCGATTTTCGCCGGCGCCGACACGAGTTACTGGATCAGCCAGTCGATCCCGCTGATCGGTTGCGGCGGTGTCGCGCTGCACGGCGGCAATAGTTTGATTCCCGATTTGCGTTCGTCGAAAGAACAAGGACAAGCGAACTTCGATAACCCGGGTCTGCGTCTCATTGGCGTCGGCAGCGATTTCGATTTGACGCCGAAAAATCGATTGTCTGCGAACGTCAACGAACTTTGGTTCGACAATACGTCGGTATTGGAAGCGTTGCGCGCCGCCTCGCCGATCGATCGCAACATCGGCACCGACGCATCGATCGCCTGGATTTACCGCCCGTTCTTCACGCAAAACATTGTCGTTCGTTTATCCGGTGCGGTGCTGTTGCCGGGAACCGGATTCAAGAATCTCTATGGAACCGATCACTCGCAGTATTACTCGGTACTCGCGAATGTGGTTTTGACTTATTAAGGACGTGCCCATCATGACGAAATGGCGAAACAAATTCCGTCTCTTGGCGCGTCGTTCCGGCGAACACCGGAATCCAGCTCTCTTGCCTGCGCCGCAAATTAAGAACTGGATAACGGCTAGCGCGGGAATGGCAATCGTGGTGGCTTTGTCGTGTTTCCAGGTTGCGCTCGCGAGCGACGAAGAAGAACCGGTCGAGCGCGAATATGTCGCGACGCCGGCCGCTCCCGCTTTCCAGACGTGGGAAGACGCCGACAAAAAATCGGCCGGATGTGTTTCGTGCCACACGAAATCCGATCGCAAGACGATGCATGCCAACGAAGCCGTCGTGCTCGGCTGCACCGATTGCCACGGCGGCAATGCTTCCGTGTTCTCGCCCGCCGGTGAAACGTATTCGGCGGACGACAAAAACACGTTGCGTCAGTGGTCCGCTTCGTACACAGGTTCGATGCAAAAAGCGCACGTGTTGCCGCGCTATCCCGATCATTGGAAAACCAGCGCAAATCCCGAGCGCAGCTATACGTGGTTGTTGAAGGAATCGCTCGAATTCGTGCGCTTTCTGAATCCGGGCGATTTACGCGTCGCCGATGAAGCGTGCGGCGCATGCCATCTTCCGATCATTCAAGCCAACGAAAAAAGTCTGATGGCGAACGCCGCCATGTTCTGGGGCGCGGCGTCGTACAACAACGGCATCTTGCCGTACAAACATTCCATACTTGGCGAGGCGTACACCAAAGACGGATTGCCCGCGACGACCGATTCGCAAATCACGCCCGACGCCAACATGACGGCGCACGGCATCCTGCCGAAGGTCTACCCGATGCCGAGTTGGGAAACGACGCCGGTCGCCGACATCTTCCGCGTGTTCGAGCGCGGCGGACGCAACATCGGCACGTTGTTCCCCGAAATCGGTTTGCCGGATGAGTCCGGAAAAATTCAACGGCTCGAAGAACCCGGCCGTCCTGACATCAAGCAGTCGAACCGCGGATCGGGCACAGGCAGTCGCGTGTCGATTCCCGTGTTGAACATCCACAAGACGCGCTTGAACGATCCATTCATCTGGTTGATGGGAACGAACGACAATCCCGGCGATTACCGTGCGTCCGGCTGCTCCGGTTGCCACGTTGTTTATGCGAACGATCGCGATCCGTTCCATTCGGCGGGCTATGCACAATTCGGCAACACCGGCACGTCGCAGCAGGTCGATCCGACGATTCCGAAAAACGAATCCGGCCATCCGCTGAAGCACGAGTTCACGCGCCAGATTCCGACCAGTCAATGCATGATCTGCCACATGCATCAGCCGAACATGTTCATCAATACGATGGTCGGCTACACGATGTGGGATTACGAGTCCGACGCGCCGTTCATGTGGCCGAAGGAACAGAAATATCCGACCGACGCCGAGCAGCGCAAAATTCTCGACCGCAATCCGGAAGAAGCAGCGATTCGCGGCAAGTGGGGCGACTTCGATTTCATGAAAGACGTTTCGCTGCTCAATCCGCAGTTGAAGGATACACAGTTCGCCGACTACCACGGCCACGGCTGGAACTTCCGCGGCGTGTACGCGCGCGATCGCAAAGGTGATCTGCTCGACAAGAATAAGGCGATCGTCGAAGACAACGATCCGGACAAGTGGAAAAAGGCCGTGCACTTGCAATCGATTCACGTCGATGTCGGCATGCAATGCGTCGATTGCCATTACGCGCAAGACAATCACGGCGATGGCTACATCAAAGCCGAGGTGATGGGCGCGGTGGAAATCCAATGTCAGGATTGCCACGGCACGGTCGACAAATATCCGACGCTGAAAACATCCGGCCCCGCTGCCTCGCCGAACGGCAAAGATTTGTTGCTGATTAGGAATCCGGATGGCAAGAAGCGTTTCGAATGGGTTGGCGGGAAACTCATCCAGCGTTCGGCCGTGACCCCCGGTCTCGAATGGACGATGGCGTTGCTAAAAGACGATTCCCTGCCCGGCTCGCCCGGCTACGATGCCAAAGCGGTGCGCGCGCACACCATGTCGACGAATCCGGATACGCAGGATTGGGGTGCGGCGGTTCCGAAAGAACAGCGTGCTCACAACGAAGACAAAATGCTGTGCTACACCTGCCATACGTCGTGGACGACGAGTTGCGGCGGTTGTCATTTGCCGATTCAGGCGAACTGGAAAACCGAGCGTCACAAATACGAAGGCGGTTTCACGCGCAACTTCGCGACGTACAATCCGCAAGTCGCGCGCGATGACATGTTCTTCTTAGGCATTCACGGCGATATCAAGGATCACAAAGTCGCACCGGTGCGATCGTCTTCTGCGCTCGTGTTGTCGTCGACGAATATCAATCGTGAAAAGATTTACACGCAGCAGCCGCCGATTTCGTCGGCCGGCTATTCGTCGCAGGCGTTTGCGCCGCACTATCCGCACACCGAACGCCGCACCGAAACGAAAGACTGCGACGACTGCCATGTTTCGAAGAACAACGACAACAACGCCATCATGGCGCAGACGTTGTTGCTCGGCACGAAGTTCATCGACTTCATCGGCTATCACGCCTGGGTTGGCGAAGACGGCGCCGTCGGCGCGGTGCAAGTCACCGAATGGGATGAACCGCAGGCCGTCATCGGCAGCTATCTGCATAAATATGCGTATCCCGACTGGTTCAAGCAGCACCAGGATCGCGGCGAGAAACTCGCGAACGCCGAAGAACACAGCGCGGGCACGGCAAGCTGCATCCAGCTGCGCGGCGAATACCTGTATGTCGCCGAGGGCACGAAAGGCATGCGCGTCTACGACGTCGCCAGCATTTCCAACAAGGGTGTTTCGGAAAAATTGATCACTGCCCCGTTCTCGCCGCTCGGTCAGAACACGCATATCGGTTCGAAGAACGCGACGTGCGTCGCATTGGCGACGACGCAGCCGGTCGATCCTTCGCGCAACCAAAGCGAGTTGATGCAAGGTGCCAACGCCGAACAAGTGATGAATTCGATCTACAAATACGCGTTCATCACCGATGCGGAAGAAGGCTTGATCGTCACCGACATCGACACGCTCAATGACCGCGAACCGCGCAACAATTTCCTCAAGCGCGAAATGACGTGGAACCAGGACGGCGTTCTCAACGGTGCGCGTCATGTGGCGATCGCGGGCAACACGTTCTATGTTTCTACCGATCGCGGCATTGCTGTGCTCGACATGACCGACCCACTGAAGCCGCAATACATCACGACGGTGCAGATCGCCAACGCGCAAGCCGCGCAGACGCAATTCCGTTATCTGTTCGTCAGCGCGAAAGACGGATTGCACGTTGTCGACATTACGGTTCCGGCGAAAGCGCATGAAGTCACGACTGCATTCATTCCATTGCGCGATGGACACAAGCTGCACGTCGCGCGCACGTATGCGTATGTCGCGGACGGGTCCGATGGCGTGGCGATCATCGATGTGACGAATCCGGAAAAACCGTTCGTCTATCAGATGTTCAATGGCGACGGAAAGATCAACGACGCGCAGGACATCGTCGTCGCCACGACGAACGCGTCGCTATTCGCATACGTCGC
This sequence comes from uncultured Rudaea sp., assembly GCA_964657965.1. Taxonomy (GTDB): domain Bacteria; phylum Pseudomonadota; class Gammaproteobacteria; order Xanthomonadales; family Rhodanobacteraceae; genus Rudaea. The sequence goes on along the minus strand of CAZZWP010000041.1, from coordinate 661 downwards.
CGATGGCAAGAACGGATTGAAAGTCGTGCAGCTGACGAGCCCCGAATCGCAACCGAAATTCTACGGTTTCAGTCCGGATCCTAAGCCGCAACTCATCGCGTTTTATCCGACGAAGAAGCCTGCCCTTTCACTGTCGCGAGGACTGGAACGCGATCGTGCGGTTGACGAATCAGGCAATCAGGTAGCCATCTTCGGTCGTATCGGTTCGCGTCCGTTCCATCTCGATGAAATGCAGAACCTGTTCCTGCACAAAGACGGCACGCCGTGGTTCGTCGACGACAACGCATGGCGCGATCGTGGCGCTTCGGCCAATAGTGCGGGACCAGCGGACAAATCGACCACTCCACCAGCGACCGGTGCGTTGCGATAACGGCGAACACCGCGCGACATTCGACTGCGCCCTTCTCGGCGCAGTCGCCATCGTAGCCATTCATTCACCTGACTTTTCCGCTAGCGTGTGAAAGCCTCCGCATCCGATCTGCTGGCACGCCTGCCCGGCCCGCGCACGGAAAAATGGCCGCAGGGCGAGCGTTTCGTCGAGGCGTTGTCGCACGGCTCGGTTGTCGTGGAGCTCTACGCGCCCGTCGGTGACGATCCGCAAACACCACACACGCGGGACGAACTGTATTTCGTGATGGCGGGTTCCGGCGAGTTTGTCGTC
>CAZZWP010000040.1:0-26535 GCA_964657965.1 uncultured Rudaea sp. | reverse complement strand
AGCTTTAGGCCCAAGCGAGGTGTGTTCCCCCAATGACACCTCCTTGGGCCTTTTTATTGCCCGCGCACCCGCACCAAGCGGCTGTCGGAACTCTGCGCCGCCCGCGCGAGTCTTAACAATCGTTTCCCCTACGTTCATCTGCATCCGCCGACCGCGAGTATCCTTCAGCTATGCGAATTCTTGTCATTGAAGACAACAGCGACATCGCCGCGAACATTGGCGATTACCTAGAAGACAAAGGCCATGTGGTCGATTTCGCGGGTGACGGCGTTACCGGACTGCATTTGGCCGTGGTGCATGATTTCGACGCCATCGTGCTCGATCTGACATTGCCCGGCATGGACGGCCTCGAGCTCTGCAAAAAGCTGCGTCAGGAAGCGCGCCGGCAAACGCCCGTGCTGATGCTGACCGCGCGCGATGCACTCGATCAGAAATTAACCGGCTTCGATTCCGGCGCCGACGACTACATGGTAAAACCGTTTGCGCTGCAGGAACTCGAAGCGCGCCTGACGGTTCTCGCGCGTCGCGGCAAAGGGTTGCAAAGCCGGATTCTGCAAGTGGCCGATCTCACCTACAACCTCGATACGCTCGTCGTCACGCGCGGCGGCAAATCGATCCAGCTAAACCCGATCGGGTTGAAACTGTTGCAGCATTTAATGGAATCCAGCCCGTCCGTCGTGACGCGGCAGGATCTGGAAACACGTGTGTGGGGCGAGGAATTGCCGGATAGCGATTCATTGCGTGTCCACATTCACGGCTTGCGCGCGGCGATCGACAAGCCATTCGACAAACCGCTGATTCAGACACGCCACGGCATCGGCTATCGGATGGTCGATCCGGAAGCGGCTGTCGTCTAAACCGCTTCGTCGCGATGGCGGGGATACATTACCGGCGCCGGCTTCGCAGCCGCATATTTATATCATTCGTCGTCTTCGGATTCGCGCTGACAGGCTTATTTGCCATTAGCGCGGTCTATCTGCGCGGTTATCTCGAAGACAAACTAATCGGCGAAGTGCTGGCGCAGAATCTCGAAGACTACGCCAACAAATTCTATATCGATCCCAACGTCGGACCGACACCGCTCAAGACTGTCGTCGGTTACACGTATAGCGCGCAAAAATTCGCCAACGTTCCGCTGGCGTGGCACGACTTGAGTAACGGCGCCTACGATTTGAGCGAACCCGACGGCAAGGGCGGCAAACTGCTCTACAAACTAGCTGTTCGAAAAGATCCGAATTTCTGGTTTTTCCTGAAGTACGACACTACGCAAGAGCGCCAAAGCCAGCGTTTGCTTGAAGGCGCGCTATTGCTCGCGGTACTTGGTTTTGTGCTTGTTTCAATCGTAATCGGCCGCTGGCTTTCCTCGCGAGTGATGAGTCCGGTCACCGACCTGGCACGCCGCGTACAGGCGATGGGTCGGACTGGCCGACCAGAAGCGCTTTCGGTGCATTTCGCAAACGACGAAGTCGGACAACTCGCGGCCGCGCTGGATAGCTACTCCGACAAATTGACCGCGCTCGTCGAGCGCGATCGCGAATTCAACGCCGACGTCAGCCACGAACTACGCACGCCACTGGCTGTGATCGCTACGACCACCGAACTTTTGCTCGGCAGCGACGAAATATCGGACAAGATTCGCGAACGTCTGAAACGCATCGAACGCGCGTCGAAACAATCGAACGAATTGACGAACGCATTGCTGTTGCTATCGCGGAGCGAGCGTTCCGCGCCGGTCGATGGCGAAACGACGGCCGTGGCGAAAGTGGCCGAGCAAGTGATCGATGTCTACCGCTCGCATCTCGGCCGCAAACCGGTCGACGTAAAACTCGTCGTCGATGAAGACATCGAAGTCGTCGCGCCGTCATCGGTGGTGGCCGTTGCGTTGGGCAATCTCATCGGCAACGCATTCAAATACACGCAAAAAGGCGAAGTGGTGGTAACGATCGGCGCAGGTCACGGCAAAGTGACGGTCGAAGATACCGGCCCCGGCATCAAACCCGAAGAGGCCGAAAAACTGTTCGAGCGCGGTATCCGTGGCGACACATCGGCCGGCAGCAAAGGCGCCGGTTTAGGACTGGCGATCGTGTTGCGCCTTTGCCAACTGTACGACTGGCGCGTGTCATTGGCACCGCGCCCACATATCGGAACTGTCGCGACGCTGGATTTTCGTCTGCGCGTTTAGACGACGTCGAGCCAGCCGTCTTTTGCAGCCGTCGAGCCGTCGAAAATTCCGAAGAACAGCTTTTGGATTTTTCCGGTGATGGACCCGGGTTTCCCGGTGCCGACGGGTTTGCCGTCCACCGATCGAATCGGCGTGATCTCCGCCGCCGTTCCGCACATGAAAAGCTCATCGCACAAATAAAGGTATTCGCGCGGGATATCGCGCTCGAAGACGTCGATACCGGCTTCGTGCGCCAGCTTGATGATCGTGTCACGGGTTATACCGTTCAATAACGCAGCGCTCACGGGTGACGTGTGCAAAGCACCTTCGAAAACAAGGAAGAGATTTTCGCCGGCACCTTCGCTCAGCAATCCCGTCGACGCGAGTGCGATACCCTCGCCGAATCCAAGCCGCCGCGCTTCGCGCGCGACGAGTTGTCCCGACAGATAATTTCCGCCGGCCTTCGCACCGGCGGGAATGGTGTTCGGCGCGAATCGCTGCCAGCTGGATACGCAGGCATCGATGCCCGCTTCGAGAACGCCGGCGCCGAGATACGGACCCATATTCCACGCGGCGACGGCGACGTCCGTCGGTGTGTCGGCGGACAGGCCGAATCCGCCGAGTCCGCGAAAGGCGACCGGCCGCAAATAGGCGCGATCGAGTTTGTTCGCGCGAATCACGTCGCGACAAGCCGTCGTCAATTCTTCGAGCGAATAGGGAATCGGCATGTCATAAATCTTCGCCGAGTTGTACAACCGCTTGAGATGGTCGGCGAGACGAAAGATCGCCTGACCGTGCGGCGTCGGATAACTGCGGATACCTTCGAACACCGATGACCCGTAATGCAGCGCGTGCGCCATCACATGCGTCGTAGCCTCGGCCCATGGTTTGATCGCACCGTTGTGCCAGATATGCGACGGATATTGCTGAGACATTGCGCACTCCTGCGTCGATGCGAACGCGCAGCGTAACGGCAGGCGCGAGCGATGGGAAGTGGTGAGGACTTACTTTACGACGCTACCGTTATCGACACGCACCAGCTGGCCGCCGAATGCGGCGACGTCGTCGTTGTCATGCGTGATGACGAGCATGGGAATGCCGGCGCGTCGGCGAATATCGATAAGTTCTGCGCGCAGTTTTGCGCGCAGCTCCGAGTCCAGCGCAGAAAACGGCTCGTCGAGCAGCAACAATCGCGGCCGCGATGCAAGCGCTCGCGCGAGCGCCACGCGCTGACGCTGTCCGCCGGACAGATCCGATGGATAAGCGTGCGCCAACGATTCGAGATGCACGCTGGCGAGGAGCGCTTTCGTCTCGTCGTCGAGCACAAGCCGATTCAACCAGCCACGGTTTCGCGCAAATGCGACATTTTGGAAAACGTTCAAATGTGGAAAAAGTGCATAATCCTGAAATACCAATCCGACATGCCGTTTCCGGGTCGGCACGTCGATCGACGCGCTTGAATCGAAAAGGACGCGATCATCGACCGCGATTCGACCGGCGTCTGGACGAACCAGCCCTGCGATCGCCTGCATCGTCAACGTCTTCCCGGCACCGGATGCGCCGTACAGCACCGTAACGTCCGCGTCGCTGTCGAATGCCACGTGCAAATGAAATTCGCGCCGATCCGCGCGAAGTTTTTTTTCGATGGCGACTGAAAGCATCATGGATTCGCGTGATGTCCGCGCTGCAGCAGTCGGGCAGCGACGATCAAGAGAACGACGGCGCTGACGAGCGAAATGAGCACGAGCGTATTGGCGCGCGCATCATCGCCGGCCATCACCGCATCGTAAATCGCCAGCGATAATGTCTGCGTGCGGCCGGGCAGGCTACCGGCGACCATCAATGTCGCACCGAACTCGCCCATCGCGCGCGCGAACGCGAGTAATGCGCCCGCGAGGACACCTCGCCATGCGAGCGGCAATGTCACGCGAAAGAAAACATCGGATTCGCTAGCGCCCAACGATCGGGCGGCATTTTCGAGTTGTGCATCGACATCGGAAAACGCGGCGCGTGCCGCGCGGAGAATCAGCGGAAACGCGGCGACGGCGGAAGCGACGACGGCGCCTTGCCACGTAAAGATGAGATTGATGCCGAACGTGCGCATGAGCCATGAACCGACGATGCCCTCGCGGCCCAACACGACGAGAAGGTAATAGCCGAGCACGGTCGGCGGCAGTACCAATGGGAGTGTCAGCAGTGATTCGGCTACGTCGCGCGTCAATGTTCGGCGGCGTCCCAGCAGTTTGCCCATGATGATGCCGACGATCGACGCGAGCATTGTCGCCAGCGATGCGACCTTCAGCGTCAGCAGCAGAGGGACTAATACATCGGACACCATCCTATGGCGCGCTGAATCCGTATTTCTTCAGCACGGCTGCGCCCTCGGGCGAGACGACGAACGCTACAAAATCATTGGCCGACTCGGCGCGCTGAGACTTGCTCGTCACCGCAATCGGATAGCGCACGGGTGTTGAAGTCGGCACCGTCATCGCGACCTGCACTTTGTCCCGCTGCGTTTGTGCATCGGTTGCGTAGACGAAGCCGGCTTGCGCTTCGCCGCGCGCAACGTAGTCGAGCGCTTGCCGCACGTTCTGCGCCGGTACGGTCCGCGGCTGCAGCTTGTCCCAGAGTTTGGCCGAAGTCAGCGCTTGTTTCGCATAACGACCGGCGGGAACGGAATCCGGATTTCCGATCGCAATGTGTTGGTATTCGGCGGCTGTCAGGTCGTCCAATGCGTGCGGCGCTTTAGCGTTCACACCGACGATGAGCACGAGCGAGTTCGCTGCAAAATCTTTGCGCGTGGATTGATCGACTATTTTCGAATCGCTTGCCTTGTCCATCGTTACTTCGTCGGCGCTCGCGAATACGTCGGCGGGCGCACCTTGCTCGATCTGTTTGAGCAGCACATCGGACGCGGCGAAATTCAGAACGATTTTGTCGTCCGGATGTTTGGCCTCATAAGCTTTCCCCATATCACCGAAGGCGTTGGACAAACTTGCGGCGGCCGATACGACGAGATCTGCGGCGAGCGCCGGCGACACCACCAGCGCGCCGAGCACGATGGACAACGTTATGAACGCACAGCCACGAGCCGGCTTTTTCATGTCGAGTTCCGTTCGATGTGGTCGCGTGACTATATCGCGCGCATCGCGCCGTGGCTACGTGGAGCAGCGTTTTTTCGCAAGAAGGCGAAGACGCTGGATTTCCTTGGAGGCCGCGCGCTGCGATTTATCCTCGACAGCCCGATACAGCGTGAGAACACGGCGCCCGGTTTCGGTCAGCTGCGCGCCGCCGCCTTGGCCACCACCCTTGGTCGCGATGACTAGCGGTGAGTCGAAAATTCGATTCAAATCGTCGACTAGTTGCCACGCGCGCTTGTAGCTCATGCGCATAGCGCGGCCTGCCGCTGCGATGGAGCCGAGCGCGTCAATATCTTCGAGCAGTTCGGCCTTGCCCGGTCCGAACATGTATCCGTTGCCGAGAAGTACGCGGAGACGCAGCGGCAATGCGGCATCTTTCTCGGACTTGAGGGCCGCCATCGCTACGCGCTCATGCGCTCGTGGATGGCAAGTGTGGCGCGCGCGCGATTCAATGTATAAAAGTGGATTCCCGGCGCACCGCCGGCGATCAATTTGCGGCACAGATCGGCAACCACGTCCGCGCCGAATTCGCGAATCGCGTCCGCATCGTCGCGGAACGATTCGAGGCGCTTGGCGATCCAGCGCGGAATCTCCGCGCCGCACATATCAGAAAATCGGCGCAGCTGAGAATATTGTGAAATCGGCATGACGCCGGGAACGATCGGAATGTCGATACCGTGACGGCGTGCTTCATCGACGAACCGGAAGTAGGCATCCGGGTTGAAGAAGTACTGAGTGATAGCGCCGTCCGCGCCGGCCTTCACCTTGGCGACGAAATTTTTCAGATCGGCGTGCGCGTCGTTAGCTTGAGGATGCGTTTCGGGATAACACGCGACTTCAATATGAAACGCACCATCGAATTCATTGCGAATAAATTCGACGAGTTCGCTCGCATAGCGAAAATCTCCGTACGTAGCCATGCCCGATGGCAAATCGCCGCGCAAGGCGACGATGCGTTTGCATCCCATCGTCTTGTATTTCTGCAGCAGCGCGCGAATTTCCTCGCGGGTTCCGCCGACGCAGGACAAGTGCGGCGCCGCATCGAGTTTGTGGTGTTCGCGCAGACGCTGCACCGTTTCCGGCGTATAGCTCAGCGTCGATCCGCCTGCGCCAAACGTCACGCTGACGTAGTCGGGAGACAAAGATTTCAGCTTCGGCAACGTAGCTTCCAGCGTCGCGCGCTGCTCGTCGGTTTTCGGCGGAAAGAATTCGAAGGAGACAGGAATCACTTTCTTTTTCTCACGCGATAAGTACTTCTTGTTTCATTCACGGAATGCCGAAACGGATTTTGTACGCGGAGGTCACCGAACTCACGGCCGTGCTGCAAGTCTTCGCTGTACAGAACACGTGCTGCGGCGGCAAGAGACGCAGCGACAATAGTCGAGTCCCACCACGACAGGCGATCATGCTGATGAATCGCCGCCGCTTCGACGATCAAAGCAGGTGTGATTGTCACGGGTTCATATTCCGCCCATTGCTTGATCAGTTTCACGGCGTCGGCGGGAGGCAGATTAATTTTCCGCGTCGCGACATGATAAAACTCCATCATCACCTGCGTGCTGACGCAGAATGCGTCATCCGCCAGCGCGCGATCGATGAGCTCCGCGGCAATCGGTTGTTTAAGTGCTTCGCTTGCGTCGAACCGATAAATCAGGACGTTCGTATCGAAGAAGCACTTCACGGTCGTAGATCTCGTCGCGCGTCCACTTTTTGCCTCCGCTGCTGGGCTTGTCTTTTTGATAAATCTCTTCCATGAGACGAATCAGCCGTTGCGCGCGATCATCGTCATCCGCTTTGACATAGCTTTTCAGGTAGTCGCGAACAACCGCGTTGACCGAACTTTTTTCCCGCAGCGCGCGCTGTCGCGCCTTCAAGAGCACTTCGTCGTCGATTGTCAGCGTGATATTTGCCATGGCACTGATCCCGTGCATTCAACACAGGATCAGTGTAGCACAGGTTTTAATAGCGGTAGTGTTCCGGTTTATACGGTCCGTTAATGTCTACACCGAGGTACGCGGCCTGTTCAGAAGTAAGCTTGGTTAGCTTCACGCCGATCTTTTCCAGATGCAGACGCGCGACTTCCTCGTCGAGTTTCTTCGACAGGCGATAAACCTTCTTTTCGTACTTGTCCTTGTTCGCCCACAGATCGATTTGCGCCAGCGTCTGGTTCGAGAATGAGTTCGACATCACGAAACTGGGATGACCCGTCGCGCAACCGAGATTGACGAGGCGTCCCTCGGCCAGTAGGAAAATCGCGGAACCGTTCGGGAACACGTACTTGTCGACTTGCGGTTTGATATTGATCTTCTTCACGCCGGCGAACGCGTTCAATGCATCGACCTGGATTTCGTTGTCGAAGTGGCCGATGTTGCAAACGATCGCCTGATCTTTCATCTGCTTGAGGTGGTCGATCGTAAGCACGTCTTTGTTGCCGGTCGTCGTGACATAAATATCGCCGCGACCGAGCGTGGATTCGACGGTGTTCACCTCGAATCCTTCCATCGCCGCCTGCAGCGCATTGATCGGATCGATTTCCGTCACGACGACGCGCGCGCCATACGCACGCAGCGAATGCGCGGAACCTTTGCCGACGTCGCCATAGCCGCAAACCACGGCGACCTTGCCGGCGAGCATCACGTCCATCGCGCGTTTCAAACCATCGGCGAGCGATTCACGACAGCCGTAGAGATTGTCGAACTTCGATTTCGTCACCGAATCGTTGACGTTGATCGCCGGCACGAGCAGCTTGCCCTGTTCGGCGATTTGGTAAAGACGATGCACACCCGTCGTCGTTTCTTCGGAGACGCCTTTCCAATCCTTGACCACGCCCGTCCAGAAACCAGGGCGTTCTTTCGCGACACGCTTCAACAGATTCTTGATGATCTGCTCTTCATGCGACGACGACGCGGAATCGACCCACTTGTCGCCCTGTTCGAGTTCATAGCCTTTGTGGATCAGCAACGTCACGTCGCCGCCGTCATCGACGACGAGCTGCGGACCTTTGTTGCCGGGGAATGTCACCGCGTCGAGCGTGCAATCCCAATATTCTTCGAGACTCTCGCCTTTCCATGCGAACACGGGCGTGCCGGTTTTGGCGATGGCCGCGGCGGCGTGATCTTGCGTCGAGAAAATGTTGCAGGACGCCCAGCGCACGTCGGCGCCGATGTCCTTCAGCGTTTCGATGAGCACGGCGGTCTGGATCGTCATGTGCAGCGATCCGGTCACGCGCACGCCTTTTAGCGGCTGCTTGGCGGCATACTGTTTGCGGATGGACATCAGACCCGGCATTTCGTGCTCGGCGATATCGATTTCCTTGCGTCCCCAGTCGGCTAGCGACAAGTCGGCGACTTTGAAATCATCTTTCAAGGTTGGTTTTACGACAGCGTTCATAGGACTACTCCAGATGAGCGGGCGCAGTTTCGGTGATGGAACCCGAAAGCCCGCCGAGCCTGATTTCGCGTCGCGAAAATGCAGCGCCCCTCGGCGGGGGAGGGGCGGCAATTATAGTCCATCTCTTGTTCGCGATGGAAGGATGAATGATAAACTCCCGTGGCGATGCGGCGAAATAACCCGTCCGCGGGCTCTGCGCCTGACTACTGCGATACGCAGCCACCGCCTTTGATCAAGTTAAGGGTTCCGGTCAATCCGGCGAACGTTCCGGCTGCTGCCGATTTGTCGAATGTATAGGTGACGGTCGCCTTGTCGCAGGCGAGCATGGTCACCGTCGCCGTGCCCACCGATACGATGGAAGGACTGCGCAGGCTATCGAGACTTCCGCCCACGTTTTGCAAAATCGATGTCGTCACGCTGCCGTTCGCGGCATCCGACAGTCCCGTTTGCAGCGTGAACCAGTGCTGATGCTTGGCGTCGTTGGCGGGCGGCGCATCGAACGTGAACCATGCGCCGAAAAGAAATCCCCCGAAACCGTTGCCGGCCGGCACGATCGTGAACTCGATGCCTTGTCCCGAGGTGGACGTGGAATACCACGAGCCGCTCTGGCGTGCATCGAAACCATTCGCGGCTGCACTCGTGTTCTGTGGCGCGGCGGTGGTGCCGTCGGCGAGCACGCATGATGTCGTCGATGGAAGGGTGCGCGTGAGCGGCATGTAGCCGCCTTGTCCGCCGAACGTATCGTCGTTGAATTTGTACTGCAGGCGCCCGGTCGAGCAGTCGGAGAACGTGAGTTTCGCTGTGCCGACCGCATGCGGCGCTATCGTGCCGCTGTTGAACGTTCCGCCGTCCGCGCTGGCCATGACCAGATCCACGGATGTGGCTCCGGCAGCAGGCGCTCCCTGAAACGTGACCCACTGCAATCCGGATGTGTCGTTGACCGGCGACAGACCGTAGGTAAACCACGGAATGAAAATCGTGTTCGCCGCAGGCAGGTAGTCGATCACGAAACCCTGTCCGGATTCGGCCTGCGCATACCAAGCGCCATCGATACCGGTTTGATCGACGCGTATCAACGGCGGCGGCGTCGTCGACACCGCAAACGACAATTGACCTAATGTGTTGCCCAATCGGTCAATGTGGAGAAACACCGGGCCACCGGGCGTTGGCTGACCACCGAGCACTTCGGAGCCATCGGCGAGAATGACCGGCACGCCGTAAGTCGATGTCGACAGCGTTTGCAAAACAGTGCCGTTCTGATCGAGACGAAGCTGAATCACTTGCTCGGCGTAAAGAAGGATATCGCCTTCCGTCGACGTCTGAATCAATGTGTCCTGATACGGGCTGGGTTTGTAAGCTGTCGGAAGCGTTAACTGTTTTACCTGTCCGCTTGCGCTGACGACATATAAAGCGCTCGATCCGTCGAGCGCTACGAATCCGCCTGCGGCGTAACTCGCCACCTGATCGGCCGCGGTGGTGTGTTGCGAAAACTCGTAGACGCTCGAACCGAATGTCGTCGACCAGCGCACCGATCCGGTCGACGAAAGACTCAAAGCCACGTGCGTCGTGGCGTTGTTGCCGAGCGCATAGACATTGCCATCGTCGCCGACGGACAGGAACTGGACGAGCGTCGCTGCATTTGGCGCAGTCCAGATGGTCTGACTGGTGCCGTTCGGATCGAAGCGGACGATGGTTTGTGGATCAAGAATGTTGGTGCTGGTCTGCGGCACGATGTACAACGCGCCGCTTTCCGGATCGACGGCTGCTGTGTACACGGCATCGACGCTGGTGCCGATCGTGGCGATGTCGCTCGGCACGCCGTTCGCGTCGACGCGTTCGAGCTGGCCGTTCACGGGAAACCAAAACGCGCCGTCCTTGTCGGCGCCGAAGAAAACGCTGCCGAATGTGGAAAAATTGTCGTACGAATAATAGACGTCGGTGAGACCTTGCAGCGACCACACCGGATTGCCCGCCGAGTCGACGCGATGAAACGAATAGCCCGTCGGCAGCTCACCGAATTCGGAACGGCTTTCGCCGATCACGATCAGTCCACCGTCGCGCAGCGGAACCAGTTCGCCGAAATCGTAGTCGTTGAACCCCTGCGTGGCGCCGTACGGGCGCGCGAATACGGGGTTCAGCGCATTGTCGTATCGGATGAGATAGTCGCCATTGTCGATGGTCTGGCCCGCCACCCACACGCCCGACCTATCCGTAGCTAGCGCATCCGGCATGAATTGCGCCTCAGCGATATTCGCTACACTTAAACCGGTTACGGCTACCAACGAGATCGCGCTGCGCGCAAAAAATTTCATGGGATCCATTATCGATTTCCTTTCAAGACGCGTCCAAACTTTACGAATCGTACGCAAAAGGCGTTGCGCAAACAGGAATGCAATCGGCCACGCTGCGGACAATCGCGCCGATTGTACACATTCCTTCGTACTCGCCAACTCGTCGCTATGTCACGCGTTCACTGATCCGTGCGCAACAACGAACCGAACGTGAGATACAACGCATTGTGACCGCCTTGCGCGTAGCCATACCCGACGAAGATCGGACCCAGAAACGTATCGACGCCGAGGAAAATACTCCCCGCCGCGATCGCGTTTTTGCCGATCTCATGCCGCGTGTCCCAGACACCGCCGGCTTCGAGACTTCCGCCTAGATAAACCGGTACGCTGAACAGCGCTTGCGTGTCGGTGAGGCGCCGGTAATAAACGCCGCGCAGCAGTGCCGTCTGCGTTGCGAACAATTGGTTTTCGGTGTAGCCGGAAAGATTCGTCAATCCGCCGAGCGGACTGAACGCGGCGATTTGCGTGTCGCGACCGCTGCCTGTCGAACTGCTGAAACTTCCACCGATCAGAAAATCATTCGGTCCGAATGAAATCGCCGTGTCCCATCGACCGCGCGCGATCTGCGCCGTATCCGTCGATCCCAGTTGGCTCAGCAACAATTCTTGCGAAACATCCACACGCGTGCCGCTGGTGGGAAATCCGGATTTGTCGAGGTTGTCGTAGACCGCACGCAATAGAATGCCACCGAAATCCGACGACACATCCGGAAAATCCGGCGAACCGATGCGCAACCGCGCCGCATCGTGGCCGTACTCGATGGCGCCGGAGAGCTGCCAGCTCGCAGTCGGCGTCCAACCTAGTTCATCGGCGACGAGTGCACGGCTGCGTCGGTATTCGGCGAAGTCGACATTTTCGCCGGCGTTGATCGGGAAGTTATACGCTTTGTATTGCAGATAGGGAGCGACGTAAAATTGCCCGAGGTTACCGAACGGTTGCAGATATTCGCTGTAGAACTCCGTGACCTGTCCTAACTGCACGCGGTTGCGGCTTTCGCCGCCGTAATCGTTGAGCCCGGTGAAATTCGCTTCCGTAATCAGCTGATAACTGTTGCGTCCGTCGAAGTTGTCCGACAAGCGCAATCCGAATCGCAGAAAGTTCGGACCCCACCCTTTATCGACGGGTTGCACGACCAAGCCTTCCTGGTCATCGTGCTTTTCCAGATCGTAAGTGATGCGTTCGTAACTGCCTTCGCCATAGGCTTTGCCGATTTTCTCTTCCAGCGTTTCGACGTCCAGCGGTTTGCCCGTCAGGCCAGCGAGATTCTGTTCGACATAACCGGCGGTACGGCTGCGATTGTTCAATACGTCGAGAAACTGAATCAGCGGCGGATCGAACGCTTTCAAGCGGTGCGCGGACGCGAACACCGCGTAGTCCGCATCGCTCACCGAATCGTGGCGAAGTTCTGCGATTTTTTCTTCCGCCGATTTTTCGCCGACGTTGACGGCTTCCATCGTGCGCGGAAAATCGGCGCTGCTCAAATCGCCGAGATCCGGCGAGATCAGCACATCGTCCGATCCGAGCGTCGAAATCTGTTCATCGGACTGACGCTTCATCATCCCCGTGAGCATCTGATTCGCGATCGAGAATGGCGAATTGAGTTTGTCGTCGCTGGTCAGCGGTTCGCTCACATTCACCACGATCAATCGCTGCGCGCCGAGTGCGCGCGCGACATCGATCGGTACGTTGTCGGTGATGCCTCCGTCCACGAGCAGATGGCCGCGATAACGAATCGGCGCGAACGCGGCGGGCACCGACATGCTCGCGCGAATCGCCATGGCCAGATCGCCGTCCTCAAACACCACTTTATCGCCCGTGCCGATGTCGGTCGCCACGGAACGGAACGGAATCGACAATTGATCGAAGCGATCGTTGCGCAGTGTCGACATCAGAAGACGGCGCAACAGCAATTGCAGTTTTTGTCCTTGGATCACGCCGCGCGGAAGGGCAATGCGCCCGTCGCGCAGCCCAAGTTCGATGCCGCCGAGAAATCGCAATTCGTCTTCCTTGCGCCGCATCGGCAACTCGCGCCGCGACGGATCGTCCTGGAACATGTCCTTCCAATCGATGCTGCGCAGAATGCCTTCGATTTCGCCCGAACTGTAGCCGGCCGCATACATGCCGCCGACGATCGCGCCCATCGACGTGCCCGTGATGCAGTCGATCGGAATGTGTTCGCGTTCGATGACTTTGAGAACGCCGATATGCGCCGCTCCGCGCGCACCGCCGCCGCCGAGTACAAGACAGGTTTTCGGTCGGGATCCGTCGGCGTGCGCCGACACGGGAATACTCATCGCGACGACGATGAGAAGAAAAAGCGCGCGCATCATGGTCAGTCCCCGCAGCAACGCGGCAAGACTAGCCGATTCTGATTGCCGGCCGAAAGCGTCAGGCGTCGAGCGATTGCCAGCGTGCGTAGGCGACGTCGAGATCGGCTTGTAGCGCGGCGAGTTCCGCGTTGGCGGCGGTGATGGCGGTCGCGTCGCGCTTGTAGAAATCCGGTTCTTGCATCGCGACGGTTCGCGCGGCGATCGCCTGTTCGAGTTGTTCGATGCGGGCGGGAAGCTGTTCCAGTTCGCGCGTCTCTTTGAAATTCAGTTTGCGTTTTGCCGGAGCCGGCTCACGCGGCGGGATGTTGGATTGCGACTCCAGCGATCGTCGCCCGGTCGGTTTCGCCAACTCCTCGCCGACGCGCGACGACGGGTTGCGCTGCCGCAACCAGTCGCTGTAGCCGCCCACGAACTCGCCGACGCGGCCATCGCCTTCGAGCACGAGCGTACTCGTCACCACGTTGTCGATGAATTCGCGGTCGTGCGACACGAGCAGTAGCGTGCCTTCGTAGTTCGTGAGCAATTCTTCGAGCAGTTCGAGCGTCTCGACGTCAAGATCGTTGGTCGGTTCATCCATGACCAGCAAATTCGACGGCTGCGCAAACAATTTCGCCAGTAATAAACGATTGCGCTCGCCGCCGGAAAAACGTGTGATCGGCGCACGCGCACGTTCCGGCGCGAACAGGAAATCCTGCAGATAACCGAGCGCGTGTTTGCGGCTGCCGTTCAATTCGATGTAATCGCGGCCACCGGCGACGTTGTCGAGCGCCGTCAAATCCTCGCGCAACGCGAGACGATGCTGGTCGAAATACGCAACCTGCAGATTCGTGCCGCGCGTAATGGTGCCGCGCTGCGGCGCCAAATCACCGAGCAATAATTTCAGCAGCGTACTTTTGCCCGATCCATTCGGTCCGATGATGCCGATGCGATCGCCGCGCATGATCGTCGTCGAAAAATCGCGCAGCATGATGCGCTCGCCGAAACGGAAATCGACACGGTCTGCTTCGATGACCTTGCGGCCGGACGCTTGCGTCGTGGCCGCTTTCATCTTGACGTTGCCGGACAGCGCGCGGCGCTCGGCATGCTCGCGTCGCAACGCTTCCAACGCACGCACGCGCCCTTCGTTGCGCGTGCGGCGCGCTTTGATGCCTTGGCGAATCCACACTTCTTCCTGCGCCAGCTTTTTATCGAATAGCGCGTTTGCCTGTTGTTGCGCGTGCAAACGTTCCTCGCGGCGGCGCAAATAATTTTCATAGTCGCCCGGCCACGACGTCACCTGGCCGCGATCGATTTCCACGATGCGCGTCGCCAGCGCGCGCAAAAAACTTCGATCGTGGGTCACGAACACGATGGACGCGCGGAAGCTTTTCAGAAATTCTTCGAGCCACGCGATCGCCTCGATGTCGAGATGGTTCGTCGGCTCGTCGAGGAGCAACACATCCGGATCGTGTACGAGCGCCTGCGCAAGCAACACGCGACGCTTCATGCCGCCCGACAACGCCGCGAAATCGGCTTCTTCGTTCAGATCGAGCCGCGTCAACACCTGTTGCACGCGCCGATCCAGATCCCATCCGTGCAGCGATTCGATTTTCGTTTGCACATCGCCGAGCGCGTCGAAATCGCCATGGGCGATCAGATGATGATATTGCGTCAGCAACGCGCCGATTTCGCCGAGTCCGGCCGCCACGACATCGAACACACTGCCGGCCGTGTCTTGCGGCACTTCTTGCGCAAGTTTCGAAATGCGCACGCCGCCTTGCACGCGCACCTCGCCATCGTCCGCTTTCAGCTCGCCGATGAGAAGTCGAAGCAGCGTCGATTTACCTTCGCCGTTTCGGCCGACGACGCACACGCGCTCGTTCTCCTCGATGGCGAGACTTACGTCGTCGAGCAACAGCGGTCCGCCGATGCTGTAGTCGACGTTTTGAAGTTGGATCAGTGGCATCGTTGGATTCTACCGGTGAAAACAAAACGGGCCGCACTGGGCGGCCCGTCGACACGCAGATTGACTACGTCTTACTTCAGCTTGGCATCCGCGCGCAGCGCGTCGGCTTTGTCGGTTTTTTCCCAGCTGAACGTCGTATAGGAATGACCGGCATCCGTCTTCACCACTTCCGGCGTGCGGCCAAAATGGCCGTAGCTTGCCGTCTGCTGATACATCGGATGAATCAGATCGAGCATCTTGATGATGCCGTACGGACGCAAATCGAAATGCTTGCGGATCAGTTTTTCGATGTTGTCGTCACTGATTTTGCCGGTGCCGAATGTCGTCACCGAAATTGAGGTCGGTTCGGCCACGCCGATGGCATAGCTCACCTGGATCTCGCAACGATCGGCCAAACCCGCCGCGACGATATTCTTCGCGACATAGCGCGCCGCATACGCCGCGGAACGATCGACTTTTGACGGATCCTTGCCGGAAAACGCGCCGCCGCCGTGACGTGCCCAGCCGCCGTAGGTGTCGACGATGATCTTGCGGCCCGTCAGGCCGCAATCGCCGACCGGTCCGCCGATCACGAATTTGCCGGTCGGGTTGATGTGATATTTCGTGCCTTTGTGCAGCCATTTCGTCGGCAACACGGGCTTCAATATCTCTTCGCGCACGGCTTCGACGAGATGTTTTTGTTTCACATCCGGATCGTGCTGCGTCGACAGGACCACGGCATCGATCGCCACGGCCTTGCCATTTTCGTAGCGCAACGTGACCTGCGATTTCGCGTCGGGGCGCAGCCACTTCAGCTTGCCCTTCTTGCGCACTTTCGCCTGCTGTTCGACGAGACGGTGCGAATAGAAAATCGCCGCCGGCATCATCTCTTTGGTTTCGTTGGTCGCATAGCCGAACATCAGGCCTTGATCGCCCGCGCCTTGTTCTTCGGGATTTTTGCGATCGACGCCTTGATTGATGTCGGGCGATTGCTTGCCGATCAAATTCAGAACACCGCAGGTTTCGCCATCGAAGCCTACATCGGACGAGTCGTAGCCGATGTCGACGATGACTTTGCGCGTGAGCGCTTCGAGATCGATCCACGCGCTCGTCGTGATTTCGCCGGCCACGATCGCCACGCCGGTTTTCACCATCGTCTCGCACGCCACGCGCGCGCGTTTGTCCTGCGAGAGGATCGCGTCGAGCACAGCATCGGAAATCTGGTCGGCGACTTTATCCGGATGACCTTCGGAAACGGATTCGGACGTGAAAAGGTAAGCGCTCATCGAGACGGAATTCCTAGATGGGATTGTGATTCAACGGGTCGCGCATGATACACGCACGTGGTTTCATTTGCACCCGCGAACGGCGCCGATCTTCATGCGCGGTAAATAGACGTCCAGACGTCTGAATGAAGTCAGGCGGCAAGCAAAGTCGGCTGTGCGGATGCGTCGAAATATTCGCGCGTCAACCGCACCTGCTCCATGCTGGATTCCGCGCGGTTGACGATGGCGCGGAACGACGCATTCTCCGGGCGATCCTTCGCGTACCAGCCAAGATGCTTACGCGCGATGCGCACGCCTTGCTGCTCGCCGTAAAAATCGTACAACGCTTCCAAATGCCCGCAGAGAATCTCGCAGACTTCCCTCGCGCCTGGCGCGGGCAAGATGGCGCCGGTCGACAGATAGTGCGCCATCTCGCGAAATATCCACGGCCGTCCCTGCGCGGCGCGGCCGATCAGCAAACCGTCGCACTTTGTATACTCGAGCACGGATTTCGCTTTCTGCGGCGAGTCGATATCGCCGTTGGCGAGCACGGGAATCGAAACCGATTGCTTGATCGCAGCGATCGTGTCGTATTCGGCGTCGCCTTCATACAAATCCGCACGCGTGCGACCGTGCACGGCGAGCGCGGCGATGCCGGAATTTTCCGCGATCGCAGCGATCCGAATTCCGTTCTTGTTATCGCGATTCCATCCCGTGCGAATTTTCAGCGTGACGGGAATATCGACCGCAGCCACCACGGCCGAGAGAATGCGCTCAACCAGCGGCTCGTCCTGCAACAACGCACTGCCCGCGTATACATTGCATACTTTTTTCGCGGGGCAACCCATGTTGATATCGATGATCTGCGCGCCGGCGTCGGCGTTATAACGCGCGGCGTCGGCGAGCATAGCGGGATCGTATCCGGCGATCTGCACGCTCACCGGATCCGGTTCGCCGGCGTGATCCATGCGCTTGAGCGATTTGCGCGTCGTCCACAACCGCGGATCCGACGTCGTCATTTCCGACACGGCCAAACCCGCGCCGAGCTTTTTGCAAAGCTGGCGAAACGGCTTGTCGGTGACGCCGGCCATCGGCGCCAGGCCGATCGGCGGATCGATGAGGTAGGGTCCGATGCGCATCGTCGATATTGTATCTGCCGACGACGTCCAGAGCTCGTGTTTCGCCGCTTCCAGCGATACGCCAACATCGTCGACTTGCAACGCTAATCGCTTGAAGGCACGGCGAGAGTCAGCGTGTAATCACCACAGGACGCTGAAGACGCGGTGCCGACGATGATGTAGTAATCGCCCGGACCCGGAGGCAAGGTCGTGCTTGCCGCTTCGCCTGCAACGCCCGGGTCGATGGCGGCCACACACGTTGCATATGTGCTGCATTGGTTGCGGCAAACGAATAGGCCCATGTCAACGGATGCATTCGGTTGCAGTGACAGCGCGATAGAACCCGCGTTGGCCGTGTGGACGAAATAGACGTCCTGATTAGCTCCCGTCGCAATCGCGCCGTTGGCGACATACGGCAGTTGATTCGTGCTCGTGCACGTGTTGCCCGTCCACGAACCCACGCTGACGAGCGCGGTCGGATTGGTGCACGTCTGGGCAAACGCCGGAAAAATGAAGGCTATTTGCATCAATAGAAAAGAGCGGCGTGCGATGAATGCGAATCGGTTCATTGCTGAGCTCCGCTGCTGAAGTCGTCCCAGAACAGAATGTCGTCGTTGGATTCGATCTGATCGAACACGACCGCGTTGCCCGCGTCGTTTGCATGAAATTGATCGCTCGGCGCACTGAGCCCGATTTCCGCAGCGATGACACCCATCCACGCTGCGTTGTCGAGACCGGCGCCTGCGTTGTCGAGCACGCCATCGGGCGGATCGGTAAAGGCATGATTGATCCAGTAGCGCACGAAACCGGCCGTGCCGCCGCCGACATTGATCTCGACGCGAATCGTATTCAGGGTTTGCGGAAGCGCGACATTGGAAACCGCAGGCAAACTGCCGCCGATCCCCGTTACAAATCGAAGTTGAGGTGTCGTGCTGCCGAGCAGTTCCAGTCGCAACAAATGCGAAACGGACAGTGGGCTCGTCACGACGACGGGCGAGCTGGCGGAAAATAATTGAATAACACGATTGGCGAGCGTCAGGCTCGTCAGCGCGCGGGTGTCGACGCGAAAACCGTAGCGAACCGATGTCGTTGGCGACGCGCGGCGGTAATGCAGAAATCCGGACGCGGTCGGGCCCGTCCCATTGCCTAGCGCGACGCTCAAAACGCACGGATCGCCGACGCCCGCCGCCGAAAGCGAGGCCGTTACGCCGGTTTGGAATTCATATTGAAATGGAATCGGCAGCGTACAATTCTGTGCCGATGCGAACTGCGTGACGATCAATGAACTCAACAACGTCAGCAAACGGAAAACGTTGTGTAGGGTGAATTTCATGAATCGTTCCCCGAAAGCAGCTACGCCGAGCTTACGTCATCGTGAGCGATTTGTTCTGCCTAGTGGACGCGTATTCTACTGACCAAATCGCGCGATCACCGTATCGAAACCTGGAATCGCAGGTGCTGCGCCAACCGTTTCCGTTTTTATCGCCGCCGCACGATTGGCGTGAACGACTGCTCTGCGCAGTGGTTCGCCCGCGAAGCGAATCATTCCCGCAACCAGCGCACCGCTGAACGCGTCACCGGCACCGGTGGTATCAATCGCGTTTACTTTTTCCGCCGGCACGCGGTAGCGGTCGGCGTCGTCTCCAACACGTTTTTGTGCGTGCGAAACGAATAATCCATTCGCACCCAGTGTGATGATGACGGTGTCGACGTCGAGTTTTCTGCACAGTGCATGCAGTTCGTCGTCGCTCGTTTTTGCGACGGCGTCGGGTTCGACGCGCTCGTGCGCAAAGCGTTCAAGTAACTGGGAGAATTCCGTTTCGTTCGGCGTGATGATATCGGCAAGCCGCAGCATTGCCGCGTCGAGATCGTTATGGACCGGCGCAGGATTGAAGACGCGGGTGACCCGGTGTTGCTTGGCGAGATCGAGTGCGGTCTTTAGCGCATCGAGATTGTTTTCGAGTTGAATCAGCAGAATTTTTGCGCCGGCGAAAAGATCGTCTTGCGCGCGCACATGCGCGGTGTCGAGATGTTCGTTGGCGCCGAGGTTCAATGTGATCTGATTTTCTGCGTGAGCATTGACGACGATGCCAGCGGTGGCGGTGGGATAATCGCCCCGAATTTGCCAGCGGCATTCCAACTTTTCATCGTCAGCGAATTTCTTTGCGTACGTCGCAAACGTATCGGGTCCGACTGCGCCGACGAATGCGGTCGCAACGCCCTGGCGCGAGCAGGCGATGGCCTGGTTGAATCCTTTGCCGCCGGGTCCGATGTTGAAGCGGTTGGCGCGCAGTGTTTCGCCGGGCCGCGGGAATCGATCGACGAACCACGTCTGATCTTGCACGTAACTGCCGACGACAATGACGTCCGCCATATTACGGGCCGACTTGCGGTTCGGGATGAAGATTTTCCAATGCGATCGGTTGATGCTTATGCTTGAACAAGGGCACGAATAGTACGGCCATCGCGAGCGCGTAGAGCGCAAACGTGATCCAGATGCCGTGCCAGTTTTTGGTTCCGTCGGCGGCCGTGAAGAAGCGATCGATAAGCCAGCCGCTGATCGAACTGCCGAGCACGGCGCCGACGCCGTTCGTCATCACCATGAACAAACCCTGCGCGCTCGCGCGGATGGTCGGATCGCTCTGCTGCTCCATGAACAGCGAGCCGGAGATGTTGAAGAAATCGAACGCCATACCGTAGACGATGCACGACAAAATAATCATCCACAATCCACCGTCGGGATCGCCATACGCGAACAATCCGAAACGCAGAAACCATGCGAGCATGCTCATCGTCATCACGGTTTTGATGCCGAAGCGCTTGAGGAAAAATGGAATCGTCAGGATGAACAGCGTTTCGGAAACTTGCGAGATCGACATGATGATCGCGGGATAACGAACGGCGAGAAGGTTCTTGTAGCGGTCGGTCGCGGCGAAATCGTGGAGGAATGTGTCGCCGTAGGCATTGGTCAGTTGCAGCGCTGCGCCGAGCAGCATCGCGAAAAACAAAAACACGGCGATGTTGGCGTTCTTGAAAAGCCGGAATGACGTCAACCCCAACGCATCGAGCAGCGAGCCGCCCTGCGCACGGCCCAGCTTCGGCGGACACGGCGGCAATGTAAATGCGTAGATGCCGAGGAAAAGCGACGCGCCGGACGCGACATAGAATTGTCCCGACGATGTTTCGAGCCCGAGCAAGCTGACCGTCCACAGCGCGGCGATGAAACCGATCGTGCCCCACACACGAATCGGCGGATAGTCGCGCACGACGTCGTGCCCACCATTTTTCAGCGCGTTGTACGACACCGCGATCGCCAGCGCGATGGTCGGCATGTAACAGATCATGTTGATCAGCATCACCCAGAACAGCGTCGATGGATTGTCGATCGCCGGCACGATGAAAAGCACGATGGCGCCGCCGATGTGCAGCAATCCATACAATCTTTCCGCGTTGATCCAGCGGTCGGCAATGATGCCGGTCAGCGCCGGCATGAACAGGGCGGCGATGCCCATCGTGGAAAAGATCGCGCCGAATCCCGTGCCGGACCAGTGCTTGTTCTGGAACCAGTACGCACCGATCGTCAGCAGCCATGCACCCCAGACGAAGAACTGAAGAAAGTTCATCACGACGAGTCGGAATTTCATGCTCACGCAGGGCGGCTCCGGCGATTTCGGTGCGAGGATGCAACCGACCGAGCGTAGAGCACGGCCGCATGGCTGCGCAAGGCGCGGGCCTGCTAGACTCGCGGCCGTATGCGGTTTTGGGCGTTATCGCGTTGTCGCTGAAGATCAAGAACCGGCTGTTGGCCAGCTACCTGTTCGCCATCGTCGCACTGGCGGGCGCGTTTGGCGCGTTCGTGTACTTCACCGCCGCGCGGCAAGTTTCCGGCCGTTTGCATACGTACTTGAACGACACCGCCGTCGCGATCGCGCGCACGCTCGATGCGAGCCAGCTGGATGCCGCCACCAACGACGCCGAGGCGCGAACGGCGTTGAACACGCGGCTTCATACCGAAACGCAAACGCGTCGAAGCATCGATGCCATTTACGTCACGCGCAACGACACGGACGGCGTGCATCTCGTCGGCAGTTCGAACGACGCTACGCAGGTGCCGCCCGAGAGAACGGACGAATTGGACGTCTATACGGCTGTACCGAACACGGTGAAATACGGCGTGCGCGTGGCGATGGCCGAATCGGATTTGAGCGACCGGCTGTATACATTGCGCATGAGCACGGCGCTGGCATTTCTCGTCTGCGTGCTGATCGCCGCCATCATCAGCCGGCATCTGTCCCGCATATTCGTGATGCGCATGAGCGATCTGGCCGCACGCTGCCGCGCGCTGGCGAACAATGAACCGCTGCCGCCGCGCGGCATGGGTCCGCGCGACGACTTCGACGACCTCGCGCTCGAATTCGATGCCATGGCGGGACGCTTGCGCCACGCGGCGGAAAGCCGCGAGCAGGCGTACGCCGCGCTGCGCGAGGCCAACGCGCATCTCGAATCGCGCGTGGCCGAACGCACCGTGGAACTGACGGATGCGAACAAAAAACTGCGCAACGAAATCGAGAATCGCCTACATGTCGAGGCGCTGCTCGCCGAGGCGGCGCTGACGGATGCGCTGACCGGCTTGCTGAATCGTCGCGCGATGATGGAAATGCTCGAACAGGCCGCGTCGCAGTTGAAACCCGGCGACTCGGGCCTGAGCGTCATCATCGCCGACGTCGATCATTTCAAAGCGGTCAACGATCAATACGGGCACGCGGCGGGCGATCGCGTGCTCGCGGCGGTGGGCGCGAAATTGCGCGACCTCTGCGGCGGCCAGCAACAGGTGTATGTCGCGCGCTGGGGCGGCGAAGAATTTCTCATCCTCATGCCGCACGTGCGATTGGCGGCCGCCTGCAAACGCGCCGAACAGATTCGTCGCGAGATCACGGCGATGCGCATCGAGGAAACCTTGAGCGTGTCGCTGAGTCTCGGTGTTTCAGAAGTCGTCGGCGGTGAGGATCCCGATGCATGCCTGCGTCGATGCGATCAGGCGATGTACAAGGCCAAGGCGGCGGGACGAAATACGGTGGTCGCAGCGCAAGGCAACCTTTTCGCCACGATGTCCTGATCAGCGCAACAGGATCCAGATGCCCATCGCGGCAAAAAACAGCGCGGTCGTATAGCGAATCGCACGCAACGGCAGCCGCGTGGCGAATTTCGCGCCGAGCCATATCACGGGAAGATCGGCGAGCAGCATGCCCGTCGTCGTGCCGCCGATCACTTGCCACAGCGGGTGATACTCGGCGGCGATGACGGCGGTCGCGATCTGCGTCTTGTCGCCCATTTCAGCGAGAAAGAAACTGATCGCCGTCGCGATGAACACGCCGTGGTTGGTGCCGTGCTCGGCTTCTTTTTCGTCGGCTTGGTCCGGCTTCAATGTCCACAGCGAAATGGCGATGAGGCTGACCGCGACAATCCACTGCAACGTCTGCGGGGCCAGCCATTTCGCGACGACGGCGCCGACGGTCCCGGCCAAGGCGTGATTGATCAGCGTGGCGGCGAGAATACCGGCGGCGATCGGCCACGGCCGACGGTATTTCGCCGCAAGGATCAGCGCCAGGAGTTGTGTCTTATCGCCGAGTTCGGCCAGCGCGACGGTCAGCGCCGAGATCAAAAATGTTTGCATCGTGCGTCAGCATATCAATACTCCGAACCTCGACACGTATTTTTCGGCACGGCCGACACGTTCGGTCGAGTGCTGAAGTAGCGCTGGTATACATCGCGCGCCCACGCGTCGCCGGCAGCGATGTCGTCGGCGGTGAGGCCCGGAATCAATGCGTCCAAATCGTTGACGGCAGGCGCACCGCCCAATTGAAGAAGGCTTAAATACTGATACTGTTTTACCGGATCGTAGCCGGTGATCTGCGAGAACGGCGCCACGTTGTACATGGTGTACGCATTGCCGTACGAGCTTTCGACTACGCTTACCATTGACCAATCGCCGCGTTGCAGCGCTTGATCGGCGATCGTCCACGCGTTGCGTTTGTATTCCGCAAGCCATTCGGGATGATCGAGAACGCCGTCGCGCAACAGTGCGACGCCTTCGACATAGCAGTTGGCCGCGCCATCGTCGCCGAGTTGCGCCGCGCGCAGCGTTATCGGCATCAGTTGTTGCAATTGTGCGCGCTCGAGACCGTTACACAACGCTTCGCTGTCTTTCGCATCCTCCAATTGATGCTGCAGATACGCCAGCAGCTTTTCGTTCGACTCGATCTGCTGCGCTGTCATCTTCGACACGTCTTTGTCGAGCGACATTCTCGCCAAACTGGCGGTTGTCGTTTTCATCGCCTGAACGCGCCGGCATTGGCTGAGATCGTTGAACAAACGCGATGCCGCGGCGACATCGCCCGCATCGGCGCGCGATTTCAAGTCGTCGAAAATTTGGTTGAGCGGTGTTCCCGATGGCGGCAGCGGCGCGGCCGCCACCGTGCGCGAATGCGAGACGGCGCGAGCGAGCGTCGATTGCTTGTTATCCCGGATCGACTCACTGCCGCGCGCGTCGCTGGCGACGGCTCCCGATTGCGGTGACGGCATCACCGTCCTGTTGCCGATGAACACGCCGATCGCTATAGCGATTACGCTGGCGATTGCGAAAAGCAAGCCGCGATGTCGTTTCAAGCGATGAAAGATCGTCATGGCTCCCTTCGATATGCGCGAACGTGCCGAAGTTTCAATCGTGATGAACGCAGTACTTGACTCTCAAATAAGAATGATTATCATTTGCAATAAGCCAGCTGGAGCGAATATGTTCGATACGACCACCGAAGCGCGCAGTGAGCGCACGCAATCAGTCTCGTCTGCGCCCACAAAATATTTGCATAGTCGCGTGCTGTTCGAAGACGCTCGCGAAATCCGCATCGATCACGACGGAATCGAATATCGCCTGCGCCAGACGCGTAACGGTAAGTTGATTCTCACGAAATAACGACGTTCGGCAGTCGCCGCCGCGGAAAAGTATAGAAAGTAAAATGTGGATTCTGGATGCATAATGAGTGACGGCACGAGTCATTTCGGCGGCGACGATCGAACCGCCGCCGACGTTTTCGACGATTACGCGCCGCTCCCCGCGAGCGCAGCCGCAGTGCAATCCGGTATCGACATGCACGCGCTCGCCGAATGGTTGCCGCGGCTCGGTACCGTGCTGTGGCTGCATCGCGAACCGACAGATTCGGTTTTCCCCCGCGCGCGACTCACGTCGCACGGCGTGCTGCTGCTGGAACATCCCGCGCTCGTTGCGCTCGCTAATTGCACCGGCGTCCGAGGGCGTAGTTCTGTCACGACGCACGGACCGCGCGAATGGGTCGATTTCGGCGCCGACAACGGCACGCTCGCGCGGCTGTACTTGCTGCCTGACACCGATTGCATGGCCTGGGACGGCATGCTCGCGGCGTTCGGTGAGACCGAATGCGTTTCGTCGACAACCGAACAGCGCTGGCACGCCCATCGCGCATTCATGCGCTGCGCGTTCGGTCGGCTGCGCACATCGTGGCAGGCGCGGATCGTTCGACTGCCGCTGTTGCGACTGCCATGCTTGCAAGTGCTGGGTCTATGCGCCGCACGCGATGTGTCCTCATTTGGTCGCCGGCTCGCGGAAGCGATCGCCGCCGACGAGGCGGCGCGACTGGCGTGACGCTCGCTGCTAGTTGTCGAAACTTCCGCAGCCGCCAATCGCGTTGAACGGCTGCGATTCGCTGCGGCCGTAATACTGCGCGTAGGTTTGTTGAACCCACGCATCGCTTTGCGCAATCTGCTCCGGCGTGAGATTCGCCGCGGCGTCGGCGATCTGGTTGTCGATTCGTTTGACAAAGTTACCTTGCGTGCCCAGTCGCTGCAGTTTTAGATATTGATACGCCTTTTCCGCGTCGACGCCCGTCAATTGCGAGAGGAACGACGACGGCAAAAGTCCTTGATACGCGCGGCCCATCAAACCGGCAACGCCCCAGTCGCCTTGTCGAATTCCCTGATCCGCGATGGACAGCGCATTCTGTTTGAAGTCGTTGATCCATTCCGGATGATCGAGCAACGCCGACGATTGTTCGACACCACCGCCCAGATAGCAGCGCGCCGCCTTCGCGTCGCCGAGCTGCGCCGCTTTCAACAGGGCTGGCACGTATTGATCGAGCGTCGCATTGTCGAGATCTGCGCAGAACGTTTGATTGCGCTGCACGAAATCCAACTGTTTCTGCATCCCCTGCAACATGGCGTCGCGGGATTTCAATATCTCCTCAGAGTCGGTAGGCGAACCCTCGGCGAGCATCGATGGCACCACCTTCGGTAAAAGTTGCTGTAGATCGCGCGTGCGCGTGCACGTGCGCAAGTCTTGAAAAAGCGCGCTGGCCGCAGTCGCATCGTTGGCGTCCGCGCGCGCCTTGAGATCGGCGAAAATGTCTTTGAGCGATGGCGTCTCCGGTTGGGGCGTCGTCGACGCGCGCACCGATACGTTGTCGGCTACGTGCGCTGTCCGCGCTACCGGCGTCGTTGGCGCCGATCGCTTAGCGGAATTGGAGTTGAGTGGCGTTGTCGCCATTACCGGTGTCGGCATAGAAATCGCGGGCGCTCGACGCACGATGTAAGCAGCCGTCGCTGCGCTGATGACCAAGATCACGATGACTAACCCGGCAATCCGATATGTCCGCATCGTTTGATTGACTAGCGACGATGCGAAGAAGTTTATCGCAGCGAGCGCTAAACGCTGCCTTTATCGTCCTCGGAGTACGGTGCCGCCGGTGGTGCGGGTGGCGTGGGTGAAATCGGCGCGACAGTGACACCAGGCGACACTGGCGGAACGGGCGGTGGTGGCGGCGGCGG
>CAZZWP010000039.1:0-26553 GCA_964657965.1 uncultured Rudaea sp. | reverse complement strand
GCTCGATGCCTGTATGCGGCTAGTGGTGCAGCAAGGTCGATTGCTGCACGTAACAACGTTTCGAGAACCCGCCGAGACGGCGCGATATCAAGCGGCGCTCGGCCTCGTTGCCGCGGCGGCGGAATGCGGCGGCGGCGACGAGGGGTTGAATCGTCTCATCAAACTCTTGTGCGAGTGGCTGGAATTGGATTTCGCGATGGTGGTATCGGCGCGTCCCGAGCAGACGACCGAAGTGCAACCGCTGTTGACCTATCATCGCGCCAGCCAGCCGCAGGAGGCGCCCGATCCGCTCAAACAGCCGACATTGAAACGACTGATCGACGGCGAACGCATCGTGCGCGGCGAACGGGCGTGGGCCGAAATCGAACAGGATCAGTTTCTCGCGTTTTTCCGCTACGAAATGTTCGTCGGCTTGCCGTTGCGCGACGAGCGTCACAACACATTGGGCGCCATTCTTCTCGGCCGGCGCGCACCGTTGCCGGCCGATGCATTCGTGATCGAGCCGCTGCGCATGATCGCGGGCCGGCTTGCGTTGGAGCTGGAATTGCGCCGCGTGCGCGAGCAGGGACGCGCCAAGGGTTTGCAGGACGCGCTGACCGGACTGCCGAACCGTTTGCTGTTCAACGATCGCCTTGAGCTGACCATCAAGGAAGCGCATCGCACCGGCGAGATGTTTTCTGTTTTATTCGTCGATCTGGATCGCTTCAAGAACATCAACGATTCGCTCGGACATTCGGTCGGCGACCAAGTGCTGATGGCGGTGGCGAAGCGCTTGCGTGCGAGCGTGCGCGCGTCCGACACCGTCGCGCGATATGCGGGCGACGAATTTACGATGATTTTGCGTCACATCGTGCAACGCGATGACGTGATGCGCATCGCCGAAAAAATCGTGCGCGTGATGGAAGTGCCTCTCACGTTGGCCGACGGCGCGGAGTTGCATATCACCGCCAGTATCGGCGTCAGTTTCTATCCCGATGATGCGACCAGCGCCGAACGGTTGCTGAAGCATGCCGATGTCGCGATGTACAGCGCCAAAGGATTGGGCCGCAATAATTTCCAATCGTATGTGGCCGTTCCTGAAGAATCGCATCAGCAGCGACTCGCGTTGGAAGCGAAGTTACGTCTCGCCGAAAAAAACGGCGAACTTCGCGTTTACTACCAGCCGCAAGTCGAAACCGAAAGCGAAGATATCGCGGGCATGGAAGCGCTCATTCGCTGGGAGCATCCGGAACTCGGCATGATCAGCCCGGGATTTTTCATTCCGTTGGCCGAGGAAAACGGTTTGATCGTACCCATCGGCGAATGGGTGTTGCGAACGGCGTGTGCCGATGCGAAACGCTGGGACGAACGATTCGGTTTGCGCTTGCGCGTAGGCGTGAATTTGTCGGCGGTTCAGTTGCGGCAGCAGCAAACACTCGTGCAGCTGGTGTCGCAGGTGCTGGGCGAAACGGGGCTCGACGCGGAACTGCTCGATCTGGAAGTAACGGAAAGCATCAACGTCAAGACGATTCCCAATCTGCTGGAAACCTTGCAAGGCCTGCGTGACCTTGGCTGCAAAATTTCGATTGACGACTTCGGCACCGGGCAATCGTCGTTGGATTACATCAAACGCTTTCCGGCCGATCGCATCAAAGTCGACCAGACCTTCGTGCGCAATATCGGCGTCGATCCGGACGACGAAGCGATCGTCCGCGCGACCATCGGCATGGCGCATAGCCTCAACCGCGCGGTGGTAGCCGAAGGTGTGGAGATCGAGGAACATCTCGATTTCCTGCGCGCGCAGGGTTGCGAGGAGTTGCAGGGCTATCTTTTTTGCCGCCCGTTGCCGGCGGCGAGCTTCGAGAATCTGCTCATTGAACGTGAGCGGGTTTTCAACAAGACGCAACCCTTAGAGACAGCATCGCGTTAACGATCATTGAACTTATGGCGCCGGCCACGGTCTTTTAACGAAGCGTGGCCGGGCCGCCAGCAAACGGAGTGCAGCCCGGATGGGCGATGTAGAGTTGGATCAAGCCCTCGTTGAACGGGTTCAAAAAGGAGATCAAGGCGCGTTCGATTTGCTGGTGCGCAAATACCAGCAAAAGATCATTGCCGTGATTTCGCGTTACATATCGGATTGGAGCGAATGCCAGGATGTCGCGCAGGAAGCGTTCATACGCGCGTATCGCGCGATGGCGAACTTCCGGGGCGATAGTCAGTTCTATACGTGGATGTACAAGATAGCCATCAATACCGCCAAAAATTATCTCGTCTCGCAAGGCCGGCGCCCGCCGACCGACGATATCGCCATCGACGATGCCGTCCTTCTGGACGGCGGCGCACGCCTGAAAGATCGCGCCACGCCGGAGCGTGAACTTCTTCGTCAGGAAATTGAACAAACGGTCTTCGACACGGTCGAATCATTGCCGGAAGACTTGAAGGCGGCGATAACGCTGCGCGAAGTCGACGGTCTGAGCTATGAAGAAATCGCTGAAAAAATGAATTGCCCCATCGGCACCGTTCGTTCCCGAATTTTTCGAGCGCGCGATGCCATCGATCAAAAGCTGCGTCCGCTACTGTCGGACACGGCGACATCGAACACCAAGGTATCCGACGCATGAGTACGAATTATCAAGAACAATTGTCCGCGCTGATGGATGGCGAATTGTCACGCGACGAAACCCGATTCCTGTTGCGCCGGCTTGATGCCGACAAGCAATTGGCCCAGTCGTGGTCCAACTATCAAATGATCAGCCAGGTGATGCAGAAGCGATTCGCGACGCCGCTGAGATCGGATTTTGCCGAATCGGTGATGACATCGATCGCCGCAGATAAAGCCCACGCCGGGCGTGGTGGACTATTGCGCTGGGCCGGCGGTGGCGCGATTGCCGCGGCCGTCGCCGTGTTTGCGCTGACGACAACGCGTCCAGCCAGCGACGCGCAGCCGGGCCAACCGCCGGTTGTCGTTGTCGCGAGTTCGACGTTGCCGACCCCGCGCGTGGAAACGCAGTCGGCATCAGGAACATTGCCGAGCTATTCCGCGATTGATCTGACGCAACCGGCGAGTTTCGATTATACGAATGGTGTCGTTTCCATCCCGCGCTACGTGCGTTTTCGCAACGATGCCGCCGAGCGCTTCAACGATTTCGGACCTTACGTTCTTAATACGCTGCCGCAGAAGGCGTCCGAGCCGGAAGCCACTCCGCAGCAGCGTTAGTTGCCGCTTGAAATTATCGCGGCTGAACGTCATCTAATCGATGTGTTTGCGCGCGTGGAACTCGTGCGCGATGACGCGATCCAATCGTCACCCCTATTCCTCACGGACATTTTGACCAAGGTCAATCAAATGTACAAAAAAACACTTCGTAGTTTCTTAGTGCTGGCAGCATTTTCGTTAGTCTCAGTCGCAGCCTATGCCGACCTGCCGGATTTCACGCAGCTGGTCGAACACAACGCGCCGGCCGTCGTGAACGTGCAGGCGACACACACGGGCGATTCGAAATCGGAGCAGCCGGATTCCGATGATGAGGAAGTGCCGGAAATCTTCCGCCACTTTTTCGGACCGGGTGGCCCGAACGGCCCGCGCGTGAATCCGCATCAAGATGGCACTCGCGTATCGCTCGGCTCGGGATTCATTCTGTCTGCCGACGGCTACGTACTCACGAACAACCACGTTGTCGAGGGTGCCGATCAAGTTACTGTGCGCTTGTCGGATCGGCGCGAACTCGATGCGAAAGTCGTCGGTACCGATGCGCAATACGACATCGCACTGCTGAAGATCAACGCGTCCAATCTTCCGATCGTGGCGATCGGCGATTCGACCAAGTTGAAACCCGGGCAGTGGGTCGTTGCGATCGGGTCGCCGTTCAACTTCGATCACTCGGTGACGCACGGCGTCGTGAGTTATGTCGGTCGCGGATTCGGCGGTCCGGATCAGCAATACGTTCCATTCATCCAAACCGATGTGCCGATCAACCGCGGTAACTCCGGCGGTCCGCTGTTCAATCTCGATGGACAAGTCGTCGGCATCAATTCGCAGATTTACAGCAACACCGGCAGTTCCGTCGGCGTTTCGTTCTCGATTCCGATCAACATCGCGATGAATGCGGTGGAGCAGCTGAAGACGACCGGCCACGTCGCGCGCGGCATGATCGGTGTGCAGATTCAGAACGTCGATCGTCAGATGGCGCAGAGCCTCGGCCTGCCGCGCACGGGCGGTGCACTCGTTAATCGGTTGACACCAGACAGCAGCGCGAGCAAAGCAGGCGTCCAAGTCGGTGACGTCATCCTTTCGTATGACGGCCACGAGATCGTGCAATCGTCCGATCTGCCGCCGCTCGTCGGCAGCACCAAGCCTGGCACCAGCGCTGACCTCACCGTTTTCCGCGATGGCAAATCGCTGCATTTGCCGCTGGTTGTCGGCGCATTGCAAGACAAGGCGACTCTCGCCAGCTTTACTGACGGCGGTGATGCCAATAAAGCCAAGACCGGCAATGTGCTGGGCATCATCGTTGACGATCTGACGGCCGAGCAACGCAAGCAACTCGGTGTCAAGGATCAGGGCGTCGTCATCACCGACATCAAGAGTGCCGCGGCGCGCCGTACGGCTTTGCAGCCGGGCGATGTGGTGTTGATGGTCGGCCGCAAGTCGGTCAAGTCGGCGGACGAATTCAATAACGCCGTGAAGGATGCCAAGAGCGGCGATTCCGTCATGCTGCTCGTCAAGCGCGAAGATACGACGCAGTTCGTCGCGATCACCGTGCCCAAGAGCGAAACCGGCAAAGGTTGATCGGCAAAGAACTCCGCAATTCGCAAAGGGGCCGGCAACGGCCCCTTTTGTTTTCTACCAGTTTCCTCTGAAAAAACCACGCGTTAGCTGCTGCTTTCTGCGATAATACGCGCTTTGCCGACGTCGATTCCGCCTGCGTCGGCTCTGACTGTTCCCGTCTAATGAATCTGATCCGAAATTTCTCCATCATCGCGCACGTCGATCATGGCAAATCGACGCTGGCCGACCGCATCATCCAATTGTGCGGTGGCCTTGAAGCGCGCGAAATGGAAGCGCAAGTCCTCGATTCGAATCCCATCGAGCGCGAGCGTGGCATCACGATCAAGGCGCAGTCCGTTTCGCTGCCGTACAAAGCGCGCGACGGAAATACCTACATGCTCAACTTCATCGACACGCCCGGCCACGTCGACTTTTCGTATGAAGTGAGCCGTTCGCTGGCCGCGTGCGAAGGCGCGCTGCTCGTCGTCGACGCGGCGCAGGGCGTGGAAGCCCAATCCGTCGCCAATTGCTACACCGCCGTCGAGATGGGTTTGGAAGTCGTGCCGATCTTGAACAAGATCGATTTGCCGACCGCCGACATCGAGCGCGTCAAATCCGAAATCGAAGCCGTTATCGGCATCGACGCGACCGACGCCATCGCCATCAGTGCCAAAACCGGTCAGAACGTGCCCGAGGTGCTCGAAGCGATCGTCGCACGAATTCCGCCGCCGAAACCGCGCGACACCGATCGTTTGCAGGCGCTGATTATCGATTCATGGTTCGACAATTACCTCGGTGTCGTGTCGCTCGTGCGTGTGATGCAAGGCGAGATCAAGCCGCGCGACAAGATTCTTGTGATGTCGACCGGTCGCACGCATGAGATCGATCAAGTAGGCGTCTTTACGCCCAAACGAAAACCGCAGGCCGTACTCGGCCCCGGCGAGGTGGGTTGGGTTACCGCAGCGATCAAGGATGTACATGGTGCGCCGGTCGGCGACACGCTCACCCTCGCCGGAAAACCCGCGCCCGCGCCATTGCCCGGTTTCCAAAAAATGCAGCCGCGCGTGTTCGCGGGCATGTTTCCCGTCGAGGCCGAAGACTATCCCGCGCTGCGCGAAGCGCTTGAGAAACTCAAGCTCAACGACGCGGCCATGCACTTCGAGCCAGAAAGTTCGGAAGCAATGGGTTTCGGATTCCGCTGCGGCTTTCTCGGCATGCTGCACATGGAAATCGTGCAGGAACGGCTTGAGCGCGAATACGATCTCAACCTCATCTCGACTGCCCCGACCGTCATCTATGAAATCCTGCAGACCGACGGCAAGGTGCTGCAACTCGACAACCCGGCGAAATTGCCGCCGAGCCAGAATATCGAAGAGATTCGCGAACCGATCATCGTCGCGAACATCCTCACGCCACCCGATTATGTCGGCAACGTGATCAAGCTGTGCGAAGAAAAACGCGGCAATCAGCGCTCGATTCATTATTTGTCGACGCAAGTCCAGATCAGCTACGAGCTGCCGTTGGCCGAAGTGGTCATGGATTTCTTCGATAAACTGAAATCCGTATCGCGCGGCTATGCCTCGATGGATTACCATTTCGAACGGTTCCAGGTCGGGCCGTTCGTTCGCCTCGATGTACTGATCAATGGCGATCGTGTGGATGCATTGAGCATGATCGTGCATCGCGCGCAGGCCGATCGGCGGGGTCGCGAACTGACCGAGCGTATGAAAGAATTGATTCCGCGGCAGATGTTCGATGTCGCGATCCAGGCCGCCGTCGGTGCGCAGATCATTGCGCGCACGACCGTGAAAGCGTTACGCAAGAACGTGCTGGCCAAATGTTACGGCGGCGACGCGACACGTAAACGCAAGTTGCTCGAAAAACAAAAAGCGGGCAAGCGGCGCATGAAACAGGTGGGGCGCGTCGAGATTCCGCAAGAAGCGTTTCTTGCCGTACTGCAAGTCGATAAATAGAACAAACAATTCCCGATTTAGGAACGACGATGGATTTCGATTTCGCCCTTTTGCTGGTCATCCTGACCTTCTCGACCGGCATCATCTGGTTGCTCGATCGCTTATTTCTTGCCGGCGGGCGAAAACGTCGGGCCGAGGCACTCGCGCAAGCCGGCGGCACCGATGCGGAACGTCAACAGCGCGCGCAGGAAGCGATGCGTGAACCGATCATCGTCGAATACGCGCGCTCGTTCTTTCCGGTTATCTTGATCGTGTTGCTGTTCCGCTCGTTCATCGCCGAGCCGTTCAAGATCCCATCCGGATCGATGATGCCGACCTTGCTCGTCGGCGATTTCATTCTGGTCAACAAATTTTCTTACGGCATGCGCTTGCCCGTTCTGGGAACGAAAGTCCTTCCCATCGGCAAGCCGCAGCGCGGCGACGTGTTCGTGTTCCGCTATCCGAACCCTGAGCACGATCCCAAAAAAGAAGGCATCGATTACATCAAGCGCGTGATCGGTCTGCCCGGCGACGAAATCACTTATCGAAATAAAACGCTGTCCGTCAACGGGAAG
This sequence comes from uncultured Rudaea sp., assembly GCA_964657965.1. GTDB lineage: Bacteria > Pseudomonadota > Gammaproteobacteria > Xanthomonadales > Rhodanobacteraceae > Rudaea. The sequence goes on along the minus strand of CAZZWP010000039.1, from coordinate 19,279 downwards.
GAAATTCCGCAGACGTATGTTGGCCCGTTTATCGGTTCAGGCGACGAAGGCCGGAAAATGGCGGGCGCCGAAATCGATGACGAGATGATTCCCGGCGCCGAGCATCATTTGCTCAAATCCAATATGCTTCTGGCGGGCCGCGAGGGAACGTGGCACGTTCCCGCTGGACACTATTTCGCAATGGGCGATAATCGCGATAATAGCGAGGACAGCCGCTATTGGGGATTCGTCCCGGAAGAGAATGTGGTGGGTAAAGCATTCGCGATCTGGATGAACTGGGATGGCGGCATCGATTTCAAACGTATCGGCACGTTGATTAAATGAAGTGAGCACGGGGAATCGCATGAAACTGAAAAATAAGCAGTCGGGAATTACGTTATTAGGATTTGCGATCCTGATCTGCGTCGTTGGATTTTTTGCTTACGCCGCGATGAAGTTGGTGCCAGCTTACGTTGAGTATTTCGGTGTTCTCAAATCCATATCCGCTGTTCAAACAGATCCCCAAATTATGACCACGTCCATTGACCAAGTTCGCGCACGAGTATTTGCTCAATTTAACCTGCAATACGTGGACGAGAATAACGTTCCAATGAGCGCCATCAGTGTCAACACACAGAATGGCGCGCGTAGTCTGACTGTTGCTTACGATCGAGATATTCCGTTTCTCTACAACGTAGATTTTTTGGTGCACTTCTCAAAGACTGTCGACCTGTCGCATGGAGCCACAGAATAGTCCTTGACTGCGCAGCTCACCTATCAGTTTCGTGATCCCGAGCTGCGCCAGCGCGCGCTGAGTCATCGCAGCATCGGCGCGCGCAACAACGAGCGGCTTGAGTTTCTCGGTGACGGTCTCGTCAATCTTTTCGTCGCGGAATTACTCTACGAAATCTTTCCAAAGGCCGACGAGGGCGAACTGACACGCTTTCGTTCGCGCCTGGTGAGCGAACCGTCGCTGGCCGTCGTCGCGCGTGACTTGCAGATCGGCGACCAACTGCTGCTCGGTCCCGGCGAATTGAAAAGCGGCGGACATCGACGCGACTCCATTTTAGCCGATGCGTTCGAAGCGCTGATCGCCGCAATTTATCTCGATGGCGGATGGCAGGTATGCCGCGATTGCACGCGCGGGATTTTCGAGCCACTGTGCGCGACGTTAGGCCAAGCCAGCGAAAAAGATCCAAAAACGCGTCTGCAGGAATTGTTGCAGGCACGAGGCGAATCGTTGCCGACGTACGAGCTCGTGCGATCAAGCGGCGCCGATCACGCGAAGGTATTCGAAGTCGAATGTATTGTCGCCGCCCTCGATGTGCGCGGTGAAGGAACGGGCTCCAGCCGGCGAATCGCCGAACAAGCCGCCGCGAAGGATGCGATTGGCAAAATTGAAGAGACGAGTCGCCCGTGATCGTCGAGCCGCACACCACCTCTTCGTTTCGATGCGGCACGGTGGCCTTGGTTGGACGTCCGAATGTCGGGAAATCGACGTTACTTAACGCGTTGATCGGCTGGCGTCTCAGCATCGTCAGTCCAAAAGCGCAGACGACGCGGCATCGGATTCTCGGCATTCTTACCGATGCGAACAGCCAGATTCTTTTTCTGGACACGCCGGGTTTGCACAAGCCGCGCGATCGCGCGATCAATCGTCAACTCAATAAAGCCGCGCGACAAAGCATTGCCGAAGCCGACGTTGTGGTCCAAGTGATCGAAGTCGGGCGCTGGAACAGCGAAGATCAGGCGGTTTACGACGCGATAGCGGTTCACGAACGTCCGCGACTACTCGTCGTTAACAAGGTGGATGCGCAAAAAGATAAAAAAGTACTTTTACCATTTCTCGCCGATATCAACTCAAAACACAGCTTTGAAAATATCTACCTCGTCTCCGCGCAACGCAAGGACGGGTTGGACGAGTTGCTCGCGGCGATTCGCCATCATCTGCCCGAAGCGCCGCCGGTATTCGTGGAAGATGAAATTACCGATCGCAGTGAACGTTTTCTGGCGTCCGAACTGATCCGGGAACAGCTGATGCGACAGCTCGCTCAGGAACTGCCTTATTCGGTAACCGTCGAGATCGACAATTTTCGCGAAGGCGAAGCGCGCGCCGAAATCGATGCGACGATCTGGGTCGAACGTGAAAGCCAGAAAGCTATCGTCATCGGCGAAGGCGGCGCCATGCTCAAATCGATCGGCACGTTGGCGCGGAAGGCGATGGTGCGCATGTTCGAACGCCGCGTGCATTTGACGTTGTGGGTAAAAGTGCGCGAGAACTGGTCCGATGACGAAAACGCGCTGCGCAAATTCGGTTATTCCGATTGACGATGCGCGTCGATCAGCAGCCCGCGTTCGTCCTGCATGCGCGACCGTGGCGCGAAACGTCGCTCATCATCGAGGCGCTGACGCGTGATTACGGTCGCGTCGGATTAGTCGCGCGCGGCGTGCGGACGGCGCGTTCCCGATTTGCCCGTGCGTCGCTACAACCGTTGACGCCGGTGAGCCTGAGCTGGTCGGGCCGAGGTGAGCTGTCGACTTTGTTCGCCGCCGAGGCCGCGGGAGCCGTGCTTCAAGCCAGTGGCGAAACATTGCTGTGCGCGCTGTATCTCAACGAGCTCGTCGCGCGCCTCGTGCCGCGTAACGATCCCCACCCCGAAATTTTCGAAGATTATTTCACGACCTTCGCGCGCTTAGCTGAGGTCAATGCGCCGGCGTGGACGTTGCGCCGTTTCGAGCGCGATCTGCTCGCCCATCTCGGCTACGGACTCGTTTTGGAGGGCGAAGCGGAAACTGGCGAGGCATTGCAGCCCGAGCTGGACTACGCTTATCGATTCGAACATGGTCCCGTTCCCTGGCAACGAACCGAAGACGGATTGAAGCTGCGCGGATCGGCGCTCCTGGCGCTGTCGCAAGATCGCGAGCCAACTGATGCCGAAGACATGGCGTCGCTGCGCAGGCTATTGCGCGCGCTGATTTCCCGTCAGCTCGATGGCGCCGAACTTCGCGCGTGGAATCTGTTCGGCAGCTTGCGCAGTGCTACGAGCGCAATGCCTGCGCCGTAGTACGGCACAACTTCAGGAAACGGTCGATATCCGTTCGATTGACAGCCGCGTTGGCCCGTATCGATTGCTGAAGCGATACGGCCGCCGCCGCGAGTGCGGTGGCGCCGCAAAATCCGCACGATGCGCGCAAGCGATGAAGCCGTGCGGACAGTTCGTCATGATCGATCGTCGAGCTATCGTTGAATTTTTTCTGCACATCGTCCAGCTCAGCCGCCAGTAGGCTACGCAGTGCATGCAACGACGTGCGGTCGCCGCCGAGTGATTTCAGCGCGACATCGTCATCGAGTAAGGCAGCCGACTCATTCTGACCGAGATACTTTCCGACCATCGCGAGCAATCGATCGAGCGCAATCGGTTTTTCGATGATGTCGTCGAACCCATGCGCAACAACGTCTTTTCGAATGTCGGCATCGACCTCCGCACTTGTCGCGACGTCGCGTGGCTTGCCTGCAATTTTTCCAGCAATTGCTCGCCGCGCATATCCGGCAGATTCAGGTCGATGACGAGCAAATCGAAGGCGCCGCCTTTCGCGCATGTCAGCGCCATTGCGCCGTCGCTCGCGATGACGCATTCCGCCATCCGGCTTAGCGCGCCTTGAAAAAAACGCAACGTGATCGCGTCGTCGTCGACAATTAGCACGCGGGGCAGGTTGGATCGATGGCTCATGCGTAGTCCGTTGCGAGCGTTCGTTGCAATCCGTGGCCTGTTATTATCGCCGTTACTCCCGATTTTGTGACCGTTCCCGGTCGTTGGTGCGCATGACCGTTCTGGAAACGGATATTTCTGGTATCTCCCACGATGGTCGCGGCGTCGCTCATGTCGACGGCAAGGCGATCTTCGTCGTCGGTGCATTGGCTGGCGAACGGGTCCGACTAAAATTCACGGGCAAACATCGGCGTTACGATGAAGCCGTGGTCGAAGAAATCATCGTGGCGTCGCCAGATCGTGTCGTGCCACGTTGTCCGCATTTTGGTGTTTGTGGTGGATGTGCGCTTCAGCATCTGAGTCCCGAGGCGCAGATTGCCGGCAAGCAGCGCGTGCTTATCGAAAATCTCGAACGCATCGGCAAGGTCGAAGTGCAACAGATTTTGCCGCCGCTGACCGATCAACCCTGGGGCTATCGACGCAAAGCGCGGCTGAGTGTCAAATTCGTCGAAAAAAAAGGCCGGGTGCTCGTCGGTTTTCGCGAGATCGAAGGGCGTTTCGTCGCCGACATTCATCGTTGCGAAGTACTTCATCCGGCGGTCGGTGAAAAAATAGAATCGATCACGGCGCTGATCGAATCGCTGGATGCGAAACGCGAAATCCCGCAGATAGAAGTCGCGGCCGGTGACGACCTGGTATCGCTCGTCATTCGGCATATGCGGCCGCTGTCGGAACACGACGTCGCCGCGCTGACATCATTCGCGCAAACCAGCGGACTCGGTATTTTTCTGCAAAGCGGCGGAATGGATAGCGTCAAGGCGTTGTGGCCCGAGCAGATGCAACTTTCGTATCGACTGCCCGGCGATCTCGACCTCGAATTTCAGCCACTCGATTTCGTCCAGGTGAACGCCGGGATGAACCGGCGCATGATCGAACGGACACTCGATCTGCTCGCGCCGACACCGGACGATCGCGTTCTCGATCTGTTTTGCGGCCTCGGCAATTTTACGTTGCCACTGGCCAGGCGCACGCTCGAAGTCACAGGTGTCGAAGGCGAAGCAGGGTTGGTGCGTCGTGCGCAACAAAATGCCATTCGTAACAATGTGCACAATGCGAACTTCTATTCAGCCGACCTGGCCGCCGATCAGCGCACGGCATCATGGGCGAAGTCAGACTACGACCTGCTGCTTCTCGACCCACCGCGCAGCGGCGCGGCCGAGGTGCTGGAGTATTTGCCGAAACAGTCGACGCGGCGTGTCGTCTACGTGTCGTGTCATCCAGGTTCGCTTGCGCGCGACGCGGGCACGCTCGTCCATCGCCACGGATTTGTCCTCAAAAGCGCTGGCGTGATGGATATGTTTCCGCATACGGCGCACGTGGAATCGATTGCGTTGTTCGATCGCCAATGATCGTCACTTAAGGTTGATACAATGAGTTTTGAATTGCGGATGCTCTCTCGCGAATGCTGATCATCGGTGTGCACGGCGCGCAGTTGCAGGCGCATGAACGCGAATGGATTCGGGCTCCTATCGTGAGCGGCGTGATTCTGTTTACGCGCAACTTCGTTTCGAGAGCGCAGGTCACACAACTCATCGCCGACATTCGCGCGTTGCGCCACGGTGCGTTTCTCATCTGCGTCGACCAGGAAGGCGGGCCGGTGCAGCGTTTTCGGAACGACGGCTTTACGCGTTTGCCCGCCCTAGCGCGAATTGGCGAACGCTACGCGCGCGATCCAAAACAAGCCATCGAACTTGCCGAAGAACATGCGTGGCTGATGGCGACGGAGATGCGCGCGATCGATATCGATATCAGTTTTGCGCCGGTTCTGGATCTCGCTCGCGGCAATCGCATCATCGGCGAGCGCTCGTTCGATGCGGATCCGGCCGTCGTTTCGCGATTGGGGTTGGCGTATATCCGCGGCATGCGCCTAGCCGGCATGGCGGCGACGATCAAGCATTTTCCGGGACACGGCTCGGTGCTGGAAGATACGCACATTGAGAGTGCCGTCGATCAGCGCTCGCTGGATGAAATCCGCGCTACGGAATTGGTGCCGTTCGCCGACGCCATTGCCGCTGGCGCCGATGCCGTGATGATGGCGCACGTGACCTACCCGAGCATCGACGATAAACCCGCGGGATATTCGCGGACCTGGATCGAAACGATTTTGCGCGGAGAAATGAAATTTCCCGGCGTCGTCTTCAGCGACGATATCAGCATGGCCGCTGCCGAAGGCGCGGGCAGCATCGGCGCGCGAATCGCCGCGCATCGCGACGCGGGCTGCGACCTCGTTCTCGTGTGCAAGCCCGATGTGGTCAACGAAGCGCTGGCCGCGCACGCGAAGTCCACACCGTGCGACGGTGCAAAAGTTTCACGTCTTCTCGGTTCGGCGGCACAGTCGTGGGATGATCTTGTCGACAATCCACAACGTGATAAATTTTTGGCGCGCATCGGCGCACTCCACGAAACTTCCGCTCAAGCGACGTTCGTTTTATGACAACACCTCTCATCGCTGACGCGGTTACCCAGTCCGATTTGATCCACGGCCGGCCAGAACTCAACGCGGCCATCATCGCGATGGGCGCGAAAATCGACGCCGCGCTCAAAGGCGAAGTGCCGATTTTCTTGAGCATCATGCAAGGCGGACTGATTTTCGCCGGTGCATTGGCATTGTGCATTTCGACGGATCTGACGTTCGATTATGTGCACGCCACGCGGTATCGCGGTGCGCTGACCGGTGGCGAGTTGCACTGGATCAAGCGCCCCGACGTCGATCTGACGGGCCGCATCGTGATCCTCGCCGACGACATTCTCGACGAAGGCTATACGTTGCGCGCCATTCGCGATTTCTGTCTTGAACGCGGCGCCAAACATGTGTTGATCGCCGTCATGTGTCGCAAGAATCATGACCGCACCGCGCCCGGCATCCACGCGGATTTTTGCGGGCTGGATGTGCCGGATCGCTACGTCTTCGGCTTCGGCATGGACTACCACGGGCAGGGCCGGAACTTGCCGGGAATCTATGCGCTGAGGGAAACGACGTGAACCTAGACCTCGCTATCATCGGCGGCAGCGGTTTGTATAATTTTCCCGGTTTGCAACAAGTGGAAAAGCGCGCAATCGATACGCCGTTCGGCGCACCGTCCGGTCCCATTCTCATCGGTTCGATTGCCGACCGTTCAATCGCGTTTCTGGCGCGCCATGGCGAAGAGCATCGGCTCGCGCCGCATCGCGTCAACTACCGAGCCAACGTATGGGCTCTGCACAGCGTGGGCGTGCGTCGCATCGTGGGCGTGAATGCGGTCGGCGGAATTCGCGCCGATATGCGGCCATGTGCCGTTGCGGTCCCCGACCAGATCATCGATTACACATCCGGTCGCGCCAGCAGTTTCAGCGATGTGGAAGGATCGAAAGTAGAGCACATCGATTTCTCGGAACCGTACAACGCGGGCTTGCGCCACGGTCTTTTGTCGGCTGCAGCGCGAGCATCGATCTCGGTCGTGGGTGATGGCTGTTATGGAACGACACAAGGTCCGCGCCTGGAAACACGCGCTGAAATTCGGCGCATGCAGCGTGACGGATGCGATCTCGTCGGCATGACCGGCATGCCCGAAGCGGCGCTCGCGCGCGAATTGTCGATCGATTATGCGTGCCTGGCATTAGTCGCGAACTGGGCCGCCGGTTGCGGCGATGAAGCTGAGATCAGCATCGAAGAAATTTTCAAAAACCTCGAAACGGCAACCGCGAAAGTGCCGCCGATCATTGCGGCGCTGCTTCACCAGGGTTAGCGGTTCACGGGCGCGTCTGCGGTAAGCTTCGTTGAAGCCGTCATATACTTCGATGATGGAATCCAGGTCGCTCTACCACGATATCGTTTTGCGGCATCAACGCGATCCGCATAATTTCGGATCATTGCCCAAACGCACGCACGCGTCGGATGGAATCAACGCCATGTGCGGCGATCGATTGCATTTAGACGTCGATTATCGAGATGACAACCTCATCGCATTGCGTTTTTCCGGCGACGCGTGCGCGATCGCGATCGCCAGCGCGTCGATCATGAGCGATATGGTGGTCGGCCGAAAAAGTGCGGCGATCGATGCGCTCGCGAACCGCTTTGCCGGTTTCATCGAAGGCGACGATCACGACGAAACAGCGCTCGGCGAACTGCGTGTTTTCGAAGAATTGCGCCGCCACGCGATGCGCCGTAAATGCGCGCTGTTGCCGTGGGCGACATTGCGCGCGGCGCTGGTCGGCGCCGTTGTCGCCACGACGGAAAGCGGCGGCCTCGGCCGATGACCATGAACGCCTCGTGGCATATGTGATGCAGAGCATTGGCGGGCTCACCTAAAGGAGAACGACATGGCTCAGCAACTAAGTGGAAAAACGGTCGCCATTCTTGCCACGGATGGATTCGAGCAATCGGAATTGGAAACGCCGAAGAGCGCATTGGAAAAGGCTGGCGCGAGTGTGGATGTGATTTCATTGAAATCAGGCGAAATCCAAGGCTTCCAGCACATGGATAAAGGGCAAAAGGTGAAGGTCGATCACGCGCTCACCGACGTCAGTGCGAAAGACTACGACGCCCTCGTTTTGCCCGGTGGCGTGTTCAATCCCGATGCATTGCGCACCGATCAATCGGCGATCAGTTTCGTGCGCGATTTCTTCGCGGACAAGAAACCCGTCGGCGCAATCTGTCATGGCGGCTGGACGCTGATCGACGCTGGCGTCGTGGAAGGACGCACACTGACGTCGGTAAAGAGCATCCGCACCGATCTCCGCAATGCGGGCGCGACGGTCGTCGATGAAGAAGTCGTAGTCGACAACGGGCTTGTCAGCAGTCGTACGCCGAAAGATCTCGACGCGTTCTGCGCGAAATTAGTCGAAGAGATCGGGGAAGGAAAACATCCGCGGCAAACCGCCGATGCGGGCGAGGCGCGCGCGACGCACTAGTCACATCGCTACAGATAGCAGCGCGAGATCACAGCTCGCGCTGCGTTTTCAAACTATCGTTACAACAAACCGTCGATGGGCAACAAGCGCATGACATCCACTTCGACGCGTCGTGGTATCGAAACATCCGGCTCATGACGGTAGGTAATGGGATTACCCTGTTCGTCGATCGATTGCCAAATCATTGTCGCGTGCGGTCCATTGCCGTCGAGCGCTACGTGGAATGTGTTTTTCGGCCGAATGGCTCGTTCGAAATAATCACCGACAGCCGATGCGAGATCCGGACTATTGGCGACGACACCCATTTCCGTGTTCAGCAGTTTTGAGCGCTGATCCATATTCATCGAACCGATGAAGATGCGCTGGCGATCCACGACGATGCACTTGGCGTGCAGACTCACACCCGACGATGCGCCATGCGCGGCCGGTTGATTGCCGACGAGCGGACGTAGTTCGTAAAGTTCGACGCCGCCCTCGAGCAATTCGCGGCGATACCGCGAATACCCGGCGTGCACGAGCGGTTCGTCGGTCGCGGCAAGCGAGTTGGTCAGCACGCGCACTTTCACGCCACGTTTGGCGAGCGCGGTGAAATATTTCGTATCCTCTTCGCCGGGAACGAAGTAGGCCGAGATCAGGAGCACTTCGCTCTGCGCCGAGCCGATCATCGTGTCGAGCTTCGGCTGTAAGAGGATGGAAGGGTCGTCGTCCTCGTTATCGACTTTTTGCGGATTGTCGGCCACGAGACGCGCTGGCCCCCACGCCCATTGACCCGGGTGATCGATGTTGCGACCGCCCGGAAGTGCATCGACGAGCACCGATGCGTAATCCGACGGCGATAAGGGTCGCGCCTCCGTCTTCAACCGCTCGCGCAGTTTGTCGACATCCGCACCGTCGGCGTGCGTGGTGTCGAATGCCTTCACGGGATACGACGCCTGGTCGTTCCAGTATGTATCGAACGCGCGCGACGCATCCGGCACCACGGGTCCGATCATGATCACGTCCAGATCGCGAAAGTGCTGCGTTTCGCCCGTTTCGAAATAGGCATCGCCGATATTGCGGCCGCCGACGATCGCCGCCGTGTTGTCGACGATGAATGATTTGTTGTGCATGCGCCGATTCAAGCGCGGCCCGTCCATCATGAACTGGCCGATCTTCGAAAAGATCGATGGATTGCGCGTGTGAAACGGGTTGAACAATCGCACTTCGATGTTGGCGTGGGCGTCGAGTGCGTCCAACATGTGTTCCGCGTCGCCGGAATCGAGGTCATCGACGAGCAGGCGCACGCGCACACCGCGATCGGCCGCGGCGAGCAGGTGTTGCGCGATGAGACGGCCGGTCGGATCGGCGTCGAAGATGTAGTACTGCAGATCGATCGATTGGGTGGCGCGGTCAGCCAGCACGACGCGACTCATCAACGCGTCGTTATTGTTGGTGAGCAGGCGAAAGCCGGATTCGTTGATGTGAGCTGCCGTCGTCGATGCGACGTAGCGTGTCGTCGGTGTATTTTTCGGCGGCGCGAAGGCGTTCGAATAGGACTTGACGTAGCGCGTGCGCAACGACGAACACGCACTGAGCGCGACGACAAGCGCGCACAGACATACATGAATGAGCCGACGATTATTCATCGTGCTTGTCCTTTCGCCGTCATCGGTAGTTCTTCCCTGTTCCTCAGGTCGGGATTCTGTTGGCGTCGCGCCGGCCAGGCAATAGCAGGCGCGTCATTTGGTATGCGACGGTTCAGGCGGCCGCAGTTCCAGTTGAGCGATCAACGGTAAATGGTCCGATGCCAGGCGTGCGATTCGGCTGCGATGCGCCGACACGTGCGTCAGCGTCGATGGCGGCGTAACCCATAGGCGATCGAGAGCGAGCAGGGGTAAAAGCGACGGGAATGTGCCGCGTGCGGGCGATTTGCCGAAGTGTTCATCCAGTGCCCGAACAATACGGTGTGACGGCGACCAGTCATTGATATCGCCCATTAAAACGGTGGGAATTTCCGGACGTTGCCCGACTGCGGAGATCAGGCGCCTAAGCTGCTCACGACGCTCGGAAGCGCTCAAACCCAAATGCGTGCAGATGATCCGCAACGGAGTGCCGTGGCAATCCAATGTGGTGTCGATCGCATTGCGCGGCTCGCGTCGTCCAAAATCTAGGTCGATACAATCGCGCGCAACGATGGGCAGACGTGTGAGTAGCCCGTTGCCGAAATCGCCGAATTTCGAGCGAAACGTGGTTGCGGCGATTGCGCTCATATTCGTTGCGCGCTGCAGAATTTCCAGCATGTTGTCATTGCCATGCGATTGCAATTCTTGCAGCCCGATCACCTCGGCATCGAGCTCGACGATGACGCGCGCGATGCGGTCGATATCGTAGCGCCGATCGAGGCCGACGCCGCCGTGAACGTTGTAGGTTGCGATCCGAAGCGACATCGAGCGATTAGCCGAGAATCTTCGTGCGCGAAAGGCGTCGACGTACGTACACGGCAAATCCGATGACGACGAACGTCGCGACAGCGAGCAACGCGAATGTGAGTGGTGTCGGCTCGCGCAACGCCGCCACGATCCGGTCGACGAAAAACGCGTTGACGATGATGCCCGGCGTCATACCCAGCGCTGTGCCGGCGATGTATTGCAATCGATCGATACGCGTCGCGCCGAGCAGAAGATTCACAACCGTGTACGGGGCGACCGGAATCGCGCGCACAAGCGCGACGGCCAGCGTGCCATGACGAACGAAATGATGATGGAGGCGCCCCAGCCGTCCATGCAGGCGCTTTTTTACCGTGTCCAAGGGAAGACGGCGCGCAATTTCATAAAGCACCTGCGCGTTGAGCGACGAGCCGAGCAGCGCATAAATCGCGCCGGGGATCGCGCCGAACACGAGGACGCTCAGCGCGATCATCACGTTGACGGGAATCATGATCAGACCGCCTACGACGAACAGGCCGATCATCAACACCGGCGCCACGGGTGAGCCGGCATAACGGTCGAAAAACGCTGCGAGATGACGGACATCGATCCACTGACGCAGCGGCGTCAGCCACCACATCAGCGCGACGGCCGCGAGTGCTATAACGATGGCGATAGTGACGACTATGCGGAAACGCGCTGATGCGCGCGGTTCCGCCGCCGCTTCGACGACGAGCTCCGCGAATTCGATAGGTTCTTCGGCGGCTGGTAGCGTCATCCGCGGACAGGTTATAACCAGCCGTCGGCGTTGACTAGCTAATGCGGGCTAGTCGATCTATTTTCTTCGGATCAAACGCTGACCGCTGCCGTACGAACCGGAGTCACGCTGACACGTTTCGAAATATATTTGGGGTTGATCGCGTTGATGACTCGGCACGCGGGACACAGAAAAATCGTGTCGATCGTCTTGCGGTTATCACCCAGGTCCACGGCGCGGGAATACTCGTGAAGACTATCGGACTGAAGGCGGCAGGAGGTGCATTGCATAGCGGAGGAATCCAAATGGTCGATTGATGCTCTGTGAGCACGACCTATGCCACGTCGGCTGCCCTGCGTTCATTTGGAAAAACGAGGCGGGCGCTGCGCAATTTGCATGATTTGGGCGCGTGCCAGGTGCAAGTTGCAACTGAACAATTCTTCACATTTTTTGAATTACGATGGCCAACAGTCGAGCCGTGGGGTGGTGCGTTGTGAATGATCAACAAGGAGTTTGGACGACGATCAAGGAGGCGGCCATGTCGTTCATGGATCACGACGGACTGACCCTCGCATCGGCGCTCGCGTTTTACGTAACGCTGGCGTTCGCGCCGACTATTGCGTTGAGCTTGTGGATCGCCGCATCGCTCGGTCACGATGCTCAGCATCAGTTGTTGAGCGAACTGCAGCTGCTGGGCGGCAATGATGTCCGGATCGCCGCACAAATCGTGGTAAGTCATGCGGCGCAGAATCCCGGCGCGGGTACGATCGCCGGTATTGTCGGCATCAGCGTTCTCGTCATCAGCGCCAGCGCCGTCTTCGCGCAATTGCAATCGTCGCTCAACAGTTTATGGAACATTCCGCCGAAGTCAGCCGCATTCGTGCTGCAATGGATTCAACAGCGCCTGTTGTCGGTGGGTATGTTGGCCGCGGCCATTTTCATGCTGATCGTAACGCTCGCTATCAGTGGAATTCTGACGTGGATTTTTGGCACGGCCGATATTCTTTGGCAGTTGGTCGATCAGATTTTCGCGCTCAGCGTGTTCACGCTGATGTTCGGCATTCTGTTTCGGTACTTACCGGCGCGCCGAATCGAAATGCGCAGTGCCTTGGAGGGTGGCTTCATCACCGCCGTGTTGTTTACGGTGGGCAAGTTTCTGATCGGCGAATATCTGGCGCACAGCAATATTGGCGGATCGTACGGGCCGGCCGGCGCCTTCATTGTTCTGCTGGTGTGGGTCTATTACTCCGCTGTCGTGTTCTTTTTCGGCGCCGAGATCGTCGGGCAACGTTTGAAAGCGTCGAACGACCACGATCCGAAAACTCCTTCGCTCACGCCGGCTTGAGTCACGGCTTGTGCGGCGGCGTCCATTGATACATCCAGGTTTCCGTGAGCGCGCGTTCGTCGCTGCGGAGAAAAAGGCGCAAATCGACGGGTCGATCGTCGACGGGTTTGACATCGAACATCGCGCGATAGCCACGGATGGAGGCGAGCGGACGTGCCGACACTAATTCCAGCGTGCCGCTGGATGCGGTGACGATCGGTTCCACCTTCGCATCGTGCGGCAATGACGCGAGATCGCCGCCGGCGAAATCGACGACGAAGCGCCACGAAAAATAATCGTGCGACCAACCGACGACGCCGCCGATGCCAGTCCACGTCATCGCCGTAAAAGCGCGCGGCGGATTCGCCGGCATCGTCGATCCCCAGTGCAGTCGATAGGCGTACAGCAATTCCTGCCCCGCCTGCGGCTTCGTGGCGGGGTTCCAAAAGGCCGCGATGTTGTCGTCCGTTTCGTTGTGTGCGGGCAATTCCAGAAGTTGAACGCTGCCTTTGCCAAAGCCGGACAAGGGCTCCACCCACAGGCTTGGGCGCAGGTTGTAGAACGCGCCATCGTCTTCGTAATGATCGAAATTGCGGTCGCGTTGGAGGAGGCCGAACCCGTGCGGGTTTTCGTCCTGATATGCATTGAATCGGGGCGCAGCCGGATTGTTGAGCGGACGCCAGATCCACTCGTTGCTTCCCGTCGCCATCGCCAGACCATCCGAATCGTGGATCGCCGGACGCCAATCGTCCGCGATGCGACGATCGTCTTCGGCAACGAAGAACATACTCGTCAACGGCGCTACGCCGAGGCGTTCGATTTCCGCGCGGGGATACAGTGCGGCGTCGATGCGCATCGTCAATGTTGCGCCCGGCCGGATTTCAAAACGGTACGCACCGGCGATGCTTGGCGAGTCGAGCAACGCGTACACCGTGAGTGCGTCGGAATCTGGTTTGGGACGTTCGATCCAATACGCCGTGAAGTCCGGGAACTCCTCAGGGCGTTGCATGCCGCAATTGACAGCCAGTCCGCGTGCCGATAATCCGTATTGAAGTTCGCCACCGACGGCGCGGAAATAACTGGCGCCCAGAAACGCTGCGATGTCTCGGACAAAATCCGTCCGGAAGTTGATGCGAAATCCCGCGAAGCCGAGGTTCCTCGGCAGCGATCCCAGATTCTTTTTCAAATGGCTCAGATCGAACGCGGCCGGATCGTACGAAATTTCGCGCGCCTGGCCGTCGACGACTTCGTGAATGCGCACAGCTTTTCCGTAGTTCAGCCCCAAATGAAAAAACTGCACACGAAAAGGAAGATTGTCGTTCGCCCACAAGGCGTGATCGGAACGAAAGCGGATCGATTGGTATTCATCCCAATTCAATGCGGTGAGCGATGGAGGCGCCGGTGTTTGGGCTGACGCGTCGTAGGGTTTCGCGGCGGTCGCGCGCGCCTGACCTTTTAGCCATGCGTAGTCGAAGCGAGCCGAACCGGCATGCGCGCCAGCCGCGACATCGCGATAGAAAAAGGGAACGGATGCAAAAGCGGCGGCGGAGCCGATCAACCAGTCGCGGCGTTTCATGGCGATCCGATGGCGTCGTTGACGGAAGGTTTTTTCTGGATTTCCATAATCGTCGGTTGTGTCAGCGTCAGGTTCCCGTGAGGCACGATCGATTCGTGCGATTGTTTTCTCAGCGGTGGGCGAAACTCGCGCGCGATTTTCCAGGTGGCATGTGCGTCGGTCGAATTCCATACATCGAAATGCAATTTCGACAAAGCAATCGCGTCGCCGAGCAATGAATTCTTTTCGTTCGCATCGATAGCGTCCGGGCCGTGCACGAGCGCGCGCGCGACCAGTACATAGTGCGTGCGACGCACGACATCGGAATGGCGCACGCGCGCCAGATCGCTCGCGCATGCCATCGCATTGTGCAGAGGATCGATCACGGCGTCGACGAATCCCGCGCCGCTTGTCGCGTGACGCGTGTACGCGCGCATCCGCCGCAGCTCGCGCGGTGGCGACGTTTCTTCAGGAATCAAAAACAAACGCGCCGCCCGCGCACGGCGCCCGAGTGATACGCGACTCGAAAACACCGATATCGGAATCGACAACGCCAATGCACCGGCGACCGGCAGTAGCCACCACAGAAACGCGGGGTTTAGCCAATACACGAAAACCGACCATGCCAATCCGATCACGGTGTGTACGCCATGACGCCGCACGGCGAGCGACCAAGGCGTCTGGGCATCGTCGCGCGGGGGCGATTTCCACGTGATTTTCCACCCGAGCAACGACGCCAATACGAATTGTGTATGGAACAACATGCGGATCGGCGCGAGCAGGGCGGAGAATACAAATTCGATCAACATGCTGACGATCAGCTTCGCGGCGCCACCGAAACTGCGCGCTTTGCGTGCGGCAAGCAATAGCGCGATGCTCGCGAGCTTCGGTAGGAACAGCAGCATCGCCGTCATCGTGAAAAGAAAAATCGCGCGATCCGGATGCCATTCCGGCCACATCGGAAACAACTGCGCCGGCGCGGTGAAGTATTCCGGTTCTACCAGCGTGTGTACGGCGAGATTCGCGGTCGACAAAAGCAAAAACAAAAACCACAGTGGCGCGGACACATAAGCCATCACGCCCGTGAAAAATACGGCGCGGTGCGCAGCGTGCAGGCCTTGCGTGAAGAACAAGCGCGAATTGATCAGATTGCCTTGGCACCAGCGGCGGTCGCGCATCAATTCATCGATCAGGTTGGGCGGCATTTCTTCGAAACTGCCGGGCAAATCATAAGCCAGCCACACGCTCCAGCCGGCGCGACGCATCAGCGCGGCTTCGACGAAATCGTGCGAGAGGATTTCGCCGGACAACGCGCCTCGGCCTTTCAATCGCGCCAGCGAACAGTAGCGCATGAATGGCTCGACGCGGATGATCGCGTTGTGACCCCAATAATGCGATTCGCCGAGCTGCCAATAATGCATGCCCGCCGTGAAGAGCGGCCCGTAAACGTGCGTCGCGAATTGTTGCACGCGTGCATACAACGTCTCACGGCCCGACGCGTGCGGCGCCGTCTGGATGATGCCTGCGTCGGCGTTCGCTTCCATCATGCGCACGAGGTTCACGAGGCAATCGCCGCTCATGACGCTGTCGGCGTCCAGCACGATCATGTAGCGATAATTCTTGCCCCAGCGCCGGCAGAAGTCGGCGACGTTGCCGCTTTTGCGTTTGATGCGATGACGGCGCAGGCGGTAGAAGATTTTGCCGAAACCGTTGGTACGCCGACACACGTCGAACCACGCGCTGCGTTCTGCGATTCTCGTGTCCGGATCGCTGGTGTCGCTGAGCATGAAGAAATCGAACGCGTCGAGTTTGCCAGTGCGCGCGACCGACTCGAACGTCGCGCGCATGCCGGCGAAAACGCGAATCGAATCTTCGTTGAAAATCGGCATGATCACGGCGGTACGTGCCGTGGGATCAATAGCCTCGTCACCGCGGATCGTCGCGGAAATCGCGTAACGGTCGCGGCCGCGCAGAAGAATCAGCAATCCCGCCATCGCCGTCCAGAATCCAGCCGACACCCAGGCGATGAGGATGGCGAACAATGCGAGGATCGCAACCTCCATCGCTTGCCGTCCATGGTACGGGAGCACTTGCGCCATGAACGCCGTCGCCAGGTAGGTTTGCGCCAATAATAAAAACAGAAGGATTCGACGTCGAAATTTCGCGGCCCGATTCCACGGTTTGCGTTGCACCTTTGTCTTATCACGTACCGCGAAAAAACCTTTGAATGCGGCGTGGATCGGCGCGATCGGCGTTCTTGCCAACGGCGGCGTCGATAACTGGCGAACAGCACTACGCGCGCTTTGGGCGCCGTCGAAACCGGCGAGACGCAAACGCCCTAGCGTCGACGCAGCCGCAGGGTTTTCAGGGTCGACCGCGCCGCCGGCAAGTGAACGATGCACGTCGAGCATCGCCGCGTTCGCATCGTCCGGCGCGCGCGGAGAATCGCTGAAGCGCGTGGTGCGCAAAAAATAGCTTTCTCCACTTGTATAACTTTGCGGCGTCGAGGTCATTCGGGCGGTAAAACATAGCTCCACGTTTCCGACGTGGCGTCGCCGCGCCGCAGATTGGCGCGCATCTCGATGGATTTCTTGTCGTCCTGCCGCTTCACGCGGAGATACAGTCGCCATCCGTTCGTCGCGGGATTGCGCGCCACATTCTTCGATACGATGACCGCGTTGGCATCGGCCGATACGATAGGCGATACGGGAAGATCAGGCGTGGCGTCGGCAAACATCGGTCCTTCGAAATCGATGACGAAACCAATGCTCCCGTCCGGTTTTGGTTCGTAGCCTTCGCCGCGCAGTGTTTGCGAAACCCACGCCGTTGCCGGGCGCGCGTCGTCCGTTTTTTGCCAACGCAACGTATAGGCGATATCGCTGACCGGCTGATCGAATAACCAATACGCACTGATATTGTCGTTGGTTTCATCCGGCGACGGAATTTCGACAAGTTCCACACGGCCCACGCCCCAGTGACCGATGGGTTCGACCCACGCACTCGGATGCGATTCGTAAGGATTCGTGGCGTCTTCGTAGCGATGTACATCGCGCATGCGTTGCATCAGGCCAAAACCGGCGGGGTCGGTCAGGGCGAACGACGTTACGAGAAGATGTTTCGGATTGACCAGCGGCCGCCATAGCCATTCGCCGCTCGAGGCGTGAATCGACAGGCCGTCCGAATCATGAACTTCGGGTCGATAGTCGTCGTGCGTGGCGTGCTGATTGGAACCGAAGAAGAACATACTGGTCAGTGGCGCGATGCCTAACTTGCCGACGTTGTCGCGCAGATGCAGACGCGCGTGGACACGGATGGTCGTCTCGTCGCCCGGTGTGACGACGAATTCGTAGGC
Organism: uncultured Rudaea sp.; assembly: GCA_964657965.1. GTDB lineage: Bacteria > Pseudomonadota > Gammaproteobacteria > Xanthomonadales > Rhodanobacteraceae > Rudaea. Next base: position 1,247 of record CAZZWP010000039.1, on the reverse strand, counting down.
TCCCGCCGCACGCGGCGAATCGAGCAGGCCGTAGATCGTCATGCTGGTTGACTTGGGCTTCGGTCGTTCGATCCAGAATTCGACGAAACGTGGAAATTCTTCGCCCGATGACAACGCGGTGTCGATCGCCAGACCGCGAGCCGATAATCCATACGTCTGATCTTTGCCCAGCGCCCGAAAATAACTGGCGCCGAGAAACGAAACTATTTCGTCCTTCTTGTCAGGGCTGTTGATCGGATAGTTGACGTGGAATCCAGCGAACGACGCCCCCTTGGCAACATCGGGCGTGATGCCGCTGCCGCTGTAGTCGAATCGACTCGCATCGAACACGATTTCGTGCACTCCGGTCGGCGTGATTTCGTTCAATTTCACGGGATCGATGAAACGCCACCCTTCATGAAAAAATTGCACGGTAAAGAGTGTTTTCGTGTTCTGCCAATATGCCGATTTGGGTTGGAATCGAATGGCGTGGTAGCGCTTCTCGTCGAGATCGCGCAGGGCGTCCGGCACGTTCGACTCGGGCGGCTGGAAACGCGCGCTCGCCCGTTGCATCGCTCGCGCGTCGACATCTTTGAATCCGAACGCATGAGCCTCTCCGCAACCGACTGCGGCGATCAATACAACGAATCGGGCCAGCGGCAATAGCCTGGACACGCTTCGGTAAAAATTACTTTTCGCGATCATCAAATGGATACCGACGGAAATTACCGAACGTCAACCTGATTTGTGAAGTTGCGCTGCATCTGCGAGGGAGAGCAACGCCTATGCCACGCCTAATTTTGACGGACCTGCTGCATTCGCAGCAAATCTTTACGGGCGAAATTCAAGATTAATTTCCGACCACGTTTGATCTGCAATTTTGCAGGATGCGAAGTTACGATTTTAGATTGATGAAAGCGCAGTGGCGCAACAACGCCGGCGGAGCGGTGAACAACTCGTAGCTAGGCGAATTCGCAGACTCGGCGGAAGAAAACGCTGATCTGCCATATCGGCACGAGAATTCGCGCGCGATCGTCAGGAACGATCGAGAAAACTTACCCGATGCGCCACGCATCGGGTAAGTCTTGACTTGATATGGCGTCCCCAGGGGGATTCGAACCCCCGTTACCGCCGTGAAAGGGCGATGTCCTGGGCCTCTAGACGATGGGGACGCCGAAACCGCTGCTCTCGCGAGCAATGTGGTGGAGCTAATCGGGATCGAACCGATGACCTCTTGCATGCCATGCAAGCGCTCTCCCAGCTGAGCT
>CAZZWP010000038.1:0-26675 GCA_964657965.1 uncultured Rudaea sp. | reverse complement strand
GTCGGTGGTCATCACCTCGACGGCGAAAATATTTACCGGGTTTACGTACGCTGACGCTACGACCGGCAGTTCGCCTAATTTTTATTCCGGAGGAAGCAGTACGGTAACGGCATCCGAACCGATGGCGTGTTGGGGAACGGAATTGTTCACGTATGACAACCCGAACATGTTGCATGACATCACGGGCGACGATGATCAGCCGGGTACGGCGAAGCATGTGCTTGGTGGCGCGACGATCAGCGGTGTCAATACGTGCGCGTCGGACGTGTCGCAAGAACTGTCCATTATTGCAGCACATCCGAACGTAGCGCCGTTCATCAGCCGCCAGCTGATTCAGCGATTTGTCACCAGTAATCCGTCCGCCGCTTATGTCGGCCACGTAGTGACAACCTTCCAGAATAGCGGCGGCGATCTGGGCGACACACTTAAAACGGTACTCACCGATCCCGAAGCGCGCACCGTGCCGACGTTAGGCAGCGCGTCTGAAAGTGATACGTACGGAAAACTGCGCGAACCGCTGCTGCGCATTACGGCACTGTGGCGTGCGTTCAACGCGGTCGCGCCTGCGGCGGATGCGTACGGAGAAATAGCGATGACCGGTGGCGGCATCGGCTTGGGCAATCTGAGTCAAAGCCCGCTCGAATCACCGACGGTTTTCAACTTCTATACCCCAGACTATGCGCAACCCGGTGTGTTCGTCACTGACGGCAAGGTTTCCCCCGAATTTCAGATCACGAACGAGTCGATTATTTATCTGACCATCAATACGTTCTACAACTTGACGCACGGTGCTTACGTCGGAATGAGCGGACCGCCGACGGATCGGCCTCTGATCAACCTGAATCCATTGATTTATGCGAACGGCAGTAGCGGCGCGGCGCCGACCGAAGCGGCCATGGTTCAGTACGTCAATAACGCCATGATGTACGGCACGATGTCCTCGACCATGCAGACGGCGGTGACGAACATGCTGCACTCCGGCATGAACGGCGCTAGCGCGCAAGAACGAGCGTGGTCACTGGTCTACGTCACTATGCTTTCCCCCGAATACGCGACGCAGCGCTGAGGATATCGATCATGGGCATTTCACGTAATTCACGCCGCGACTTCCTGCGCAATCTCTGTTGTGTAGCCGCCGGTGGCGGCGTCGCTTCCATGGTGCCGCAGCTACGCATGATGAGCACGGCTCTGGCTTCCACACCACTGAGTGGTTACAAGGCTTTGGTATGTCTTTACCTGAGCGGCGGCAACGATTCCTGGAACATGGTCGTGCCGTTCGACACGACACGCTTCAACACGTACACGACGTCGCGAAGCGGAACCTATGTCAACGGATCAAACAACGCAGGCTTGGGCTTGGCGTTGCCAACTGGCACCCAAGTAGGCTTGCAAAAAATCATCGACGGCAACGATTCGAGCGGAACCACCAACCAATACTTTTTGCATCCGAGCCTTGCTGACACATCAACTGCCTCAAGCGGCAAATTGCTGACGACGCTCTACAGCCAGCAGCATCTGGCTTTCGTCGCCAACGTCGGTACGCTGGTGCGTCCGATCACGATGTCGGATTACAATTCTAGTTCGGCCAATCGTCCGCCGCAGCTGTTTTCGCATGCCGATCAAACGGCGCAGTGGCATCAAGGCAATACCAAGACTGGGATTGCCACTGGCTGGGGCGGTCTGGTCGCCGAAAACTTATCGGGTCTCGGCGCGAATCTGACTTCCAATCCCACACTGCCGTTGGCGATATCGGTAGCAGGATCCAATCGTTTCGAAGTCGGCATGCAGTCGATTCCGTATCAAATGTCGTCAAATGGATTAATCGGTTTGAATGGCGTTTGCAACCCGACGCCGAATTGCAATGGCAGTGCGTACAGCGGAGCGCGCGATTCGGCATTGAACGATTTGCTCGGGGAAAGTTACGCGAGCGCTTTTGCCGGCGAGTACGACACGATCGTATCCAACGCACGAAATTTATACACAAAGATCGGCCCGCTGTTGCCACCGACATCCACGCAATACGTTCCGAATCCTGCATCGCCGTTCACGTGGCCCGCGACTGGGTTGGCGGCGCAGTTGAAAACCGTGGCCACCATGATCAATCTGTCGGTTCAACAAAATTATGCGCAGCGGCAGATTTTCTTCGTTGAAATCGGCGGATTCGATCTGCATTCCGGATTCTGGAATGCGAACAACGGTCACCCGTCGCTGTTGTTGAACGTGGCGCAGGCGATGAACGCGTTCTATTCCGCGTTGGGCACGATCAATCAGCAGAGTAACGTCACGACATTCACGATTTCGGACTTTGCGCGAACCCTGCAATCGAATGGCTCTGGATCCGATCACGGCTGGGGCAGCATGCAGATGGTCATGGGCGGAGCCGTACATGGTGGAAAGCTGTACACCGCCGGCGACAAGATCAGTGGGTTCCCAAATCAGGCACTGAATGCGCCTAATAATTTCTCCCGTGGACAGATGATCCCGGCCATTGGCGTGGAGCAATATTCCGCGACGCTCGCGCAATGGATGGGCGTATCGGCGACCGATTGTTTGACTATCTTCCCGAATCTGTCGAATTTCACGACGAAGAACCTCAGTTTCGTTTGATGCATTTTCGTTCTCGAACCAACGGCCAGCTTCCACGCTGGCCGTTAGTTGCTATCGCTTGCGCGAGCGCGACGTTCGCTGCGGCGGTTCCGTTCTCGTTCGCCGACACGCCGCCCACCGGGTGTACAGACATATCCACCATCCCCGTCACGAGCGGCATAGACTTCCCGCAAGGCATCGCGTCAAATATTTTCCAACATTACTCGCAGGACGGGATGGCCGGTTGCGCTGATTGCCACACCAGTGCGGATGGCACCATGGAGTCCGCCGGTAATTTGGACTTGGATCCGTCGGAGCCCGATGAGCCGTCGCCGTACGGGAATATCGTCAACGTTCTGAGCGACGAGGTGGCGAATCTCCAGTACGTGGTCCCGAATCATCCGGAACAGAGTTTTTTGTTCATGAAGGTGAATTGCGATAACCCACCGTCCGGCAGCCGGATGCCATTGGACGGCTATGCCGGGGGCCTGACTCCGCAACAGCAGGCAGTGATCTATGACTGGATTGCCGGCGGTGCGAGCGTCGAACCGACGAATACGATTTTCCGCGGAACCTTCGATATCCGTGGGTTTTTTGTCGATGAAATCTTCGCCAGCGGTTTTCAGTAGGCCACTCCTCGCAAAAAAGCTGGGCTGAGTCTGTTTTCGTTCGATTTTTCCGCTAAACTATGCGGCTGCCGTCGCGATAGTGACTACGTTTACGTGTCGGCCGAATTTCATCGCGGTTTTCCGCATAACTTTTGAGTACATACGCAATGGTCAAGATTCGCCTATCACGTGGCGGCGCCAAGGGGCGTCCGTTCTATCACATCGTCGTCGCCGACGAGCGCAAGGCCCGTGACGGCCGCCGTATCGAGCGCGTGGGTTTCTACAATCCTGTCGCTGCCGGCAAAGACGTCCGCCTGCAGCTCGACACCGAAAAGGTGCGCGCGTGGGTGTCGAAGGGCGCGCAGATGACGGACAAAGTCCGCCTCCTGATGAAAGAAGCCGACAAGCAAGCCAAAGCCGCTTAAGTCGGCGCGCCGAGATGGCGTCCGATCGTCTGCTGGTCGTCGGCAAGATCGTCGGATTATTCGGCGTGCAGGGTTGGGTGAAGTTGGAGTCGTACACCGAGCCGCGTCCGAAAATATTTTCGTATCTGCCCTGGTCGGTCACTCTGGCCAGCGGCGACATCGAAGTTGACGACGTGCAAGGTCGAGAACAGGGAAAAGGTCTGGTCGGCAAACTCGCCGGATATAACGATCGCGACGCGGCGGCCACGCTGATTGGCGCATCGATCCGAATACCGAGATCGGCGTTACCGAAATCGGCTCAAGGCGAGTACTACTGGACCGATCTCGAAGGTCTTACTGTCGTCACCCACGATGGCGTTCCGTTGGGTAACGTTAGCCATCTGTTTTCAACCGGCGCGAACGACGTCATGGTGGCGAAAGACGCGACGCGCGAACGTCTCATTCCGTTCGTGCTAGGACAGTTCATCGAAGCCGTTGATTTGGAAAATTCCAGAATAACGGTGAATTGGGATCCTGATTTTTAAAGTTTAAAGGATGCGAAATGCGCATCGACGTTATTACGCTGTTTCCGGATTTCATCGCGCAGTGCGCTGGAATCGGCGTGATCGGTCGCGCGCAAGAACGCGGACTCCTGCAAGTGCAATCCTGGAATCCCCGGGATTTCACCACCGATCCGTATCGTCGCGTGGACGAGCGTCCGTTCGGCGGCGGTCCGGGCATGGTGATGTTGATCGATCCGTTACGCGCCGCCATCAACGCAGCGCGAGCGGCGGAAGAAAAACCGGCGAGCGTCGTTTATATGAGTCCGCAAGGAAAGCGGCTCGATCAGGCGATGGTCGCGGAGCTGGCACAGCGCGATCGTTTGATCCTGCTATGCGGACGCTACGAAGGAGTGGATGAGCGATTGATTCAAAGCGAAGTCGACGAAGAAATTTCCCTCGGCGATTACGTGTTGTCGGGTGGCGAGTTGGCCGCGGCGGTGGTGATCGACGCGATCGGTCGCTTGCAGGATGGCGCGTTGAACGACGCGCAATCGGCACAGCAAGATTCGTTTTCGGACGGGTTGCTCGACTGCACGCATTACACGCGACCGGAGCACCACGAACTCGGTGAAGTGCCCGCTGTTTTGATGTCGGGCGACCACGCGGCGATTCGCCGTTGGCGCCGGCAACAGGCGCTGGGACGGACGTGGCAGCGTCGGCCGGATCTTTTGGCCGATATGAAGCTCAGTAGAGAAGATCAGAAACTTTTATTGGAATTTCAAGAACATACGAATTTTTAATGAACCGGGCCGTAGCACGGCTCTAACAACTGCGTATAATCCGACGAGACTGGTGAGTGTCATGAATATCCTGCAAAAATTCGAAGCTGAACAAATGAGCCGTACGCTGCCTGAATTCGGGCCTGGCGATACGGTAGTGGTGAACGTGAAAGTTAAGGAAGGCACTCGCGAGCGCGTGCAGGCCTATGAAGGCGTGTGCATCGCGAAGAAGAATGCCGGGCTGAACTCCGCGTTCACGGTTCGCAAGATTTCTCACGGCACCGGTGTCGAGCGTGTGTTTCAATCGCACAGCCCGGCCATCGATTCGGTGACGGTAAAGCGCCGCGGCAAAGTGCGCGGTGCGAAGTTGTATTACCTGCGTGGCCTGGAAGGCAAAGCGGCACGCATCCAAGAAGATCTGGGTCGGCACGTTACGGACAAGGCGGCAGCTGCAGCGGCGGCCGCAGCGCAAGAATAAATCGCGTAGCGAAAGCTGCGTCAAGGACATAAGTCTTGGAGCATCGAGTCGCGTCTGTGCTCCTCGTCCAAAGCGACCGCCGCAATGGCGGTCGCTTTGTCTTATCAGATTATCGCTGACGCTTGAAAACCTCCGTCGCCGACCTCATCCGGCATTCATCATTTTTCCGGATGCATTGATGCCATGACTGCAGATACGCAGACTCACAAATTCACCGCCGAAGTCGATCAGGTAATGCGCCTGGTAACTCATTCGCTGTATTCGCACAAAGAGATTTTTTTGCGCGAACTGATCTCGAACGCCGCCGACGCCTGCGATAAGTTGCGTTTCGAATCCATTGGCAAACCAGAGCTTCTTGCGGGCGACACCGATTTTCACGTCGATATCAGCGTCGACAACGACGCCAAGACAATCACCATTCGCGACAACGGTATCGGTATGACGCGCGATGAAGTCGTCGCAAACATCGGCACGATTGCCAGTTCGGGCACGCGTAAATTTCTCGAAGCGCTAAGCGCGGATCAGAAAGCCGATACGAACCTGATCGGCCAATTCGGCGTCGGTTTTTATTCTGCATTTGTCGTCGCCGACAAAGTCACGCTGACAACACGCCGCGCCGGCACCGATGCGAGCGAAGGTGTTCGCTGGGAATCCAGCGGCGCAGGCGAATACACGTTAGAAACCGATGAGTCGGCCACCCGTGGCACCGCGGTGACACTGCATTTGAAAGCCGACGAAGGCGAATTTCTGCAGAACTGGACGCTGCGCAATCTCATCTCGCGTTACTCCGATCACATCGGATTTCCGATCCGTATGCAGCAAGAGAAAGACGGCAAGCCGACCGGCGAGTGGGAAGTCGTCAATCAAGCCGCCGCCTTGTGGACACGTCCGAAAAACGAACTGACGGACGAGGAATACCAGAATTTCTACAAGCACATCGCACATGATTTCAACGATGCGCTTGCCTGGACGCATAACCGCGTCGAGGGAAATCAGAATTTCACCTCGTTGCTGTACATCCCGTCGCAAGCGCCGTTTGATCTGATGATGGGGGCGCGCGACGAGCGCAAAGGGCTCAAGCTGTACGTCAAGCGCGTCTTTATCATGGATGCTTCCGAACAACTGTTGCCGTCCTATCTGCGCTTCGTACGCGGCGTGGTCGATTCCGATGATCTGCCGCTCAACGTCAGCCGCGAGTTGCTCCAGCAAAATCGCAATCTCGAAAAACTCAAGTCCGCTTGCACGCGTCGCGTGCTCGATTTGCTCGATAAGCTGGCGAAAGACGAGCCGGAAAAATTCGCCACGTTTTGGTCGACGTTTGGCGCAACTCTGAAGGAAGGATTGTCTGAAGATTTCGCCAACAAAGATCGCATCGCCAAACTATTGCGTTTTGCGTCGACCAAATCCGAAGGCGCCGCGCAGACCGTCTCGCTCGACGATTACATCGCGCGAATGGTGGCCAACCAGGACTCGATCTACTACCTTACTGCCGACGGTTATGCGGCAGCGAAGGGAAGTCCGCAACTCGAAGCGCTCACAGCAAACGGCATCGAAGTCCTGTTGATGTATGACCGCATCGACGAATGGATGTCGAGTTACCTCACCGAGTACGCCGGGAAAAAACTGCGGAGCGTTGCCAAGGGCGACCTCGATCTCGATAAACTCGGAATCTCTAATGCCGAGAAGCTCAAGGAAAACGAAGCGTCGGCTGAAGGAATCGTCAGCAGACTCAAGGAAATTCTCGGCGATCGCGTGCGCGACGTGCGCGTGAGCGCGCGCCTGAAAGAATCGCCGGTTTGCATCGTGCTCGACGAAAACGACATGGGTCTGGCCATGCAGCGCTTGCTAAAACAGGCCGGGCATGCCGTGCCGGCAAGCAAGCCGATTCTGGAAATCAATCCGCAGCATCCGTTGATCGAACGTCTGCAGGCGGAGCAGGACACGGATCGCGCGAAAGAAATCGGGTTGATGTTGCTCGACCAAGCACAATTGCTCGAAGGCGTGGCGCTGGAAGATCCTGCGGCGTACGTTCGCCGAGTCAATTCGTTGCTCATCAATCACTGATCAACTTAGCTAGTCGATGAGCGCCGATACGAAGCGCTTGGCGCTAGACGAGTTACAAAAAGGTCTGCAACGCATGCGCGCCGGTGATATCTCGCTGGCGCGCAGTCATTTTCAGCGATCGGTAAAGCTCGATCCACAAAACGCGAACGCATGGCATTCGCTCGGAATCGCGCAGCTTCAGCTCGGTCTACGCGCGCTGGCGATCAAGGCGTTTCGGACGAGCGTCAAGCTGCGTCCTAATTTCGCCGACGCGCATACCGAGCTCGGCAAGGCGTTACTCGCGGATAGCAGGGCGCCGGAAGCCATCCGCTCGTTTCAGAATGCCCTGACGTTTCGTAAAAACAACGTCGACGCGATCTTTCATCTTTCGCGTGCGCTCGAAGCCATCGGTAACTTAACAGCCGCGGAGGAAGGCTATCGTCAAGCGCTGGGGATGCGGGCTAATCACGTGGAAGCGATGGTCGGGTTGGGAAATTTGCTGCGACGAACGCAGCGATTTCCCGAGGCGATTATCGCGTTCGAATCCGCTCGCCGGATGGCGCCGACGGATGCGTCCATCGCAAATTCTCACGCGCGTGTCTTGTGTGACGCTGGGCGAGTCCCGGAAGCCGTCGCGATCGCGCGGCACGCCGTTGCGCTCCAGGCTGATGACTCGGTGAACTGGACGACGCTCGGCGTTGCGCAACGGCAAATGCGGGATAACGAAGGTGCCATTGAATCGCTCCGCCATGCGCTACGACTCGATGAAAACAACGCTACCGCTGCGCTCGAGCTCGCATTCGTTTTAGATGACACCGGCGATACCGATGCGGCGCGGAAAATATGGAAGAACGCGCGCGGCCACCCTGGTTTCAATGAACGCGTGCGGTGGTTGCACGCACTGTCGTTGCCTGCTATTTATCGAGACAACGACGAGATCGATGCTGCGCACAAGCGGTTCAGTGAAGGGTTGAGCGAACTCGACGACGGTTTAAAATTAGACAGCAAATTCGCTGTCGATCAGGCGGTCGACGCGGCGTCGAGCGTTGCACCATTTTTCCTGCACTATCAGCCGCGCGACAACACGAAGTTACAGTGCCAATTCGGTGACTTGGTGACGCGGGTCATGAAACGCGCCGCGCCGGCTCTCGCCGATCCGTGCGAGTGGACAATGAGATCAAGAACTCGCACGCGCGTCGGTGTCGTCAGTTCGCATTTGATGGATCACACCGTCTCGCGCTACTTCCGTACGATGATCGCCGCGCTCGACCGGCAGCATTTCGACGTGCACGTTTGGTACAGCGGCGGCGCGCTGGATGCGAGCACCGCCGAGATTGCCGCGAATGTTGAGGCGTTTGTCGACACACGCGTTGACAGTTTGCGTTTGGCGCACGAAATTCGCGCGGCAAAACTCGATGTGCTGGTTTATCCCGAAATCGGCATGGACGCGAAACATCAGGCACTGGCCTCGTTGCGCCTCGCGCCAGTCCAATGCGCGCTGTACGGCCATCCGGCTACGAGTGGGTTGCTCAACGTCGATTATTTTCTAAGCGGAGATTCGATCGAGCCTGTTGATGCGCAAACGCATTATCGCGAGCGGCTGATCCGTTTTCCCGGAATCGGAACGCAACCTTTGCGACCGCCGCCCATTGGCGACGGCACGTGGTACGACGAGCTCGCACGCGATCGGCCCGTTTTACTGTGCACGCAAAACTTCCTAAAGCTGGTTCCGAATTTCGACATCACGCTCGCGAAAATCGTCGCGGAAACCGATGCATGCATCGGCTTCTTTGCGCGAAATCCACCCTTGATGCGGCGCTGCCGCGAGCGCATCGTCAGCGCCTTCGTCGCGCATGGGCTGGATACTGAACGGCATCTGGCGTTCATTCCTGCCAAGACTCACGCCGACTATCTCGCGGGCTTGGCCAACGCGCCGCTGATTTTGGATACGCCGTGGTTCTCCGGCGGTGCCACGAGTCTCGACGCCATTCATGTCGGAACGCCCATCGTCGCGTGGAAAGGGGCGATGCTGCGCGGCCGGCAAACCGCCGCGATGCTGTCATTGATGGGGATTCCCGAAACGATCGCCACCGATGAAACAGAATACGTCGACATTTGCGTATCGCTTTTGAACGATGAAGGCCGTTGCGCGGCCTTGCGAGAATCCATGCGGGCGAAACGATCGGTATTGTTCGACGACAGTCGACCGGTCAACGCCTTCGCCGAGTTCCTTGCCAACGTCGAACTGTTTACGTAATTTCGTTTCGATCAAAAACAGACTAGTGGCGCTCCGAATTTTCCTGCGCGATGCGCGCGTCGAGCGCGGTTTGCGCGCTGTTTGCGTAGCGTTCGCAGGCCCCGGTGTCGATAAATGGATTGTTGGATGGATGATTTTCCGCCATCTTCAGTTCTTCCTGAAGTCTGCTTTGATCCGGATGCGGTGTGATCAAGATGTCGCACGGCAACGCCGCTACCGTTTGTATACTTTTTCGAAATGATGCCGTGAGATCGCCGTGTGTCGCGTCAGCCGTAAAGTGAAAACCCGGCGCCGACACGGGCGTAAGACTATCGGCGAAAACCACATGCAAGCATTTATCGTGTTCGCACGAGTCCCATGTCCACGTCGTTCCGCCGGGTGTGTGGCCTGGCGTAAAGTGCGACGTAACGGTCGTGTTTCCAAGCGTGACTTTCTCCCCGTCGTGAATTTCACGGTCGACGCGTACCTTCGGAAACTTGCCGGTTTTCACATAACCGAATTGCGGATCGTCGGCGACGGCGAAACCTTGGCGTAATGCAATGGCACTCGACGGGCTCGCCAACACGAGCGCGCTGCTATCGCGTTGCAAGGCAGCGATACCGCCGACGTGATCCGGATGCGCGTGCGAATTCAGAATGTATTTGATGTCTTCGACGCGAAGTCCGAGCGATCGGATATGCGCCTCGATCAACGGCACGGATTGCACCAAATCGCCGTCGATAAGAATTAATCCGCGATCGGTCTTGAGCAGAACCGAGCTCAAGCCCGCAACGCCAACATAGTATGTATCGCCGTAAACACGCTGCGGCGTCTGTGGGCGATTCCATTCCCGCGTCATCTCGTTTTCGATGACGGGTGTCGTGACGTCGGCTGCGACGCTCGCGTGCGAATGGAATGAAAACAGCGTTAACGTCAGAAAAATCGATTTGTTGTGTTTCATGTCGTCGATCTACGCTTGGCGGGGCGCAGAGCGTCGCATCGTGTCCTGTCCGATTTATTCGCCCTAAATGGCAAAATTCTGTCGATTGGCTTGACATCGAAAAACATATCGTACGATACTATTTACGACATAGCCAATTTCAGCAATTGTCTTACTAGGAGATTTCTATGCATCATTTTTTCCATCGTATGCGCCATTGCGGCGAAGACATTGAATCCGCGCTGCTCATCGGCCGCCATCGGCACGGTCACGGATTCGGACCGTTCGCGCGAGGTTTCGCCGGCGGCGTCGGATTGGGCGGCGAAGGTTTTCGCACGGGTCGCAAGCTCAGTTCCGGCGATTTGCAGATCGTGATTCTCGCGATGCTGTCCGATCGTCCGAGCCACGGTTATGAACTCATCAAGGCGATCGAAGAAAGATCGGGCGGTTTTTATTCGCCGAGTCCAGGTGTCATTTATCCGGCGTTGACGTATCTCGAAGAAGTCGGCTACGCCAGCGTCGTGTCGGAAGGCGCAAAGAAACAATACAGCATCACCAAAGAAGGGGCGGCGTTTCTAAAAGACAATCGCGAATCCGCCGATGCCATCCTCGGACAGCTCGAACGTATCGGTTCCAAGATGGGTCGCGTGCGGGAAATTTTTTCCGGTTTCGACGATGAAGGCGTCGCGGAATCCAAAGAAGTGCTGGTCGCCCGTCGGGAGTTAAAAATGGCGATGCGCGGAAAACGTCATTCGACGGCTGCGGAACGGCGGCGTATTGCGGAAATCCTCAAGCGTGCCGCAGCCGAAATCCGTGGTGACGACGACAAGGGCTGATCACTGCAGTTTTTTCAAGCGATACAGCGCATCGAGTGCGTCGCGTGGCGTCATCGTATCCGGATCAATGTCGCGCATCGCTTCGTCGATCGGCGACGGCCGTGGCGCAAACAATGCGAGCTGCTCGGAAGGGTCCGACACCCTGTGTTCGGAGTTTAGGTCGGTTCGGCTTTTTTCGAGGGCGGCGAGAAAACCTCGCGCGTCTTCGATAACTTGTTTTGGAAGACCGGCAATCGCGGCGACGTGCAATCCGAAGCTGCGATTGGCCGGCCCGTCTTTCACGGCATGCATGAAAACGAGTCCGTCGCCGTATTCGATCGCATCCAGATGCACGTTCGCAACGCCGGGCAATTGCGATGGCAGATCAGTCAGCTCGAAATAATGCGTAGCAAACAGCGTGTAAGCGCAGTTTTTCGTCGCCAGCCGCACCGCGCACGCTCGCGCCAGCGCAAGGCCGTCGTACGTCGACGTGCCGCGTCCGATTTCGTCCATGAGCACCAGACTATACTTTGTCGCATTGTGCAAAATGTTCGCCGTTTCACTCATCTCGACCATGAACGTCGATTGACCGCGCGATAGATCGTCACCGGCGCCGATGCGTGTGAAAATTCGGTCGATCGGCCCAATCGTCGCCGATTGCGCAGGAACGAAACTGCCGATGTGCGCGAGCAAAACGATCAGTGCATTCTGGCGCATGTACGTCGATTTGCCGCCCATGTTCGGGCCCGTGATGATGAGCATGCGGCGCGATTCGTCGAGCATCAGATCGTTCGGCTCGAACGCATCGCTGCGCACGCGTTCGACGACCGGATGACGACCGCGTTCGACGCGAATTTGCGAGTGGTCGCTCAACTGCGGAGCGTTCCAGCCGAGTACATCGGCACGTTCGGCGAGATTGGCGAGGATATCGAGTTCGGCGATCGCGCTGGCGCATTGTCTCAACGCGATCAGTCGTTCGCCGAGATAATCGAGCACGCCTTCGTACAATGCGCGTTCGCGCATCAACGAACGTTCGCGCGCGGACAGCACTTTGTCCTCGAACGCTTTCAATTCTTGGGTGATGTAGCGTTCGGCGCCTTTGAGCGTCTGTCGGCGCGTGTAATGCGGCGGCGCCCTGCCGGCCTGACCGCGGCTTATCTCGATGTAATAACCATGCACGCTATTGAAACCGACTTTCAATGTGGCGATGCCTGTCGCATTTTTCTCGCGCGCTTCCAGATCGATTAAAAACTGATCCGCGTTGGTTGAAAGAGTGCGTAGTTCATCGAGATCCACGTCGAATCCATTTCGAATGACACCGCCGTCACGAAGTAATGTAGAGGGCTGATCCATCAATGCGGTGGATAAATACGCCGCCGTGTCGCGATGATCGCCGATCCGCGTTACCAATTCGGTGAGTAATGGACTATCGCAATCAACAATCGCGTCGCGCAACGCGGGTGCCGCGAGCAAACCGTCGCGCAGCGTCGCCAGATCGCGCGGTCGCGCGGACCGCAGCGCCACGCGCGTGAGTATGCGTTCCAGATCGCCGATTTGGCGCAGCGTATCGCGCGGCTTTTCGATGCATCTTCGCCCGATGAGACTTGCGATCGCCTGATAGCGACGTTTCAAGACGACGTGATTGCGCACCGGCCGATTCAGCCAGCGCCGCAGTTCACGCGCACCCATCGGCGTGATGGTTTGATCGAGAACGCCGAGCAATGTGTGTTCGATACGGCCACTCGGATGGACGTCCAATTCGAGATTACGGCGAGTCGCTGCATCGAGCGCGATCGTCTCGCTTGCGTATTCGACGGTAAGGCCCGTCAGATGCGGCAGCGCCGATTTCTGCGTTTCCTCGATGTACGTCAACAAACTTCCCGCCGCCGAAATTCCCAGCGGAAGATTTTCACAGCCGAAGCCGGACAAGTCGTGCGTGCGAAAAAAACGGCACAGATTCCGCTGCGCTGTTTCACGGTCGAAGTGCCACGGCGGCCGCTTCCGCAGGCCAGCGAGCGACGTCACCGCGGTGGGCCACTCGCCGTTTTCGTCGATCAATGTCTCTGCCGGCGCCAGCCGCGCGAGTTCGGCGGCAAGCGCTTCCGCATCGACGACTTCGCTGACGACGAAACGGCCTCCGGCAAGATCGACCCACGCCATGCCAAAACCGGATGCACCTTTCGCGACGGCGACAAGAAGATTATCGCGGCGCTGGTCGAGCAAGGCTTCGTCCGTGACCGTCCCCGGCGTCACGACGCGAACGACTCTTCGTTCGACCAATCCTTTCGCCAGCGCCGGATCGCCAATCTGCTCGCAGATCGCGACGGATTCGCCCAACTTGATCAATTTCGCAAGATAACCTTCGGCCGCATGATACGGCACCCCAGCCATGGGAATGGGTGCACCGCCGGATTGGCCGCGTTGGGTCAGCGTAAGATCGAGCAGCCGCGCCGCTTTCCGCGCGTCGTCGTAGAACAGCTCGTAAAAATCGCCCATGCGGAAAAAAACGAGCACGTGCGGATAATCTGCCTTGGCGGCGAAATATTGGCGCATCAACGGCGTGTGCTGGGCGGTGTCGTCGCGGGTCATGCGTGCGCGTGAGTGCTGATCGCGGGTCCGTTCGCGGAGCGCGCAATCTTACCTGAGTCGAACGAGAACGATCGGCGCACGATTCGGACAACCATCGATCATTATCGTGACAGCGGCGATCGACCTTTGCGTACACCGGTAAAATCGGCTAGAACGATGCGGCAAATCCGGAGAACCTAATGTCCGATATCGGAAGCGATGCCGATTTGAATGCGTTGGCGCAAGCGATCGCCGTCCAGTTCACGCAGCGCGGCGCGACACTGGTCACGGCAGAATCGTGCACGGGGGGTTGGATCGCCAAGACGCTGACCGATGTCGCGGGGTCGTCGTCGTGGTTCGAATGTGGCGTTGTCGCGTATAGCTACGAGGCAAAAGAGGCGTTGCTCGGCGTGCGGCCAGAGACGTTGGAGCATCAGGGCGCCGTCAGTCGTGACACGGCGATCGAGATGGTATCGGGTGCGCTGGCGCGTTTCGGTGCGACGGTGGCAGTCGCCGTCACTGGCATCGCGGGGCCGAGCGGCGGTACGCCCGACAAACCGGTCGGAACGGTGTGGGTGAGTTGGAAACGTCGTGGCGGTTATGCGCAGGCGGAACTGTTTCACTTCGCTGGCGATCGCGAAGCCGTGCGTCGCCAAACGGTTGCCGCCGCGCTGCGCGGGGTTCAGAAAATTCTTACGAGTTGACGCGTCGTTTTGCCATCGTTGAAACATCGGCTGTGGGATAATTTCATCCGTGTTCCACCCACGTCGCAGTGTGTGAGACGATCATTCCATACGCTTCGCATCATTCGCATACTTTGAGGATTCAACCAATGGAAGACAACAAGCGCAAAGCGCTCTCCGCCGCACTCGGCCAGATCGAAAAGCAGTTCGGCAAAGGTGCGGTCATGCGCATGGGCGACAAGGCGATCGAGGCCATCGAGTCGATCCCGACCGGATCGCTGATGCTCGATATGGCGCTGGGCATCGGTGGTCTCCCGCGCGGACGCGTGGTCGAAATCTACGGTCCGGAATCGTCCGGCAAAACGACCCTGACACTGCAAGTCATCGCACAGGCACAAAAGCTCGGCGGCACGTGCGCGTTCATCGATGCCGAGCATGCGCTCGATCCTAGCTATGCCGAAAAACTGGGCGTGCAGGTCGACGATCTGCTCGTCTCGCAGCCGGATACCGGCGAACAGGCGCTAGAAATCGCGGACATGCTCGTGCGTTCGAGTTCGGTCGACGTGGTCGTCATCGACTCCGTCGCCGCGCTGACGCCGCGCGCGGAAATCGAAGGTGAAATGGGCGACCAACTGCCCGGTCTGCAGGCGCGTTTGATGTCGCAGGCGTTGCGTAAATTGACCGGTAACATCAAGCGTTCCAACACGATGGTGATTTTCATCAATCAGTTGCGCATGAAGATCGGCATCATGATGCCGGGCCAGAGTCCTGAAGTGACGACGGGCGGCAACGCGCTCAAGTTTTACGCGTCCGTGCGTTTGGACATCCGCCGCATCGGCGCGGTGAAGAAAGGTGATGAAGTGGTCGGCAACCAGACGCGCATCAAGGTCGTCAAAAACAAACTCGCGCCGCCGTTCAAGCAAGTCGTCACCGAAATTCTCTATGGTGAAGGTATTTCGCGCGAAGGCGAACTCATCGACATGGGCAGCGACAACAAGATCGTCGAAAAATCCGGCGCGTGGTACAGCTACGGCGGCGAGCGGATCGGGCAGGGTAAAGACAACGCGCGTCAATATCTGAAAGATAATCCGAGCGTGGCGAAGGAAATCGAAGAGAAGCTGCGCATCGCGCTGGCGCCTGCGGTGAAGACGCCGTCGCCGGCACTTGCTGAGGTGGAAGAGGTGTAATAGGTATCGTTATGACCCATAGCGTGGAAGAAATATTTGCAGAAGCCGCTGAGCTTGGTGAAAGCGATCGGGCGGCTCTTGCGGGGTTATTGTTGACCAGCTTGGAGCCGACGCCGGACGCCAAGCTTGGCGAATCGTGGGTTCAAGAAATACGACGTCGCATTAGTGCGCACGAGGCAGGACAGATTTCGGAAGTGTCGTGGGAGGAAGCGCGCGCGCGATTATGGGCGCGCTTTACTGCCGATCGTTAAGGTAACTGTTCTTCCGGATGCCGAGGAAGACGCTGCAAGTGCCCGCGATTGGTATGCCAAACGAAGTAAGATGGCCGCCGTTGGTTTTCTGCAAGAGGTGGAACTGGCGATATTTGCCGTTTCATTCGCGCCGGAACGATATCCGACGTATGTCGACGACACGCGGCGTTATGTATTTCCACGTTTTCCGTTCAATCTAATCTATCGCATTGAAACGGACTCCATCCTCGTCGTTGCCATTTCTCATCAACGACGAGAACCGCGCTATTGGGCGAGCCGTGCGGAATAAGAAAGCGGAAAGGACACCGGTCGATGCCTACAACAAAGGCATCGAACTGCTCGCGCGTCGCGAACATTCGACGCGCGAACTGAGGTCGAAACTCGCGCGACGTGGAGTCGAAAAAGAAGAGGTCGATTCCGTCCTCGAAAAACTTCAATCGAAGGATTTCCAGAACGACGCCCGCTTCGGCGAAATGCTGGTTCGCACCCGCATCGAATCCGGCTACGGGCCGCGCTGGATCGTGGCCGAACTGCAGACGCACGGAATCGGCGAATCCAAAGCTCGCGAGCTGATCGACGCGGCGGAGCCGGATTGGACCGAACTTGTCCGCGACCAGATGCGCCGTCGCTACGGCGGTAAAAAACCGAAGAATCTCGCCGAACGCGTAAAACGCGCCAACTTCCTCTTGCGTCGCGGCTTCGACGCCGCCACTGTACAATCAGTGACCCGTGCGGAAGGGCTGGATACATCGGCGGACGAGTTGGATTGATAGCTCGATTGTCGGCGTGCCGCTTCGAGCACCCGAATGAATCGCTTCGAGCCGATGACATCGATCCAATGAAAACCAGTGCCGAAATCCGCCAAACGTTCCTCGATTTCTTCAGGTCCAAGGGACATACCATTGTGCCCTCGGCGCCGCTCGTGCCGGGCAACGATCCGACGTTGCTGTTCACCAATTCCGGCATGGTGCAGTTCAAGAACGTATTTCTCGGCAGTGAAAAACTGCCGTTCGTGCGCGCGGCCGATGTACAACGCTGCTTGCGCGCGGGCGGAAAACATAATGACTTGGATTCTGTCGGCTACACGGCCCGGCATCACACCTTTTTCGAGATGCTCGGCAATTGGTCGTTCGGCGATTATTTCAAACGCGACGCGATCATCTGGGCGTGGGAATTGCTCACGACAGTGTTCGGCTTGCCGAAGGATCGCCTGCTCGTCACCGTCTATCACACCGATGATGAAGCCTACGATTTGTGGCACAACGAAATCGGATTACCGAAAGAACGCATCATCCGCATCGGCGACAATAAAGGCGCACCGTTTGCGTCCGACAATTTCTGGCAGATGGCCGACACCGGCCCGTGCGGTCCGTGCACCGAAATCTTCTTCGATCACGGCGCCGACATTCCGGGCGGTCCGCCGGGATCGCCGGACGAAGACGGCGATCGCTTCATCGAAATCTGGAATCTCGTGTTCATGCAGTTCGATCGCGCCGACGACGGCACGCTGTCGCCGCTGCCGGCGCCGTGCGTGGATACGGGCATGGGACTGGAGCGTCTCGCGGCCGTTCTTCAGCATGTGCATTCGAACTACGAAATCGATCTATTCCAGCATTTGATCAAGGTCGCCGGACAATTGACGAAGACGGCAGACCTCGAAAATAAATCGTTGCGCGTTATCGCCGATCATATTCGGGCGTGTTCGTTCTTGATCGTCGACGGTGTTTTGCCGTCGAACGAAGGGCGCGGTTACGTCTTGCGCAGGATCATTCGCCGCGCGCTGCGCCACGGCCACATGCTCGGCTCACGCGAGCCGTTCTTCTTCAAGATGGTCCAGCCGCTTGTCGAAGAAATGGGCGCAGCGTATCCGGAGCTTTCTATAAAACGCAGCATTGTGGAAAAAGCGTTGTTGGCCGAAGAAGAACGGTTCGGCGAAACGCTCGAACACGGAATGAAAGTATTCGACGACGTGTCGTCGAAAGCAAAGAACGTGATCGCGGGTGCGGACGCATTTCGTTTGTACGACACGTATGGGTTTCCGGTCGACCTCACTGCCGACATTGCCCGCGAACGCGGTCTGTCCGTCGACATGCCCGGCTTCGAGAAAGCGATGAACGAACAGCGCGATCGCGCGCGCGCGGCCAGCCAATTCGAAACCAAGAGTTCCCTGTCGGCGGATCTCGTGCAGAAACTAAAGCCGACGGAATTTCTCGGCTACGAAGGATTGTCGGTTGATGGATTGAACGTGATTGCCATCGTGTGTGGCAACCGCGACGTCGATCACCTCGGCGACGGCGAAGATGCGATGCTGATTTTGGATCGCACGCCTTTCTATGCCGAATCCGGCGGACAGGTCGGCGATACGGGCACGCTAACGTCGAAGGCTGGCACGTTCCTCGTCGCGGACACGACGAAGCTCGCCGGCGCATTCCACGGCCATGTTGGGCGTTGGACGGGCGGTGCGTTGCGTGTCGGCGCTACGCTGCACGGACACGTCGATTTGGCGCGCCGTCAATCCATCGTATTGAATCACTCGGCCACACATTTGCTGCACGCGGCATTGCGAAAAGTCCTCGGCGACCATGTAACGCAGAAAGGATCGCTGGTCGCTCCCGATCGTTTGCGTTTCGACTTCTCACATTTCAAACCCGTTTCGCACGATGAGTTGCAGATAATCGAGGATTTGGTCAACACCGAAATCCGACGCAACTCCGAAGCCGAGATTCGCAACATGGCGTATAACGACGCGATCGATTTCGGCGCCATGGCTCTGTTCGGCGAAAAATACGGCGATGAAGTGCGCGTGCTGCGCATGGGCGATTTTTCAACCGAACTATGCGGCGGTACACACGTCACGCGAACGGGCGATATCGGTTTGTTCAAGATCGTCAGCGAAAGCGGTGTGGCGTCCGGGGTTCGGCGCATCGAAGCGCTGACGGGCGAGGGCGCGCTCGCGTTCGTCAAAGAGGAAGAGCGCAAACTCGACAGCGTAGCGCACTTGCTTTCCGCCAGCGCGAACGATGTCGTCGATAAATTGAAACAGGTGTTCGAGCGACAGAAAAAACTCGAACACGAATTGGAAAGTCTCAAAGCGAAGGCTGCGTCGGCAGCGACGGCCGATCTGGCGTCGATGGCGAAAGACGTCAATGGCATCAAAGTCGTCGCCGCGCGACTTGATGGCGCGGACGCGAAAACACTGCGCGACAGCGTCGATCAATTCAAACAAAAGTTGGGCGATTGCGTTGTGTTGTTGGCGGGCAGCGCAGATGGAAAAATATCGCTGGTCGCGGGCGTGAACGGTTCGGCCTTAGGCAAGATCAAGGCTGGCGATTTGGTTTCGGATGTCGCAAAAAAGATCGGCGGCAAAGGTGGCGGCCGCGCGGACATGGCGCAGGGCGGCGGCGATGACTCGTCGGCGCTGACGCCCGCGCTGGAAGCCGTTCCCGCTTGGGTCGCCGCGCGTGTCGCATGACTTTCGACATGCGTCGATGTTCGTATTGCGTGTAAAGGTTCGTCGTGCGGATTGCGCGGGCGATGCGCGGGGTCTAGTATCGTGAGTGTCGGCCGACCATTGTCGACGCAAGGAAGAAGCCGCCTGAACCATCGAAACGATGGCAATGTCAAAGGACGCGTGGGCTGCTCCAGGATATGAGGGCGAAGGCGAGGGGATCGCCATCGCGCAACACGTTCGTTAGGAAAGACGAATAGGCCGTAAGGAGAAAGACAATGCTGATTCTGACACGCCGGGTGGGCGAGACCTTGATGATCGGCGATTCAGTAAGCGTGACGGTGCTGGGTGTGAAGGGCAACCAAGTCCGGATCGGCATCAATGCGCCCAAGGACGTAGCAGTACATCGCGAAGAAATCTACCAGCGCATCAAGCGTGAACACGAAACCGAGCCGTCCCAGGCGCCGGAATCCAGTTGATCTTCGGGCGGCAGAAATAGCGGTCGAGCTTTACCCGGCGCGGACGAGTCGTTATCCTTCGCGCGCCATAATAGTTTTTTGCCCGGAGAGGTGCCCGAGAGGCCGAAGGGGCTCCCCTGCTAAGGGAGTATAGGGTCAAAAGCTCTATCGAGGGTTCGAATCCCTCCCTCTCCGCCACCGAGACTGTCGAAAAGAGAAGTCGTCTACCGATGGGCCGGAAACCGCGCCACATTGGGCCATTTCCGCCCTACCGTTTTCTCCGTCGTCGACATTTCTAAACCGGGTGACCACATTTGCGCTCCCGTCTATGACAGGTCAAGTCGGCAGTTGAGTTGGGGCAAGATTTATATCGGCCCTGGCAAGTTCATTACTATTAGTGATCCGAGAGTGTATTCGCATGTACGCAAGGATTGAGTGTTCGGCAGTTCGAATAAAGGTGGATTGCAGTTAAAACCGCGAAGTTTGAGACGATAATTTCGGACCATTTCGAGTCCCGCGTGAGAACCAACCCGTCACTCAGCGGTGGGCGCGATGTAACTATCCGGCGAGTTGTGACGTGATGCTTCAAGTTGACGCATCCGATCTCTGAGCTCAGCCAGCTCCCGCTCGACAAAAGTGATTCGGTCCATCGTGTAGTCCGCGGCCGAGTAATCCATGGCTTGCGACCACAACGCAACTTGATCCATCAGACGGCGAACCACGCCGGGTCGCACGTTCCTGTGAGTAGCCATGATCATTTCCTCCGCGCGATGATTCCGCTCGCGCGCCGCAAGCGCGGCAGTTGAAGAATCAAGTCGACCGCTTCCTCTGCATCATTGAGGAGCGTCTTGCGCGGCGTGCCGATCTGCGCACGCATGGTTAGGGCCCGGGCGAAATCCGTGAGCTGGATTGCGCGCGCGGTGGCCTGAAAGTCAGCGGGAAGATCGCCCGCGCGGATACCGTCCCGAAACCGCCGTTCCACCAGTGCCACGCCACCGGCGACGGCGTTCTGCAAGAACCGCTGAACCTCCGCGTCGTTCACAAGCGGAGCGACACACATCATCAGGCATCCGTGCGCAGACCCTCTCTCGGTCGCGCTTTCGACGGCGAACTTGAGAAAGTTCGCGATGGAGTCTTGGAGCGTCTCTGGCGACAGCAGTGCTTTGGCTGCCAATGCGCCTTTGCGTTCTGCATACGCCCGAAGGACACGCAAAAAAATTGCTCGCTTGTCGCCGAAGACGGCATACAGGCTCGGACGGCCCACACCCATGCCGGCGACGAGATCGTCGATCGTCACTCCGTCGTAGCCTTTCGACCAGAACACCTGGGTCGCCTTTTCCAGCGCCCCCGTCTCGTCGAAGCTGCGCGGTCGTCCCACCGGTCTAACAGTATTTTGAATCATTTGGTTCAAAACTCATTGAAAAGACTGATGAGTCAAATATATAACTGTTTAGTTCAAAAATACAAGTGGGGTCTCGCGAGGCCCCACCACGCAGCCTTCGACTTCACTAGGGAGACGCCCATGGAACATTCCGTCGCACTCATCACCGGCGCCACCTCCGGCCTTGGTCAGGCGGCCGCTCGACTTCTTGCCAAAGATGGCTGGCGCGAGATTATTGTCACCGGGCGCACGGTGGCGCGAGCACAGCAAGCGGCATCTGAGCTCGCCGCTGAAACCAAACTCAACGTCTTCACGCCGCTGGAGCTCAATCTGGACAACCCGTCCAGCGTTGAACTCGCCCGCGTCAAGCTCGTCAAGCGCGGTGGGCCGATTGATTTTCTCCTTCTCAACGCGGGGCTCGTCCCGTTCAAGCAGCGCCTACTCACCAAGGAGGGCATCGAGTCGTCTCAGGCTCCGCTGATCGGCCATCACCAACTGACGGTCGGGCTGCTCAACGCCAAGTTGCTCAGCCCGAACGCGCGGATCGTGATCGCGGGTGCGGAACCTGCCCGCGGAGGCGTGCCGTTTTTCAAATACACCGACCTGCCAGCTTTTGCGGCAAGTCACTTCCAAGGCAATCGAACCGCCGCCGTTGAGGCGCTGCTACGGAATGGGCCGCATGTGAATTATGTGGCGAACAACGCGTATGCCGATGCGAAGCTCATCATCGCGTGGTGGGTCGCGGCTCTGGCACGGCGCCTACCGTCCGGCATGGCCGTTTATGCCGTCTCTCCCGGCGCGGCAACGGAGACCAATGTGGTGCGCAGCGCGGGCGCGGCGTTGCGGTATGTGTTCATTCCTATCGTAAACCGCATTCCCGGCATGAATCAGACGCCGGAGACCGCGGCCAGTCGGTATCTACAGGTGTCAACGTTTGGAACCGATGTCTCCGGAACATTCTTCGCCTCGGCGAAGGGAAAGTTCACTGGCCCCATTGAAGCGCAGCGCCACCCCCACCTCCAAGACCGAGCCAGCCAGGAAGCCGCGTGGCAAGCGGTCGTCAATGTCTCGGGCGTCGACTTGTCATCCGCAGCAACTCAACAGCGATACGTCTGACGAGTACCCCGGTCGCGGCTGTTCGGATCTCTCGCACTGGAATCAGCAGGCGAGAGCGGAGCGACAGGATCGTCTGCGCTCAACCCGTATTTTGAAATAAGGAGTTCAACATTTCATTGACTGCAAACACTGCGCCTGATTTATAACTAAACAGTTCAAAACAGACAGTCCAACTCTAATCTTTTGAGGAGAATAAATGTGGAACGGTATCAAGGTAAGAAGGTAGTAATTATCGGCGGCACGAGCGGCATGGGGCTCGCGACGGCAAAGATGTTGCTGGATGGGGGCGCACGCGTTCTGGTGACGGGTCGCTCTCAGGCCAGCTTGGATTCTGCGAATAAGGAGCTTGGGGCGAACGCGCTCGTTCTTTCGAGCGACGCGCGTTCGTTAACGGACATCGACGCGCTAGCGTCCAGGGTCGAGGCCGAGTTCGGCACCGTCGATCTGCTCTCGGTCAGCGCCGGATTCAGCATTCCCACGCCTCTCTTCAACGTAACCGAGGCGATTTACGACGAGATGTTCAACCTAAATGCCAAGGGACCTTTTTTCGCGGTGCGCAAGCTCGCACCCATGATTCCCTGGGGAGGTTCCGTCGTCTTCACGACCTCCGTCGCCAACGTCAAAGGGCTGCCTGGCCAAACGACGTACGGCGGTGCCAAGGCGGCGCTGCGATCCTTCACGCGGACGCTAGCCGCTGAACTTCTTTCCGAAGGGATTCGCGTCAACGCAGTGACCCCGGGGCCCATCGACACGCCTATCCTCAACAAGGTCTTTCCCGACAAGAACGTAGTCGCCCAGATCCGGCAGAAGACGACCGAAATGATCCCGATGAAACGCTTCGGGACGTCGGAGGAAATCGCGAAAGCCGTTTTGTTCCTAGCGTTCGATGCGACCTTTACAACAGGCGTCGAGCTTCCGGTCGATGGTGGCTGGTCGCAACTCTGAAGGCAATGAACTGCGCCACTACAGGCGAACTGACAGCACAAACCACAACTCAAAACACGGCCCCGAGGAAAAGGGGCCTATCGCAAATGGTTGCCGATAGCCCAGTCTGCATGCCGACTTGGTTACTGATTTTAGTAACGCCTGAAAATCGGTTGAAGTTCGATGTTTCGTGTAGCAATTATCACTTGCTCTTCAGTTCGATGTTTTCCACGTCCATAACCTCGCTTTAAAGCGCAAAGCTGTGGAGTCATTTCGGCAATATGCCGATGGTCTTGAACCACTCATCAACCAGGTGAGGCCAGTGGGTGATTGGGAGTTCGGTCGGTCGTAGCCCGAACGCGTGACCGCCGGTTGCATAGATATGAAGTTCGGCCGGAACTTCGGCGTCTTTGAGCGCGGTGAAGTAGACAAGCGCTTGCTGAACGCCATCTACGTGATCATCCTCAGCTTGCACAATGAAGGTCGGTGGCGTTTGTTTAGTGACGGGCACATTGGGGTTGAGGGTGTCTCGCTCAGTGGCAATGTGACCCGGGTAAACAGCCACGGCAAAGTCTGCCCGGGCACTTAGCTTGTCAGCATCGTCGATGGGTCTATAAAGCTTTTTGGAGTAGTTCGTGCTGATCTGCGCGACCAAGTATCCACCAGCGGAAAATCCAAGCACCCCGATCTTGTTGGGATCAATGCGCCACTCTTCTGCATGGGAACGAATTAGGCGCATGGCGCGTTGCGTATCTTCCAGTGAACGCGTTGGGATCTGAAGGTTGTGCGGCCGATCATTGGTCTTCCAATCATAAGGTTCACTCGGGACTCGATACTTTTCGAGCACGCAGGTGATGCCTTCTGCTATCAGCCAATCGCAGACTTCAGTGCCTTCGTAATCGATGGCAAGAATTTCAAAGCCACCACCGGGAATCACTAATACAGCTGCTCCAGTTGTATTGTCTTTTGGCGCGTAGACCGTGATTGTGGGATCAGAGACATTAGTGATGCTCGTGACAGTCTTACCCACGATCAGCTCGCCATTGCCAGGGCGAATCCTTTCCGACCCCGGCATCGGCTTATCGTCTGGGGGTGCGCCCGGCCACAGCCGGGTTTGACTGTGGCCTTCGGCTGGTTGCCACACGGCGTCTTCCCCATGCGCGACGGCGACGGCTGCCAGGAAGGAAAGAGCGACCCCGCCGGACCGTATTAGGAGTCGTAAGATCTCTCTTGGCATGCGCGAGGCCTCCATCGACCTAGTATTGGGCAGTCCGAGAATGCGCGAAGCTTGAGTCCGATGAAAGCAATGAATATGATTTTTTTCGGGCGCGTCGACGAACCTTGCCGAATCATTTATCGCCTATCGTCATCGACACCGCCATCATGTCTGAGAACGTAAAACGCTGCCCTTGGGTTCTCGTCACTGTCGACGTTATGGTTATTTGAGTGGACAACACCGAAGTTTGCGCGACTTCTGGCGACGGTTGTCGAACGAGTCAGCGGTGAGCCGTTTGCCAAATTCAGCAGCGAACATTTATTCGGACGGCTCGGAATGACCCACACAGAATGGGGTGACGAATTCCGTCGCGTCGCAAACGGACGTGCGGTTGCCTACGAAGCAACATCGGACGGTTACCGTCAGCTGATGCCTTTTGAGAATGCAGTCGGCGCTGGCGGCATGCTGACGACCGTGGGTGGCCTACTAAAGTGGAACGAAGCACGTGATGGTCTATTGTAAGTGCGATCACAAACGTCAAGAACAAAGTCAGACGAAAGATTTCAAATTCCCTATATGCTCGAAACTGACGATTCAATTTTGAATCCGAAATTCCGGAAAATTGCCCAGTCGGCAAGTACCAGGTGAATACCCACATCCGCATGCCGTTCCAAAGCGGCGACGGCGAACCCACTTACCGGGGCTCAAAATTCAACGAGCCCACAGCAAGTCCGCATACTGCGGCGACGAACGCATGCAGCGACGCGGTAGTTTTTATCGGGGCGATTAATCACTGCGCCAGCAGGAACACATCGCCGTACCCGTTCGCGAAGATACGGTCGGTGATCGGCTGCATTTCGTAAACGCCCAGATCGTATGCACCGAAGCGGTTCGTGGCGCCGGCGACATCGGCCGGGCGGGTGCGGCCATCGATATCGGCGGCGTCGTAGCCCTGCGCGGAAAAATCGACGGCGGGCGAGACGATGAACGACACGCCATCGGAGGTTACGCGCAACCGATAATCGCCCTGCGCAGGATTGATGAAAGCCGGATCGGCCAGCAGCACGTCATTGGCCGTCGGCAAGCCGTCGATGTTGGTGGCGACCACGTCGTGCACCGTCTGCGCGCCGCCGTTCTGGCTGAGCGTACTGACGTCCGTATCCACGACGCTGTTGAGCAGTTCGAACGTCGCGTTCTGCACGCCGATCAGGTGTGTCGCGCCGACTGCATTGTCCGCCAGCGTGCACTGTGCGAGCTCCAGCGCGCCCGTGGTGGCGGATAGCAAGGCCTGTGTGGTGCTGTTGCCGGTGATCAGTGTTTCCTGAAGTTGCACTGTGGCACCCGAGCTTGCGGCAAGCAGATACGCACCGCTATTGCCGGTCATCCGCGAGTTGCCGAACGACGCGGCTGCATTCTTGATGGTGAAGACCGAACCGTTCGGCGACGTCGCGGTATTCGTCTGCACGAGCGAGCATCCGATTCCGGAGCAGCCGTCAGTAGAGAAGCCGAAGCTACTCGATGGTACGGTGCATGACGTCGCGCCGTTCGGGCAATCGACATACGCAGCGGCGCCATCGAACGCGCTGTTGCGGGTGAGCTGCGCGTTTAGCGCCGAAAAGAACGCTCCAGTGGGCGAGACGTTGTCGTCGTACGACTCCAGGTAGACGCCGCCGCCCAGCCGGCTGGCGGAATTGTTGTCGATCACGATCGGCGCCGTTCCGACGTCGCCGAGTTCCACGCTGCCGGGATAGGTGGCGGTGCTGCGCACCGCGATGCCGCCGCCGGAATAGGCATCGTTGAGATAGAACAACGCTTGCGAGCCGATGCCCGATGCAGTGATCGTCGCGCTGCCGCCGAGCACGTAAAGTCCGCCGCCGAAGCTGTTCGGTGCATGGTTGTTGGCGATGAGATTGCCCGTCCCCGCGGCAGTCAGCGTGCCGGTGCTGGCAAAGCGAATGCCGCCGCCGGCGATGCTCGCGGTGTTGCCGATGATCTGCGTGTCGTTGCCGATCACCAGATTGCCGGTGCCCGACACATCGACGCCGCCGCCG
>CAZZWP010000037.1:0-26943 GCA_964657965.1 uncultured Rudaea sp. | reverse complement strand
TTTCGGCGGCGACTGGCTGCTCCACGGCTTCGACATCCACGCCAACGAAACCCGTTATGGCGCCGTCACGCGGTTGGTCGGACTGGCTGATCTCGATCCAACTCAAACCGACCCGGTTGCCGGTGACCAAAAATTCGCGGCGCGGTGGATTCTCGATACGTCAGTAAGCTACACGTGGACGGCGTGGACGTTCACGGTCGGCGCCGACAATCTGACGAACCAATATCCGACAAAAGTGAATTTCCTGGTTTCGAACGGATTCGGCTATGAAGACGCGTACGACGGACTGCAATACTCGGCACTTTCGCCGTTTGGCTTCAACGGCCGCTACGTTTACGGCAAGGTGACGTTCAAGTTCTGACGCATGCGTCGAGCGAATGAGAAAAGCCCGGCACATGCCGGGCTTTCTTTTTCAGGTTCTTGCAAATGTGAGTCGGCCGTTTTGCGCGTCCACCGTCACCGTGTCGCCGGGCTGGAATTTCCCTTCCAGAATTTCCTTCGCCAACGGATTTTCCAGCTGCTGTTGAATCGCACGTTTCAACGGACGCGCCCCGTATACCGGATCGAAGCCGACGTTGCCGAGCAAATCCAGCGACTTTTCGGATAACGCCAGCGTCAGCTGTCGTTCCGCCAGACGCTTCGCGAGATAGTCGATCTGAATGCGGGCGATCTGCCGAATCTGCGATTTCTCCAGCGAGCGGAAGACCACGATCTCATCGAGACGATTGATGAATTCCGGCCTGAAATGCGCCTGCACCACACCCATCACCGACGCTTTCATCTGCGTATAGTCGGCCTCCGAATCGCCCGCGTTTTCCTGGATGAATTGCGAACCCAGATTCGACGTCATCACGATCACCGTGTTGCGAAAATCGACCGCGCGACCTTGACCATCCGTCAACCGGCCGTCATCGAGGACTTGCAACAATACGTTGAACACGTCGTGATGCGCTTTCTCGACTTCGTCGAGCAGGATCACGCTGTACGGGCGACGCCGCACCGCTTCGGTGAGATAGCCGCCTTCTTCATAGCCGACGTATCCCGGCGGTGCGCCGATGAGCCGGCTCACCGAATGCTTCTCCATGAATTCACTCATGTCGATGCGGATCATTGCTTCGGTCGAGTCGAACAGGAATTCGGCGAGCGCTTTGCAAAGTTCCGTTTTGCCGACTCCGGTCGGGCCAAGAAAAAGAAACGATCCGTTCGGCCGGTTCGGATCCGACAATCCCGCGCGCGAGCGGCGAATCGCATCGGATACCGCGCGCACCGCTTCATCCTGTCCGATCACGCGCTG
The DNA here is from genome assembly GCA_964657965.1 of uncultured Rudaea sp. Classification (GTDB taxonomy): domain Bacteria; phylum Pseudomonadota; class Gammaproteobacteria; order Xanthomonadales; family Rhodanobacteraceae; genus Rudaea. Next base: position 25,649 of record CAZZWP010000037.1, on the reverse strand, counting down.
ATGTAATGCGTCTTCCATGCGTAGCAGTTTTTCGCGCTCGCCCTCGAGCATTTTGCTGACCGGAATACCCGTCCAACGCGCGACGACTTCCGCGATCTCTTCTGCCGTCACGCGTTGCTGCAGCAACGTGAAACCTTTCGCTTCGGTTTCCTGCGCCGCCGCCAGCTGCTTTTCCAATTGTGGAATTTTCCCATATTGGATTTCTGCAACTTTTGCCAAATCGCCATGCCGCTGCGACGTTTCAATCTCCGCGCGCGCCTGTTCGATCTGCTCCTTTATTTTCGTCGTGCCTTGCACGGCCGCTTTCTCGGCCTTCCAGACTTCGTTCAAATCCGAGAATTGCCGATCGAGCTTGGCGATGTCGGCTTCGAGATCGGCCAGACGCTGCTTCGATTCTTTGTCTTTTTCCTTCTTCAGCGCCTCGCGCTGGATCTTGAGCTGAATGAGACGGCGCTCCAAGCGATCCAATTCTTCCGGCTTGGAATCGATTTCCATGCGGATGCGCGATGCGGCCTCGTCCATCAAGTCGATGGCTTTGTCGGGCAATTGCCGATCGGCGATGTAACGGTTCGACAACGTCGCCGCCGCGACGATCGCCGGATCGGTGATTTCCACGCCGTGATGCACGGCGTAACGTTCTTTCAATCCGCGCAGGATCGCGATCGTATCTTCCACACTCGGCTCGCCGACGAATACTTTCTGGAATCGACGTTCGAGCGCTGCGTCCTTCTCGATGTATTTGCGATACTCGTCCAGCGTCGTGGCGCCGATGCAATGCAATTCGCCGCGCGCGAGCGCCGGTTTGAGCATGTTGCCGGCATCCATCGATCCCTCCGCTTTGCCGGCGCCCACCATCGTATGCAATTCGTCGATGAAAAGAATGACGTTGCCCTCTTCTTTCGAGAGATCTTTCAGCACCGCTTTCAGACGTTCTTCAAATTCGCCACGAAACTTCGCGCCCGCGATTAGCGCGCCCATATCGAGCGACAGCACGCGACGATCGCGCAATCCTTCCGGCACTTCATGATTGACGATGCGCTGCGCCAAGCCTTCGACGATCGCCGTTTTGCCTACGCCCGGTTCGCCGATCAATACCGGATTATTTTTTGTGCGCCGTTGCAGAACCTGGATCACGCGACGGATTTCTTCATCGCGACCGATAACCGGATCCAGTTTGGATTTCTCGGCGCGTGCCGTCAGATCGATCGTGTATTTTTCCAGCGCCTGACGCTGATCTTCCGCATTTTCGTTCTGCACTTTTTCACCGCCGCGCATTTTTTCGATCGCCGATTCGAGGTTGGTCTTCGTCGCGCCGGCCGCTTTCAGTGCCTCACCGACCTCGCCTTTGTCATCCAATGCCGCGAGTATAAAAAGTTCACTGGCGATGAATGCGTCGCTGCGCTGCGAGGCCAGCTTGTCGGTGAGATTGAGCAGGCGATTCAATTCATTCGAGACATTGACGTTGCCTTCCTGACCTTTCACCGAAGGCAGCCGGTCCAGTGCCTGCGCGAGCCGCGTACGCAACGTCGCCACGTTCACACCGGCTTGCGCGAGCAAGGGTGTGGTCGACCCGCCGTTCTGATCGAGCAGCGCCGTCATCACGTGCACGGGTTCGAGCACGTTGTTGTCGCGCAAAACAGCCAGCGATTGCGCATCGGCCAGCGCTTGCTGAAAACGCGACGTCAGTTTATCCATCCGCATAATTTTTTTTCCGCAAATTGGTGCGGCAAAACGCCGCGAGATGGCGTAGTTATGCGGTCTTCGGAGCGAATTTCAAGCGTTTTGCACGACGCATCAGTCGAGAAATCTCGTGCGGTCTTCAGGCTGCGGCAAATAGCAGGAATCACGTTTTCCGAACCAACGATAGCGACGTTTCGCGATGCCACGATATACCGCATCGCGAAGCGGTCGCGGAAAAATCCAGATCAGGCCTGCCACCAGGCTCCACGCGCCGCCGAACGAGCGCAAAACATGGATGGCGGCCGAACTTTCCAGAAATACCGCATCGTTCTCGACAAGTAGAACGCTGGATGGGCGATTGGGATCGAAGCCGTGCGCGAGCATCAAACGCCGGCCTGTTTCGGATTGCGTCGTGGCGAAACGAAATCGCTTTTCACGATCGTGGCGCAGCACGAATTGCACGCTTCGGCTGCACAATACGCAGACACCATCGAAGACGAGTAGCGGCGATTCAGTCGACATCCAACCAACCGCGGTAGTGGACGAGCAGCCCGATCAACGGCAATTCGGCGCGAACGTCAAAACGATAGCGCCCCTCCGCTTCGAATTCGCGGGCGGTCACGCCATCGAACCATTTCGCCGGCAGTGGAATTCCCAACGACGACACGCGTCGGATGCGCCAAAACAAGACGCCGTTTTCGACGGATAAAGCAAAACCGAACGTCGCCAGACCGAGCTTTTCGCACAACAATCCGTCCGAATCCCACAATCGTGAACGCATGCGGCGACCGCCGAAATTTCGCGTCCAACGTTCGCCGGACTGAGTGACTGCGATTTCGACCGCGGTTGCGATATTGGATCCGCCGGGCGGCAAGAACGTCGCCGTCGCCAAGATGCCGGCGAGCAAGCCCGTGCCGCGCTTGATGTCGGTTTCACCGCGATAGATTTTCGTTTGTGGCGCCTCATGAACTTTGCGAACGCGTCCCGGCAGGGCCGTGAACGCTGTCGGATCAAGCAAGCGTTGAAAAAGGGTCGTCATGAAAGCCAGATCAGGCTAGCGAAACGACCGCTCCGCGCGCCATCACGACGATACGAGTACAATCGCGCGTCATTGAATGTATCGAAGTGGCCGCCGAAATTTTTTTCGACCCCGATGGCGCGCAATTTCTGTCGCACGAGCGCATACAAGTCGCACAGCCAGTGTCCGGGACGCGTCGCGACGAATGCATCTGCCGCCTCGGCCGACGTCCCGACAAACGTCGCGCGCACCTCGTCACCGACTTCATACGACGCGCGACCGATCGCCGGGCCAAGCCATGCAAGCAGTCTCGAGCGTGGCGTTCGCAAACGCGCAATCGTCGATTCGACAATGTTCGCAGACAGCCCGCGCCATCCCGCATGAATGGCGGCGATTTCGGATCCGTCGTCGGCGCACAAAAGAATCGGCAAACAATCGGCGGTGAGAACCGCGAGCACAATGTCCGGTTGCGTCGTGAATACGGCGTCGGCCTGCTGTTCGACGTCGAAGATTTCTTCCGTCACGCGCAAGCTTCGATCGCCGTGAACCTGCTGCAACCAGCGCGGTGACGACGGCAATTGCAGCGCGCGTTCCAACAACGCGCGATTGGCCCGCACGATATTTTCGTCTTCGCCGCTACGCAATCCGAGATTGAACGCGTCGTACGGAGGTAGCGAATTTCCAGGCATCCATCGCGTCGTGATCACCGCACGCACCGATGCCGGTGCCGGCCAATCCGGGACGATGATGGAATCTTCGGTCACGCTTTCGCGGCAAGCGTGTCCGCGCGCAGGGCGGCGATGAGGTGTCGCATGTCGTCCGGAATTTCCGCGCTGACGCTGACCAATTCGCCGCTGCGCGGATGTTTGAATTCGAGTTTTTCCGCGTGCAACGCTTGACGCTTGAATCCGCGCATCGCGTCGGTCAATTCGGCCGTCGCGCCCTTTGGCAGTTTCAATCCGCCGCCGTACATGCCATCGCCAACGAGCGGATGACGGATATGCGCCAAATGCACGCGGATCTGATGCGTGCGTCCCGTTTCCAGACGGCATTCGATCACGGTGTGCGCGCGGAATCTTTCGCGGACGCGGTAGTGCGTGATGGCAGGCTTGCCCGCCGGCTCGTCAACCACGGCCTGACGCAAACGATCGCGCGGATGCCGACCGATCGGCTCGTTGACGCTGCCACCGGCGATCATCGATCCATACACGATCGCGACGTACTGTCGATGCACATCGCGCGCCTGCAATTGTTCGACAAGCGACGCGTGCGCGGTCAACGTGCGCGCGACCACCATCACGCCGGACGTATCTTTATCCAACCGATGCACGATGCCTGCGCGCGGAATTTCCGCGAGCTTCGGATCGAAATGCAACAGCGCGTTTTGCAGTGTGCCGCCCGCCTGGCCCGCGCCGGGATGGACGACGAGTCCCACCGGTTTGTTGATGACGAGCACATCCGCATCTTCGTAGCGGATATCCAGCGCGATGGCTTCCGGCGCCATCGGCACCTCTTGCGTCGATTCAGCGCGCAACGTCACCGCTTCGCCGCCGCGGACGATCTGTCGCGGAATCGCCGATGCGCCATCCAGCAGCACGTCACCGGATTTGATCCATTGCGTCAGCCGGGATCGCGAATAGTCCGGGAAAAGCTCAGCCAGCGCCTGATCGAACCGACGTCCGGCCGATTCGGGCGGTATATGAGATGTTAACGTTTGTACCGAAGAATTCATGCTGAATGCTAGTTGGCTGAGCGCGCCGCCGATTTCCGGCTGATGGCGAATTTCCGCTATTATCCCGATTCTGTCCTGGAACGTGCATTTTTGTTATGCGATTGCCCGCCATGCGTTTGTCTTCGCTCGTAAAGATTTGCCTGCTCGTTCTCTTCGTGTTCGCCAGCGGCTGCAGCCTGTTCGGCCGCAAGAAGGACGATACCGAAGTGCTTCCCGTCGAGCAGATGTATGCGACGGCGAAAGCCGCGCTCGTCGATGGCAACTACAACAAAGTGATCCGCTACGATCAGCGCCTCATCGCGCGCTTTCCGTTCGGTCCCTACACGGAACAGGCGACGCTCGATCTGGCGTTCGCGCAATATAAGACCGACAAGCAGGACGACGCGTATTCCACCGTCAACCGGTTCATCAAGACGTATCCGACGCACAAGCACGTCGATTACGCCTATTACTTGCGCGGCATCATCAATTTCGATCGCGACAAAGGCTTTCTCGATCGCTACGCCAACCAGGACATGACCAAGCGCGACCAGGGCAACACGCTGCAATCGTTCACCGATCTCAGCGAACTGGTCACGCGTTTTCCGAACAGCCGCTATACGCCGGACGCGCGCCAGCGCATGATTTATCTGCGCGACAATCTTTCCCGCGCGCAAATCGGCGTCGCGGAATTTTATTTGCAGCGCGGCGCGTACGTCGCGGCCGTGAATCGTTCCAAGCAAGTGCTCGAACGCTATCAACGCACGCCGGCTGCCGGCGATGCACTGGCGGTCATGGTGCTTTCGTACAAAGCGCTAAACCAGGACAAACTCGCGGAAGACACCGAGCGGGTGTTGAAACTCAATTATCCGGATCATCCCTATTTCACCGGCCATTTCCCGCCGCATGAACATTGGTGGGGTCGGATGGTACCGTTCCGTAGCTGATCGCCTTTCGTAACCTTAGCGCCAACCCGACGTGATCGGATAACGCCGATCGCGTCCAAATGCGCGTGTGGAAATCTTCGGGCCCGGCGCGGATTGGCGTCGCTTGTATTCGCTCGTTAGAACCAGTCGGGCGATGCGACGAACGGTTGATTCGTCGAATCCTGCCGCGATGATTTCGGCCTGCGATTGCTCGTCGTCGATGAAACGTTCGAGAATCGCGTCGAGTTCTTCGTAAGGCGGCAACGAATCCTGATCGGTTTGGTTTTCGCGCAATTCGGCCGAGGGTGGACGATCGATCACTTGCACCGGAATCACGTCGCCATCGCCTTGCTGGTTCCGCCATCGCGCCAGCGCGTATACGAGTTGTTTGTAGCAATCCTTGATCGGCGCGAAGCCGCCGCACATGTCGCCATAAATCGTTGCATAGCCGACGGCGTATTCACTTTTATTGCCGGTGGACAAAACCATACGTCCGGTTTTGTTCGACAGCGCCATCAGTAGGATGCCGCGGCAGCGCGATTGCAGATTCTCTTCGGTAACGTCCGCGGCTGACGCATAGTCAAGTATCGCAAACGCTGGATTCAACTCGCCGAGAAACGAGTTGAACGGTGCTTCGATGGGCAACGTCAGCAGTTCGACACCGAGTTTTTTCGCTTGCTCAGCCGCGAGCTCATTGCTGAGATCGGACGTGTAGCGCGACGGAAGCCGAACGGCCGTGACAGCATCCGCGCCGAGTGCGTCGACGGCAAGGGCGAGCACGAGTGATGAGTCGATGCCGCCGGAAAGTCCCAAGAGAACGCCGGGAAAATGATTTTTTCTGACGTAATCGCCAATCGCGCGCACGAGTGCGGCATACGCGCGCGATTCGAGCGATTCCTCCGCGCGTGGCCAGTCATCGGCGACAAAACGACGCGTGGCCGTGTCGTATTCGGCGATCAATAATGTATCGGCCAGCGCGGGTGCTTGGGCGGCGATACGGCCATCCGGTTCGACGAGGAGCGAACCGCCATCGAAAACGAGGTCGTCCTGACCGCCCACGACGTTGACGTACGCGATCGCGACTTCGTTCTCGCGCGCGCGCCGCGAAAGCAATTCCGCACGTTGCGCGGATTTGCCGACATCGAACGGCGATGCGTTGATCACCATCAGAAGCTCGGCGCCTTGCGCGGCGGCGTGGGCGGCCGGTTCTTCTTCCCAGATGTCTTCGCAAATCAGCCAGCCGATACGCACGCCGCGAAAATCGGTCACGGCCGAATGGTTGCCTGATTGGAAGTAGCGCTTCTCGTCGAACACGGTGTAATTCGGCAGCGCTTGTTTATGCGTGGTGAAGACGACATCGCCGTCGATCGCCAAACTTGCCGCATTGTATACTTCGCCCACCGCATGCGGATGGCCGAAGTACGCGCCGATACCGGTGGCGGCGGCGGCGACATCAACGGTTTCGCGTTCGCACGCGGCGAGAAAACTCGGACGCAGCAACAAATCTTCCGGCGGATAGCCGGCAATGGTCAGTTCTGGAAATGCGATGAGTTGGGCGCCGTGCGTGTCGCGCGCTTCGTCCATCAGTTCACGCATGCGTTCGCCGTTGTTCGCGACCGCGCCGACGGGGAAGTCGAACTGGGCCAGCGCAAATCGCAACGTCGCCATACGCGATGTCTCCCATGAAAAAAGGCCGCGATTGTCGCGGCCTTCAATTATCGCTCATCGGACCGCGACTTATTTCTTGAGTCGCGCCGCGATGGCTTTGCCGAGATCAGCCGGCGATTTCACCGTGGTCACGCCGGCTTTTTCCAGGGCCGCGAATTTTGCCCCCGCAGTGCCTTTGCCTCCCGAAATAATGGCGCCCGCATGACCCATTCGTTTGCCGGCGGGCGCGCTCGCACCCGCGATAAACGAGACCACAGGTTTCGTCACGTATTCACTGATGAATTCGGCTGCATCTTCTTCCGCCGAACCGCCGATTTCGCCGACCATGATGATGCCTTCGGTCTGCGCGTCATCTTGAAACAGCGTGAGGCAGTCGATGAAGTTCAGTCCGTTGATCGGATCGCCGCCGATACCGATCACGGTACTTTGGCCGAGACCTTCGTTGGTCGTCTGGAACACGGCTTCGTACGTCAGCGTTCCGGATCGCGAGACGATGCCGATCTTGCCGGGCTTGTGGATGTGTCCTGGCATGATGCCGATCTTGCATTGGCCCGGCGTGATGACGCCCGGGCAATTCGGTCCGATCAAAACAGTTTCCGGATATTGCTTGAGTGCATTTTTTACACGCAGCATGTCGAGCACCGGAATGCCTTCGGTGATCGTGACGATGACGCGAATGCCGGCATCCGCCGCTTCGAGAATCGCGTCGGCCGCGAACGGCGGCGGCACGAAGATCATCGTCGCGTCGGCGCCCGTGTCGTCGACCGCGTCTTGTACGGTGTTGAACACCGGCAAGCCGATGTGCAGCGATCCGCCCTTACCCGGCGTCACGCCGCCGACGAGTTTGGTGCCGTAGTCCAACGCCTGCTCGGAGTGAAACGTGCCCTGCTGGCCGGTGAAACCCTGCGTGATGACTTTGGTGTTCTTGTCGATTAAAACGCTCATATCGGAATTCCTGGCTCAGGCGGCTTTGGCCGCGGCGACCGCTTTTTTCGCGGCATCGTTCAGATCGTCGGCGGACGTGATGGCCAATCCGGACGTGTTGAGCAGCTCGCGTCCCTTTTCGACGTTCGTGCCTTGCAGTCGAACCACGACGGGAATCTTCAATCCGACTTCCTTCACGGCTGCGATAATGCCTTCGGCGATCAAATCGCAGCGGACGATGCCGCCGAAAATGTTGACGAGGATGCACCGCACTTTGTCGGACGAGAGAATCAGTTTGAACGCTTCGGTGACGCGTTCTTTCGTCGCGCCGCCGCCCACATCGAGAAAGTTTGCCGGTTCGCCGCCAGCGAGTTTGATGACGTCCATCGTCGCCATGGCGAGTCCGGCGCCGTTGACCATGCAGCCGATATCGCCATCCATAGTCACGTAGTTGAGGTTGTATTTCACGGCGACGGCTTCGGCATGATCCTCCTGCGTTTCGTCGCGCATCGCGGCGAGATCGGCGTGGCGGAATTCGGCGTTGTCGTCCGAATTCACTTTGCCGTCCAACGCAAGCAGATCGCCGGATTTTTCGATAGCGAGCGGATTCAATTCGACCAGCGATAAGTCCTTATCGTTGAATAGCCGATACAGACCCAACATGATTTTCGTCAACTGATTCGCTTGCTTCGCATTCAAGCCCATCGCGAACGCGAGCTTGCGGCATTGATACGGCTGCAAGCCTTGGACGAAATTCACTTCGAGCGTGTGGATGTCCTCGGGATTTTCGCGAGCGACTTGTTCGATGTCGACACCGCCCCGCGCCGATGCGATGAACGCGACGGATTTCGTCGCGCGATCGACGAGCACCGAGAGATACAGTTCTTTCGCGATATCCGACGCTTCGCAAATGAGCACGCTGTTCACCGGAAGCGCGCGTCCGCCGGATTGATACGTCTGCATCGACGTACCGAGCATCTTCGCGGCCGCGGCCTTGGCATCTTCGGCCGACTTGACCAGTTTCACGCCGCCGGCCTTGCCGCGACCCCCGGCGTGGATCTGCGCTTTCACCACCCACTCGTCGCCGCCGAGCGCGCGCGTGGCTTCACCGGCCTGTTCCGGCGTTGTCGCCAGTTTGCCGGCGGGTACGGGAATGCCGTAGTCGGCAAACATCTGTTTGGCCTGATACTCGTGGAAATTCATGCTTGAATCACCGAAAGGGGGAGAAATGGCGGATCGACCAGCGATCCGATCGCGAAGCCGATTATTCTGATCAATCGTCGCGTCAATTAAAAGACCGGCGTGGCACACCTCGGCGCACGATGCCGAGGATTGGTATACTCGCACAAACAACACTCCGCGCCGTGGCCACAGCGATCGACGTCCGCACCCGACCAGAATCCGCGCTCAGCGACATCAGTCGGCGCGAAATTTATTTTTTCAACTTGTTCCGCGTATTTCAGGCGGTGGTTATCAGCGCGCTTGTCTTCAGCGCGTACATGTATAACTGGGTTCAGCTCGATTACCCGCTGCTCGGCTGCGCCAGCGCATCGCTTTATCTGTTGCTCGCGCTTTACGGCTTGATCCAACTCAGACAATGGCGAAGTAACGTCGCGTTGAAGGTTGCGGCCGCGCTTAGCCTCGACATCGCGGCGACGACGATCGCGATGTTCTCCATCTCCAATCCGCCGACCGCGATCGCGATGTTGCTGCTCGTAAACGTCGGTGCCGGTGCATTACTTTTACCGCCGCGATTGGCGGGACTTTTCGCGGCGCTCGCGGCGCTGGGCGTTCTTGCGCAATGCATGTGGGGCCGCGTCATCGAACACGAGGATCGCAACATTCTCGAGGCGGGACTGTACGGCCTGAGCTATTTCGCTACCGCCACGTTGTGTTTCGTTTTAGGCAAGCAGATGCGCGAAACCGAGGCGCTTGCCGAAAAGCGCGGCATCGACTTGGCCAATCTCGCGCAGATCAACGAGCTGATCATCCGGCGCATGAAAACCGGCGTGCTGGTCGTCGACGATGCCAATCGCGTGCATCGCTGGAACGAATCGGCTTGGGCGCTGATGGGCAATCCCAAGCCGGGACAGCGCGATTTGGGCACGGTTGCGCCCGAGTTGTCGCGACGTCTTTATCATTGGCGCACGACAGGCAAGATCGACAATACCGCCGTCGCGTTGGCCGAAGGCGTTCCTGAAATCATTCCGCGCTTTACGAAATTAGCTTCGAACGACGACAACAATTTTCTGATTTTTCTCGACGACACATCGCTCGTGTCGCGCCGCGCAGAAGAGCTAACGCTTTCTTCGCTAGGCCGCCTATCGGCGTCAATCGCGCACGAAATCCGCAATCCGCTGGCCGCCATCAGTTACTCCGCGCAATTGCTCGCCGAATCCGAAGAACTGACCGATGCGGACAAGCGCATGGTCGAGATCATCAACAACCATTGCAGTCGTGTGAATGAGATTGTCGAAAATATCCTGCAACTTTCGCGGCGCGAGCGGTCGCGGCCCGAAAGTTTGGATTTGTCGATGTGGGCGCAACACTTTGTGGAAGAGTATAAAACTGGAAACGACGTCGGGCAGGATCAGCTGCGCGCCGTGACGCAAGGTCGTCATGTCGAAGCGCTCGCCGATCCGCAGCAGTTGCAACAAGTGGTATGGAATCTTGTCCAAAACGCCCTGCGCTACGGACGGCTGCCCGGCGAACCGGCGCGCGTTTCAGTGGTGCCGCGGATGGCGACAGACAAAGGACCGCCGCTGATCGAAGTAATCGATCGCGGCCCCGGTATTCCTGCGAAAGTCGCCGCGCAAATCTTCGAGCCGTTCTTCACGACCCACGAGTACGGCACCGGTCTCGGGCTTTATCTGGCGCGCACGATGTGCGATGCGAATCAGGCGACGTTGGAGTATGTCCCGGTCGCCGGCGGCGGTAGTTGTTTCCGGATTACGCTGTCCGGGCCTGTGGTTGCCGTGACCGCAAAATGACGGCGCTTCACGTCCGTGTCGTTTTACCGTAATGTCTCGCTACTTTGACTCCCGCCCGTCGCCATGAGTAAGCCAAACGTCCTCGTCATCGACGATGAGCGCGACATTCGAGAATTGCTGACCATCACGCTGGGGCGGATGGGTCTGGTCGTCGACACCGCGAGCAATGTCTCCGAAGCGAAACAACGCCTGAGTGAGTCGCGCTACGCGTTGTGTTTCACCGACATGAATCTGCCCGATGGCAACGGTCAGGAAATCATCGAGCTGATTGCCGCGAAATATGCAGAAACACCGGTGGCGATGATCACCGCCTACGGCAACGTCGATGCCGCGGTTACCGCACTGAAAGCCGGTGCATTCGATTTCGTTTCAAAACCTGTCGACATCAACATGCTGCGGCGTCTGGTGCAGACGGCGATGCGGTTGGCAGAGGAAAAGAAATCGGAGCCGCCAAGCGCCGTTGCGGCGAAAATGCTCGGCGATTCGCCAGCGATCCAAGAATTGCGGTTGACGATCGGAAAGCTCGCGCGCAGTCAGGCGCCGGTTTATATCAGTGGCGAATCGGGCGTCGGCAAAGAACTCGTCGCTAGACTTATTCACGAGCAAGGACCCCGTGCCAGCGGACCGTTTACGCCCGTGAACTGCGGCGCGATACCTTCGGAATTGATGGAATCCGAATTCTTCGGCCATAAGAAAGGAAGCTTTACCGGCGCCCAAGCCGACAAAGATGGCCTTTTTCAGGCGGCCAACGGAGGAACCCTATTCCTCGACGAAGTCGCCGAGCTACCGATCCAGATGCAAGTCAAACTGCTTCGTGTGATTCAGGAAAAAGCCGTTCGACCGATCGGAGGCCGCGCGGAAGTTCCTGTCGACGTCCGCATTCTTTCAGCCACGCACAAAAATCTGGCCAAGCTCGTGGAAAGTGGGCAATTCCGCCAAGACTTGTACTATCGAATCAATGTCATCGAACTTCGTGTGCCACCGCTGCGCGAGCGCCGCGAAGATGTGCCGAAACTTGCCGGTCGCGTTCTTGAACGCCTCGGTTCCGATCATGGCAATCCGCCGGCGAAATTGACACCCGAAGCGTTGGCCGCGCTGCTTGCTTATCCGTTTCCAGGAAACGTTCGCGAGTTGGAAAACGTGCTTGAACGGGCCGTCGCTTTATGCGAAAACAACGTCATCAAGCCGGATGATTTGCGGCTTTCGCCCGCACAGAAAAAGGAACAAGCGGCCGCTGTCGAAGAGGAAGTGGACGACGGCACCGACAGTGGCGATGGCGGTCTTGATTCCTATATCAGCAATCTGGAGCGCGAAGCGATCATGAAGGCGCTGCAGGAAACGCGGTACAACAAAACCGCCGCCGCGAAGAAGCTGGGAATCACATTTCGCGCGTTACGCTATAAACTTAAAAAACTAGGTATCGATTGACAGTTCGCGTTTTCGTTATGACACGCTGGAAAGCTTCTGCCATTCACCTTTGCATCAGCCTCACGGTTGCTGCACTCGTCGCATCGCTCATTTATTTCGTTTGGTTCCCGCCGCCTTACTTTCGCGTGGCGGGCGGCAGCGAGCTGATCATCTTGATAATGAGTGTCGATATCGTGTTGGGTCCCTTGTTGACGCTGACCGTATTCAAGACAGGTAAGAAAAGCCTGCGCTTCGATCTCACCGTCATTGCCTTGCTGCAGTTAACGGCATTTTGCTACGGATTTTGGATCATCAGTAATTCGCGACCGGTATTTATCGTCGCGCGGCTCGATCGATTCATGACGGTCTCGGCGAGTGATCTCGATGATCAAGATCTTGCTGCGGCCAAAGATCCACAATTCTCGAAACGCTCCTTAACCGGCCCGATCCTCGTTGGTGTAACGCGCCCAACCGATCGCAAAGAAAAATCAGATCTTTTATGGTCAGGAGTTAATGGCAAAGATCTCGAAAGGCTTCCGAAGTACTACACGGCGTATGCAAATACTGAAGATGCCATGCTCGCCGAAGCAAAGCCATTAAGCGATCTCGCAAAAAAGAACGCAGCGAATGCCGACATTATTCAGAAGTATGTGAATTCCGTCGGTTTGCCCATCGATGCGTTGGCGTATCTGCCACTGCAAGGCCATGTCGACGGATACACAATGGTACTTTCTCGTCAAACCAAGCAACCGTTAGGCGCGTTGCCCATCGATGCGTGGTAGTCAGAAAGCTGACGTAATGCGTCACTTCCTGACGCGAATGGATAAATCGATTCTGTAGTCAGATAGCCGTTTAGATGGCCTTTTAACCGCCGAGCTGCTGTAACTCACTGAATCCTCTGCGTAGAAGCGCGTGGCATAGAACCTGCTCCTTTGCACTTGCGTCGAATCGGGCACGTTGGCCGCTATGGCTACGCGACGGAGTTGCAAGCACGTGGTCAATCCGGTTTGGCTGGGGCATCACAAACTTCGAAGTTAAAAATCTCAGAGGATTTAAAATGAAAACCATGAACAAGGGCTTCACCCTTATCGAATTGATGATCGTGATCGCGATCATCGCCATCTTGGCGGCGATTGCATTGCCGGCGTATCAGGATTACACCGTTCGTGCGAAGATTTCGGAAGGTATTTTGGCTGCCGACGCGCTCAAGGTCGCGGTTGCTGAAGGATTTGACAACAATGATATGCAGGGCGTAAATGCGGTTTCAGTTCAAGTCGCCGCAGAAAATCCGACTTCGAAATTCGTCTCGCAGATGACTGTCGGAGCGGCCACCGGCGTAATTAATGTTGTGTTTGCGCCAACCGCAACGAGCGGCCTGCCAGCAGATGCTGCAGGAACTAACATTAACTTCTCGCCTTATATCACCGCAAATGGTGCGTCTGCTCCCATGGCTGCCGGTCTAAATGGCGTGATTGACTGGGCTTGCACGTCCGCCGGTACAGCGACTTCTACGTCTCGCGGTTTGGTGGGCGCTGCAGCAGGCACGTTGCCAGTCAAGTATGCTCCGACAGAATGCAAATAAACGTTTGAGTAGTTCTAGTTTTTGATCTTTAAGGCCCCGCCAAGCGGGGCCTTCTCATTTTTGTGGACAAATCCGTTTTTCCAGGTATTCATTCCGGTCCTTATTTAGAGTACATTCGCCAAGGGATTCGGGAATTTACGAGGCATTCTTATGGCGACGCAGATGAATCCTGCCGCATTGGCAGGGCTGACGGGGATCGCGCGTCGCTTGGTCGTCGAAGGGACAGTCTCGGACGTGGATGCACGCCGCGCCCTGGATGCATCGATTAAACAGAAGATTCCTTTCGGCACATTTCTGATCGAGCACGCGTTAGCTAACGGCGCCCAAATCGCGATGGCGGCCTCGTCGGAATTCGGTGTGCCGGTTTTCGATGCCGAATCTCTTGATCTGGCGCAAGCGCCTATTCGCCTCGTAAGTGAAAAACTAATCGTTCAGCATAAAGCACTTCCGCTATTCAAACGCGGCAATCGCTTATTCGTAGGCGTGTCCGATGCAACGAATCTGCGTGGATTGGATGAGATCAAGTTCCAGTCCAATCACTCGGTTGAGCCGATTTTAATAAGTGAAGAACAGCTCACGCGAGTTATCGAACAAGCGTTGAATTCGTCAGGCACCACTATCGATGGAATGGAGGATTCCGAAGGTCTGGAGTCACTGGTCAGCGATTCAGGTGATCTTGAAGGCGATGAAGCGAGCGGCGGAATTGATGCTACCGGCGGCGAAGATGCGCCTGTCGTCAAGTTTGTGAACAAAGTACTCGTCGATGCCATCAAGCGCGGCGCCTCGGATATTCACTTCGAACCTTATGAGTCGAACTATCGCGTGCGTTTCCGCATGGACGGAATGTTGAAGTCGGTTGCGGCTCCTCCCGTTAAATTGACCCCCCGCATATCGTCTCGCTTAAAAGTAATGTCCGGTCTCGATATCGCGGAGCGCCGCGTGCCGCAGGACGGCCGCATCAAATTAAACTTATCAAAGACAAAGTCGATCGACTTCCGCGTCAGCACGTGTCCGACGTTGTTCGGCGAAAAAGTAGTGCTGCGTATTCTCGATGGCTCGGCCGCAAAGCTAGGCATCGAGAAATTAGGCTACGAAGACGATCAGCAAAAACTTTTTTTGGACGCCATCGAGAAGCCCTACGGCATGGTGTTGGTGACCGGCCCAACCGGCTCGGGTAAAACCGTGTCGCTGTATACCGCCCTCAATATTCTCAATACTGAAGGGCGTAATATCTCTACGGTTGAAGATCCCGTGGAAATTCGTTTGCCCGGCGTCAACCAGGTTCAGCAAAACCAGAAGCGAGGCATGACCTTCGCGGCGGCGTTGCGTTCCTTCCTTCGCCAAGATCCCGACGTGATCATGGTCGGCGAAATCCGTGATCTGGAAACGGCCGAGATCGCGATTAAAGCTGCGCAGACCGGCCACATGGTGTTGTCGACATTGCATACGAATGATGCGCCCCAGACCATCGCGCGTTTGATGAACATGGGTATCGCCCCCTACAACATTACTTCGTCGGTGACGCTCGTGATCGCGCAGAGACTGGCGCGCAGACTTCACGACTGCAAGAAACCGATGTCGCCTCCGCTGCCACCGGCCGCTCTCCTTGCCGAAGGCTTCACTCAAAAAGAAATAGACTCGGGCTTGACGCTCTTCGATGCCGTCGGATGTCACTCGTGCAACGAGGGATATAAAGGGCGAACCGGTATTTATCAGGTAATGCCGATGGCCGAAGATGTTCAGAAGATAATCCTCTCAGGCGCGAACGCATTGCAGATTGCTGAAGCCGCGAAAAATTCGGGCGTTAGAGACTTGCGACTGTCCGCTTTGTTGAAAGCTAAAAACGGCGTTACCAGTCTCGCCGAAATTAACCGAGTTACGAAGGACTAATTATGGCTACCGCTACCGCCACTCCAAATCGCGCCACCGCTGATCGGGGCGCGGCTCGCGCTCAAGTTAGCCTGCTGACCACTTACGTTTGGGCAGGCACCGATAAACGCGGCACAAAAATCAAAGGCGAGTACGCGGCGAAAACTGCCGCTCTGGTGAAAGCAGAGTTACGTAGGCAAGGCATCAATCCAATTTCGGTTACTGCGAAGAAAAAGCCGCTTTTTGGCTCTACCGGAAAGACGATTAAAACGCGTGACATCAGCGTATTCAGCCGACAAATTGCCGTGATGATGGCGGCCGGTGTCCCGATGGTTCAGGGCTTTGACATTATCGCTAGCGGTCAGACGAATGTTCGAATGAAGAACATGTTGATCGACATCAAGACCAATATTGAAGGCGGTTCGACGCTTGCTGAAGCGCTCGGCAAATATCCCGTGCAGTTCGATGAATTGTTCCGAAACCTCGTCCGCGCCGGCGAATCAGCGGGTGTATTGGATACCGTTTTGGATACGGTCGCCACATACAAAGAAAATATCGAAGCGATCAAGGGAAAGATCAAGAAGGCGATGTTCTACCCTGCGATCGTTATGGCGGTCGCGTTGATCGTATCGTGCATTCTGTTGATTTTCGTTGTTCCCCAATTCGAAACGGTCTTCAAGAACTTCGGCGCACAACTGCCTGCGTTCACGCAGGTAATTGTCAACATGTCGCGTTTCATGACCGGTAATTGGCTCTATATTCTTATCGGTATTGGCTTAACCGTATTCGGCCTGATTTTCATTTATAAACGATCACCAGCGTTCGCCCACTTTATGGCTCGTGCAGTGCTCAAACTGCCTGTCGTCGGTCAAATATTGCATCAGTCGGCAATTGCCCGTTTTGCGAGAACGTTGGGTGTCACCTTTGCGGCAGGCGTTCCGCTGGTCGAAGCGCTCGACTCCGTCGCGGGCGCAACAGGCAGTCCTGTTTACGGCGATGCAGTCAAGCGCATTCGTGAAGATGTCGCTGTCGGTCACCAGTTGCAACTGGCCATGCGTCAGACAAACCTTTTCCCGAACATGGTCGTGCAGATGGTGGCGATCGGTGAAGAATCCGGTGCGCTGGACAAGATGCTGTTCAAGATCGCCGAGTTCTACGAACAAGAGGTCAACAATGCGGTAGACGCGTTGGCCAGCTTGCTCGAACCGTTCATCATGATCATCATCGGTACGCTGGTCGGCGGCATGGTTATCGGCATGTACCTGCCGATCTTCAAACTCGCCGCCGTCGTCGGATAAAAAAGCTTCGTGAGCGATTTGATGGAGAGTCCGAGCGCGTTGATCGCGCTCGCGATGGTGCTTGGAGTTATCGTCGGAAGTTTCCTCAACGTCGTCATTTTGCGACTGCCCGCACGATTGATGCACTCGTGGCGCGAGCAAAGCCGCGAGATTCTCGAACTGCCGGCCGCTGCACCTGAGGTGCCGCCGCCCGGCATCGTGCGCGAGTCGTCGCACTGTCCAAAATGCAAACATTCCCTAAGCGCATTTGAAAATATTCCGCTGATCAGTTGGATCGTGCTGCGCGGTCGTTGCAGGCACTGCGGCGCGCCGATCTCGATCCAGTATCCGCTAGTCGAACTGATTTCAGGTCTCTGTTCGGCCGCGATCGTTTTTAAGTTCGGACCAACGTGGCAATCCGCTGCCGGTTTGTTGCTCACGTGGACGCTCGTGGCATTGGCAGGTATCGATGTGCGTACACAATTGCTCCCCGATCAAATGACCTTGCCCTTACTTTGGCTCGGATTACTTCTATCGCTCGTTCCCGTTTTCATAACTCCAGGCGCAAGCATCATCGGCGCTGCTGTGGGTTATCTGAGTCTTTGGTCGGTGTACTGGCTTTTCAAACTGATCACGGGCAAGGAAGGCATGGGATACGGCGACTTCAAATTGCTCGCCGCATTAGGTGCGTGGATGGGCGTTACTGCTATTTTGCCGATCGTACTGCTGTCGTCACTGATCGGCGCGATGATCGGCGGCGCATTCTTGGTGATTCGCGGGAAAGATCGCGCCACGCCGATACCGTTCGGCCCGTTCATCGCGGCGGCCGGCTGGGTTTGGTTTGTGAGTGGGGCAACATTGCTGTCGATCTATCAGCATGTTTTCGGCGCCGCGTGATCGGTCAGCTTTCGCTGTCGCACTGACGGGCGGAATCGCGTCTGGCAAAAGCGCGGTCGCGCAGCGCTTTGAACAGCTTCGCGTTCCCGTATTCGATGCGGATGTGGCGGCGCACGCACTGGTGCAGAAAGGTCAGGAAGCGCTCGCCGAAATTTCCTCGGCATTTGGTCGAGATGTTTTATCCGGCGCGGGTGAACTCGATCGCAAAAAAATTCGCGATATCGTCTTCGACAACAGGCAAGCGCGTCGGAAGCTGGAAGCGATTCTGCATCCGAAAATTCATGCTCGCATCGTCGCGCAGATTGAAAGCTGCGACTCGCCATATTGCGTGCTGGCGATCCCTCTATTCGCGGAATGTCGGGACGACTATCGGTGGGTTGATCGCGTATTGGTCACCGATGTGCCTCGCGATGTCCAGATTCGCAGATTGATCCAAAGGCCGGGCATCGATGGATCACTAGCGGAAAGAATTCTCGCCGCGCAAGCACCGCGTGATTCACGGTTGAAGTTTGCGAACGACATTGTCGACAACACCGCGCCGATCGGAAAACTCCCGAACGTCATCGCGCGATTGCATGATCGCTACATGGCGATGTCGCAGCGCCGCGGTTAGAAATTCCAGAACGTCGAAATTCCTGCTATTCCCTGCGCCCGCGCATCGAGCGCAGTAGGCAGATCATCGGAGGTCATGCCACCAAGCGCGTATATCGGTAGAGGGAAATCCCTGCAGAGTTCGGCAAATCGTGTCCAGCCGAGTGCTTCATCGTTCGGATGACTGCCTGTGGGCGACACAGGGCCCAACACCGCGAAGTCGGCGCCGATCGCCTTCGCCCGTTCGAGTTCTTCAGTGTTGTGGCAAGACGCGCCGACCCAGAACGTGCGATCCAGCGGCCGTTGTTTGCATTTCATCAGTTCGGCCGACGAAAGATGCACGCCGTCAATTTTTTGGGCGACGACGATTTCCGGATGTCCATTGAACATTAATCGCGCATCATACTGGCGACACAAGACAACCGCATCCGAAGCCAGCGCGGATAGCGCGTCGAGCGGCATGTTTTTAGCGCGCAACTGGATGAGTTTGATACCGGCTCTCAGAACTTTCTCGAATTTCGCGAGAAATGCGTTTTCGTCACCGCACGGCTCAGGCGTGATGGCGTACCGATCCGGCAGCCGCAACGCCGCGACGATCGATACGTCGGCCGCCGGCATCGGAATGTAGGGCAAGTCTTCCGGAAATTCCCATCGCATCGCTTGACCTTCGCGGCCGTGAGGCACTCCGAGAAAATCTGCGACTTTGTATACATCTAGAAAAATGGATTTTTCCGAATAATCCCACGGAAAGCAGATGACCCTCTGCAACGCACCGGCGGCGATGCCGATTTCTTCATGAAGTTCGCGGCGAAGCGCGTCTTCCGGCGACTCGCCCGGCTCCCGTTTGCCGCCCGGAAATTCCCAGAGCCCGGCTAGGTGTTTGCCGGGCGGGCGCTGCGTGAGGAGGACACGGCCATCGCCGTCGCGAATTACGCCGGCGACGACATGGATAGCCGTCGATTTCAAGTTCAGATCAGGCGAGCCGGCCGTGACACTGCTTGAACTTTTTGCCGGATCCGCAAGGGCACGGTTCGTTGCGACCCACTTTTGGCTCATCGCGCATCATCGGCGATTGAACTTCAGGAACGGCTTCTTCGACCGCCACTTCAGCCGGCGACGCTGCCGTCAACGTATCGGTTTCGGCGTGCTGAAAATCCAGTGCACGACGTTCCTGCTCCACGCGCTGGCGCTCTTCCATGGCGGCAACTTCCGCCTCGTTCTGGATGCGGATGCGGGCCAAACGCTGCACCACTTCGCTCTTCACGTCTTCGAGCATTGTCTGGAACAGCGCGAAGGCTTCGCGTTTGAATTCCTGTTTCGGCTGCTTCTGCGCATATCCGCGCAAATAGATGCCCTGCCGCAAATAGTCCATTGCCGCCAGATGATCTTTCCAGTGTTGATCGAGCACTTGCAGCAAGAAGAACTTCTCTGCCGCGCGCATGATCTCCGAGCCGTACGTCGTTTCTTTTTCGCGGAAGAAGCGATCGACTTCCTCGATCACATGATCGCGGACGCCGTTGGAATCCAGATCGTGCTGTCCGTCGATCCAGAATTTTAGATCGAACTTGAAGCCGTAATCCGTTTCGAGCGTGCGCTCGAGACCCGCGATATCCCACTGTTCGTCGACGCTATCCGGCGGCACGAAACGGCGCACGAGGTCGCTGAAAACGTCGTAACGGATGTCGATGATGTTTTGCGACACATCGACGGAATCGAGCAGCTCGTTGCGCTGTTCGTAGATCGATTTGCGCTGATCGTTCGCGGTGTCGTCGAATTCGAGCAGGTGTTTGCGGATATCGAAGTTGTGCGCTTCGACTTTGCGCTGCGACTTTTCGATGACGCGCGTGATCATGCGATCTTCGAGCGCTTCGTGTTCCTTCATGCCGAACAACTGCATCCAGCGCGTCACCCAGTCCGGCGCAAAAATGCGCATCAGGCTGTCTTCGAGTGACAGATAGAAACGGCTCGAACCCGGGTCGCCCTGACGGCCCGAACGGCCGCGCAACTGATTGTCGATACGGCGCGACTCGTGGCGTTCGGTACCGATGATGTGCAGTCCGCCGGCGGCGATGACTTCGTCGTGGCGCTTAAGCCATTCGGACTTGATGTCGTCGCGCGCGCCTTCGGTGATGTCGGGCGCTTGCGCGTTGAGTTCCGCGTCGAGCGATCCGCCCAACACGATGTCGGTACCGCGGCCCGCCATGTTCGTGGCGATCGTAACGGCAGCGGGACGACCGGCTTGCGCGACAATGTGGGCTTCGCGCTCGTGCTGCTTCGCATTCAGTACTTCGTGCGGAATTTTGTCTTTCTTCAACAAATCGGACAGGAACTCGGACGTCTCGATCGACGTCGTGCCGACCAGCACCGGCTGCTTGCGCGCATAGCACTGCTTGATATCTTCGATGACGGCTTCGAATTTGTATTTCTGCTTGAGGAAAATAATGTCCTGGTGGTCTTTGCGAATCATGGCTTGGTGCGTCGGAATCACGACGACTTCCAATCCATAAATCTGCTGGAATTCGTACGCTTCCGTATCGGCGGTACCGGTCATGCCGGCCAGCTTTTTATACATACGGAAATAATTCTGGAAGGTGATCGACGCGAGTGTTTGGTTCTCGCGCTGGATCGGCACGCCTTCTTTCGCTTCGACCGCTTGATGCAATCCGTCCGACCAGCGACGGCCCTGTAATGTGCGGCCCGTGAATTCGTCGACAATGATCACTTCACCGTCGCGAACGATGTATTCCTGATCGCGTCGATACAGCGTGTTGGCGCGCAGCGCGGCGTTCAGATGATGCACGACGGCGAGATGTTTGGCGTCGTAGAGGCTCTCGCCTTCGCCAAGAATGCCTTCGGTGCGAAGTACCTGCTCGGCGTGTTCCATGCCCTCTTCGGACAAGTGAACCTGCTTTTGCTTTTCGTCGACGAAATAATCGCCGGCACTATCTTCCTTTTCCTGACGCGACAGTTTCGGCACGATCCGGTTGACGCGCACGTAAAGTTGCGGCGAATCGTCGGACGGTCCGGAAATAATAAGCGGAGTACGCGCTTCGTCGATCAGGATCGAATCGACTTCGTCGACGATCGCGTAATTCAGTCCGCGCTGATAACGCTGTTCGGCGCTGAGCGCCATGTTGTCGCGCAGGTAGTCGAATCCGAATTCGTTGTTGGTGCCGTAGGTGATATCGGCAGCGTACGCATCGCGTTTCGTCGCGTAGTCCATGCCGGGAAATACCACGCCCACACGCATGCCGAGAAAGCCGTAAATCTTGCCCATCCACGCGGAGTCGCGCTTGGCGAGGTAGTCGTTGACGGTGACGACGTGCACGCCTTTGCCGGACAGCGCGTTCAAGTACACGGGCAATGTGGCGACGAGCGTCTTGCCTTCGCCCGTGCGCATTTCGGCGATCTTGCCCATGTGCAACACCATGCCGCCGATCATCTGCACATCATAATGTCGCAGCCCGATCACGCGGCGGCTGGCTTCGCGAACCACGGCGAAAGCTTCCGGCAATAACGCATCGAGCGTTTCACCGTCAGCAAAGCGCTTTTTGAATTCTTCGGTTTTACCGCGCAATTCGTCGTCGGAAAGGGCTTTCAGGCCAGGCTCGAGCGCCGTGATCTTCGCCACGTTTTTATTCATCTGGCGCAGCAAGCGCTCGTTGCGGCTGCCGAAAATGCCCGTCAAAAGTCGATTGAACATGAGTCAAGAATTCGCAAGAAAAGGGAGTGTGCCGCGCGGCCATCGGTGAGAGGGCCCAAGCGCGAAACGCCGACGATCGGCGACCCGCGATTATATCCGCAAATGGCGAGGCCGCCTGTCGGCGGCCCGCGGCATTATATGTGGGATGGGGCCTTGAACCTTTACTTCAAGCGCTGGCCCTTAGTTCACGCTTTCTTTACCGCTCCGTTGACGTACGTGAGCGGATTGACGGCGCGGCCGTTCAGCCACACTTCGAAATGGCAATGCGGCCCCGTGGCGCGTCCGGTCTGGCCCACGCGCGCGATGACCTGACCGGCGTGAACGCGTTCGCCCACGTGGACAACGTTTTTTTGGTTGTGCGCATAACGCGTCATGTAACCATTGCCGTGATCGATTTCGATGACATTGCCGTAGCCCGGACGATCGCCGTTCCACGTAACCACGCCATCGGCGACGGCCTTGATCTCGGTGCCAACAGCGGCATCGAAGTCCAAGCCGAGGTGATGTTCGACGGAACCGTTAATCGGATCGGTACGCTCGCCGTAACCAGAACCGATATAGCCTTCGGTAACCGGATAGCCGCTGGGACGAAGCGAGCTGTCGACGCGACGATCGAGCAGCAAATCTTCGAGCACGGTCAGTTGCGTTTCTTCCGTATCGAGATTCGCGCGCATTTTCGCGATCTCGCCGCCGACATCGAAACTCACCGAATGCGGCTTGGCGTTGGGATCTTCCGGACCACCCATCGCGGGCGGCTGCGTGAAATCGAATTCGCCGTCGTCGAGTTTACCGGCGGCGGCGAGGCGTTGGCCAAGGGCGTTCAGACGCAACGTCTGCGCCTGCACTTCGCCGAGCTGAACGGCGAGCGCATCGACATTGCGTTGCGACGTCGCCTCGAGTTGCTGCAAGCCATCGCGTTCGGCGGCGATCTGCGCGCGCAGTTTCTGCACGTCCTGCAACGCGCGATCGTGCGGATTGGCGAACAGCAATGCGCCGGCAAAACCGCTGCCGGCGACAACGGCCACGAATAAGACGGCAACGCCAGCCAGTTTGGTACGGACGCGCCAGCAATTAAGATTGAGACAGGTGGGTGTGGCGTGAGGTTTTGCGACGATAATAAGTTTCATGCCGCGCGCTCTGATGATGAGTACCTATGCAGCCGTCTCGCCCACGCTCCAGGAAACCCAGCACCTCCCAATCTATTGGAGAATGCTCCCCTGTCGCCGCGCTCGCCCAACGGGCACGCGCACTGGATGCGTTGGATAGACAACTACGCCAACCGTTGCCGGAACCGCTACGCCGCCATGTTCAACTGGCGGATATCAGTGCCGACCGGCTCGTCTTTCTGGCAAGTTCGTCGGCATGGGCCAGCAAGCTTCGCTTTCATCAAACCGCGATACTTGCCAACGCCCGGCAGGTGTCAGGACTGCCGACCGCAAAATTTGCCGTGAAAGTGGCACCCCTGCCCCCCGTTCCCCCGGAGCAGATCAGGCGTAAGCCTCTTTCGAAAATCGCTGCGGACCATCTCAAAACCGCAGCTCGCTCCATCGCCGACCCAGAACTACAGGCCGTATACCTCCGGATGGCGTCCCTCGCCGAAGATTCTTCCTCTCCCGATCGCAAGTAATGCGCCGGGTGATTATTTATTGATGCTGCCGTCACGAACCGTGACGGCCGTTCCGAATTTTTCTAAACCGCTTGCGCCGGATGAGCGTAGGAAATCGGCGCCTTGGCCGGATCCTTGAAGCTCACTTCTTCCCACGCCGATTTGTCCGCGATCAATGTGCTCAGCAGTTTATTGTTGAGCTCGTGACCCGACTTGTGCCCGTAGAACGCGCCGATAAGGCTGTGTCCCAGCAGGTACAGATCGCCGATCGCATCGAGAATCTTGTGCTTGACGAATTCGTCCTCGTAGCGAAGGCCATCTTCATTCAACACGCGATAGTCGTCGAGGACGATCGCGTTATCCCTCGAGCCACCGAGCGCCAGGTTTTTCTCGCGCAGCATTTCGATGTCGCGCATGAAGCCGAAGGTGCGGGCGCGGCTGACTTCTTTGACGAACGACGTCGTCGAAAAATCGATTTCCGCGCTCGACGAACGGCGCGTGAAAATCGGATGGTTGAAATCGATGGAGAAGCCGACTTTGAATCCGTCGAACGGTTCGAAGCGGGCCCATTTGTCGCCATCGCGGACGGTGACAGGCTTCTTGATCCGAACGAAGCGCTTGGCGGCGTTCTGTTCTTCGATGCCGGCGGACTGCAACAGGAACACGAACGGTCCCGCGCTGCCATCCATGATGGGCACTTCCGGCGCGGATAGATCGACGTACGCATTGTCGATTCCAAGACCGGCGAGTGCAGAAAGTAGATGTTCGATCGTCGCGATGCGGACATCGCCTTTGACGAGTGTGGTGGAGAGTCGCGTGTCACCGACATTCTCCGGACAGGAACGGATGTCGACCACTGGATTGACATCGACGCGTCGGAACACGATACCGGTATCGACCGCCGCGGGGCGCAGCGTCATATAAACTTTTTCACCGGTGTGGAGGCCGACTCCCGTCGCTCGAATGACGTTCTTGAGAGTACGTTGCTTGATCATTTTTTTTTGTTTCCCCCGGGGGCAGGAGATTGCGAAGCGCGGCGAATGCTAACACAGGGTAAACACCTAGTAAAAGTAAACGGGTGTAATTTCCCCACAAGTGTGGCGAGAATACAACATAAGCGCCGCATTATGAAAGGACGACGGCGGCTTAACACCGCCGTCGCATAAATTCGCCCGACTACGCCGCCGGGCTAGGACTACCTACTTACTTTCCTATTTACGATTTTTCAACAAATTTCTGTCCGTTGTCAGTCGGCCTGCCGACGAAGAAAGGCAGGAATATCCAAATAATCTATCTGCGGCTCTGCTTGGGCGGGTTTTGCCTTAGGCGCTTCAGCGACAGCGCGCGCGGCTGGATTACGACTCGGTTGCTGGATGTAATCGGCCGGCATGTCGTCCGTGCCCGTGCGCGCGACGATACGCGGGCGGTTTACCTGCGCCATCGCCAACTCTTCGCGACGCATGGGTTGGCGAATCGCATTGCGGTTTAACCCGGTCGCGACCACCGTCACGCGGACGTCATCCTGCAATTCCGGATCGAGCGCGGTTCCGACGACCACGGTCGCGTCCTCCGAAGCGAACTGATGGATGACCTGGCCGATTTCGTCGAATTCGCGCATGGTGCGCGCCGAACGCAGGCGCAGGTCGCGGTTCTTCTCCATCGCGCGCGCCGCTTGAAGCAAGGTCTGCGCGTCGTCCGTCATGCGTCGTCCGGAAGATCGGCGATCGCGCGGCGAAGCATGTCGGGATAGGTCGCGATCGCGAGCGCTTCGTCGGGGGCGATGAGGCTCCCGCGCACCAG
>CAZZWP010000036.1:0-27174 GCA_964657965.1 uncultured Rudaea sp. | reverse complement strand
CTGCCAGTCGCCGCGAATCCAGCGATGACGTCGACGCACATCGGCGCGATAACTGGCCGGATAGTCTTCGATCAGTTCGACGTCGCTCAACAAGCCGGATCGTGCATAGCACCCTTCCAACAAGTCGTGGCTCAGGATCGCGTTGTCGGGTAAGCGGTCCTCGATTGCGCGCGCAAAGGCATCGACGGCATAAATTCCTTTACCGACGAACGATCCTTCGCGGAATACATCTTGATACGTATCCGACACCGCACGTGTATACGGATCGATACCCGCGTCGCCGCCGTGCAGGCGTGCATACAGTGAGCGCTGCGTGCTGCTCAGGCTCACCCCCACGCGCGGCTGCAAAATCCCGTAACCGCCGATGACGCGGTTCGTCTCGGCATCGAAACGCGGCTGATTCAGCGGATGCGCCATCGCTTCGATAAGCGAGCGCGCCGAGTTGCGCGGCAACTGCGTATCCGAATCGAGCGTGATCACGTAACGCGTGGCGCGCAGTGCCTCGGCGTCGCCCACGATCGAAGAAAAAGCGCGGGTATCGCCTTGGAGCACGAGCTTGTTCAAATCGCGCAGCTTGCCGCGTTTGCGCTCCTCGCCCATCCACACGCCTTCTTGCGGATTCCAACGACGCGGTCGATGCAGCAAATGGAAAATAGGCGCGTGCGTCGCGTCATATTTTTCGTTGAGTTGCCGGATGCCCGACTCGGCGAGCTGCAGCGTCGCGTCATCGCCCGGCATTTTTTCCGAGGGTGCGTCGCTGAAATCGGTGAGCAGCGCAAAATGAATCGCGTCTTCGCGATTGGCGATAAAACGTATTTCGAGGGCGTCGATCAGCGTCTCCACCACGGCGCCGTCGCTGATGATCGTCGGCACGACGACCAGCGTTTGGCATGTCGCGGGCACGCCGGTTTCGAAATCCATTTTCGGCAAGCGATGTGGCGCGGCGAGCATCATCGCCAGACGATTGACGAGAGCGACCGCGAACTGGCTGGCGCAAAACATCGCGAGCACGACGATGCTTGCGATCAGCCAGCCGTGCACGCCGTCGCTATGCGCTTTGTACACCGCGCAGCCGGTGCCGATGGCAGTGACCAGTAAAATCGCTTCGGCGTAGGTCGCCACGCGTGTGCGCACGTTGCGCCAGTTGCGGCGCAGCGAAAACTTGATGTTCATCGCCGCTTCGAGCTGATCGATGCCATCGTCGATCAAGTAGTAACCGACGTGACCCGTATGCGGCATCGAGTCGTGCGGATGTTGTTCGGTGGCCAGCCGAAGCGCTGTCGAGGCCACGTCCGTTTCCGACACCTTGCGCGATTTGGCGATCTTCTCGACGACGTGGCGATAGCGGTCGCGTGTCGCAAAATCCATTTGTGGATAAATTCCCGATGGATCCTTGCGCAGGATGTCATCGACCGTGCTCAGCGACTCGACGAACGCGCGCCAGTCCGTCATCAGAATCAAACGCAAACTGCCGATGGTGTTGCTGATCGAGACCTGATCGGCGGCCTGCTGCTGGTTTTCCGCTTGAACGAGTTGCGCGACCGACAGGCCGGATTCGGCCAGCGTTTGCTCGATCCATGTCAGCGGCAGGGTGAGTGTCGGTCCCTGTCCTTGCAGGCGCCGGGCGAATTCGGCCACGAACGCGCTGACCAGGGGCGGTTTCGAACGCGCCATGTCGGCGATGACGAGAATCAGGTCCTTCGGATTTTCATTGGCGACCGTCGTGATTTGGTCGACCCAGATGTCGGCGATGTTGCGGTCGCGCCGATCGGCACCGATGCGCGCGGACACGCGGCGCAGATTCTCTATGAGCGCCAGCCGCAACATGATTGGTATCGCCCACAACTCACCGATCGACAGGGTTGTCGTGCGCTGATAGGCAGCGACGAACCGCGTCAGGTTTTCCAGATTGAAACGACCGTCGCCATGGGCGATCGCTTCCAGTGCGATGTCGTACACGCGCGGAAATCCCGCCGACGCGCCGTTCGACAACCGCGGCAATTCCCAGCTGTAGCGTTTAGGCAGATGACTCTGCGCCAGCCGAATCTGTTCTTCGATGAGATAAAAATTGTCGAGCAGCCACTCACCGGCCGGCGTGATGGGCCGATCGGTGTTGACCGCCTGCATGAGCAGTCCGCAAACATGAACGAGCAGGCGGCGGTTTTCGTCCAGGCGCGGCAGCAGTAAATCCGATCTGCCCAACGTCGGCGTGCCGTGGCTGTGGCCTAGAATTTCGCCGTATTGCTCGAGCTGGTCGCCGCTGAACAGTTCTGATCGCAGCGGCTGCTCTTCGGCCGTAAGCTCACCACTGAAATCGGCGTCTCTGCGTTGTCTCGACATCCTTTTCAAGCTTCCCAATGGCAGGCGTGCAGACTACACCAACGCTTACCGGCAGTCTCGGCGAACGTTACTCACAGTCGACTGTCGGCGCGTTCGCCGGCATTAATTTTTTTTCGTGTTTCAGAATGTAAAGTAACGCGCGTCGTGTTTACGTTGTGTTCGCGCCCAACCGGCGCGACGATCCGTGTTTCGATAGGATGCGCCGCAAAACAGGGAGAAGTGATGAAACGATCGTCGTCGCGCACGCAATCGTCGGATATCGGACGCCGCATGGGCGCGCGATTGCGCGATCCATCGATCTGGCAGTGCCTCGGCCCTGGCCTGGTCACGGGCGCCGCCGATGACGATCCGAGCGGCATCGCCACCTATTCGCAAACCGGCGCGCGGTTTGGATTCGCAACGTTGTGGACGTTGTGGCTGACGTATCCGCTGATGGTCGCCATGCAATATGTCAGTGCGCTGATCGGGCGGGTGACCGGTGAAGGTCTGGCGGCGAATATTCGCAAGCATTATCCGAAGCCGATACTTTTCGGCATCGTGTTTCTGCTGTTTGTCGCCAACACGATCAATCTCGGCGCCGATATCGGCGCGATGGGTCAGGCGGTCACGTTGATCGTTGGCGGTCCGCCGTTCGTTTGGACTGTCGTCGTCGCGATCGTCGCGCTGACGTTGCTGATCATGCTTTCGTTCCGGTCGTACGCGCGCATTTTGAAGTACCTGACGCTCTCGCTGTTCGCGTACGCCGGTGTCCTTTTCTTTATTCACGTGCCATGGGGCGACGTGCTCACATCGCTAGTGATGCCGAAGGCGGAACTATCGCGCGATTATCTGACGGCGATCGTCGCCATTTTTGGCACGACAATCAGCCCGTATCTTTTTTTCTGGCAGGCTTCGCACGAAGTCGAACAGCAAAACGAAACGGAGGGCGAGAAACCGCTGCGCAAAGCGCCATCGCAAGGACCGGTGCAATTGCGGCGCGTGAAATGGGACACGTTGATCGGCATGGGTATGTCGAATCTCGTCGCGTTTTTCATCATGCTCACCGCCGCGGCGGTGTTGCACGCGCACGGCAAAACGCAAATCGATTCCGCTGCCGAAGCCGCGCAGGCGCTCAAACCGATCGCCGGCGATCTGTCGTTCTTTCTGTTCGCGGCGGGCATCGTCGGAACGGGCATGCTGGCGATTCCTACGCTCGCCGGCTCTGCCGCCTACGCGGTGGCCGAGACGTTCGATTGGCCGAAGGGTCTAGACAAACACTTGTTTCAAGCGAGCGGTTTCTACGGCACCGTCGTGCTGGGAACGATTCTCGGCGTCGTCCTCACGGTCGTGGCCGTCAATCCAATGCAAGCGTTGTATTGGAGCGCGGTGCTCAACGGCGTCATCGCCATTCCGCTGATGGTCATCATCATGCTGCTGGCTTCGAATAAATCGCTGATGAAAAAATTCGTCGCGTCCAGGCGCGTGCGCTGGTTGGGCTGGACGGCCACCGTCATCATGTTCGCCGCATTCATCGGCATGATTGCGACCTGATGATGATGCGTCTCGCGCTGTAGGAATTTTCCTACACGCGGTCGCGACAAACAGCCATAGGTTGCAGACATCGGATTGCCGACACTGGCGATATCCGAAAACGTACATGCGCTACAGGACAACTATAGGGCGCGCA
Organism: uncultured Rudaea sp.; assembly: GCA_964657965.1. GTDB lineage: Bacteria > Pseudomonadota > Gammaproteobacteria > Xanthomonadales > Rhodanobacteraceae > Rudaea. The sequence goes on along the minus strand of CAZZWP010000036.1, from coordinate 23,168 downwards.
TCGACGTTTTCGGCAACTTCCTTTTGGGAGCATCGCCGTGATTTCGAAAAACGTTCAACGGAATTTCGTTACGTCGCTTCGCTTGTTGAAGCAGGCCGAGGCCAGCAGCGTCGCGCTGACGCCCGTGGCGCATCTGCGGACAGAAGAAGAACTGGCCACGCGCGCCCGAATTATTCAATCGGTGCTCAACGCCCGTTCGCTGTTCGCCAACATCCATCGCCGGACCGACGCATTGAATCAAGCGCTCGACCGGTTTCACGAACGAAAGCGGCAAATCGACGCGGACACGCCGATCAACGTCGATTCACTGACCGGCTGGGCACGGCCAAGGTTGAAATCAGCGTAAGTCAAAACGCCATTGTCGCGTGGTGTAAAAGAGACGGTGGCGTTGCGCGCGAGGCGAGCGATGAGCACATCGCACCAATATTTTTACGTACTCGCCGGAGATGAAGCGTAGACTGTATTCATCGCGCTATGTCTCCGCGCCTTCCGGACCCCAAACGATGTCGCAGAACGAAGCAGCCGGCGCTGCCAGTGCCGGAACGTCGTGGGCGGTGAAACTCAACGGCTATCGCACACCGAGTATGGCGCGCGCCATCGTCGAGATCGCCATCACCGCGATTCCGTTTGCGCTGATCTGGTACGCGATGTATTGGTCGTTGTCACGCGGATACGTCGCGGCATATCTGTTGCTGATTCTGCCCGCCGCGGGATTTCTCGTGCGCTTGTTTCTGATCCAGCACGATTGCGGGCATTACGCATTTTTCGAAAGTCGCCGCGCCAACGATTGGGTGGGACGGCTGATCAGCATCGTGACGCTGACGCCTTACGATCATTGGCGACGCGCGCACGCGATTCATCATGCGACATCGGGCGATCTTCGCCGTCGCGGCGTGGGCGATGTCGACACGATCACCGTTGCCGAGTATGAAGCGCGTTCAAAGTGGACACGATTGCGTTACCGGTTGTATCGACATCCTGCGGTAATGTTCGGAATCGGCCCTACGTTTATTTTCGTGTTGCAGAATCGGATTCCGGCCGGCTTCATGCGGGTCGGCTGGCGGCCCTGGGCGAGCACGATGTCCACGAACTTAGGTATCGCGATCGTCGTTGGCGCGCTCGTCTACGCCGTGGGCTTGCGCTATTTCTTGCTCGTCAATGCGCCGATCTTGCTGGTCGGCGCGACGATCGGCGGCTGGCTTTTTTATGTGCAGCATCAATTCGCCGATACCTACTGGCAGAACGGCGACCAGTGGAACATTCGCGATGCCGCGCTCGAGGGAAGTTCGCATTACGATTTGCCGCCCGTGCTGAAGTGGTTCACGGCGAACATCGGCGTGCATCACGTCCATCATTTATCCAGCCGCATTCCTTACTATCGGTTGCCGCGCGTGCTGCGCGACCATCCCGAACTGCGCGCAATGAATCGGCTTACGTTGTGGGAAAGTATCAAATGCGTACGCCTCGTTTTATGGGACGAAAATAAACGTCAGTTGATTTCGTTCGCGCAATTCAGGCGCCAAAGTCAACCAATGGCTGCCGCCTGACGCATGGCGAGATTAGACGCCAGCGACGAAGACGCCCTGACGCTTTTCGCGACGCGCTGCGGTTGCACGCTCGATCAGCTCAGGCACGCGATGCAGGCGCGAAGCGTCAATGAGATGGATATCATCTCGTTTCTGTCGTTGCGGGGATACATCTCGCAAGACACGTTCCTGCGCATGCGCAACGAGATCACCTGATACGGGGTCGCGCGCTTTTTTTTCGAAGTCAACTCGCGCTTCGTTGTTCGATTTGCGACGACGCCAGCGCGCCGGCAATCGCTTCGGCAATGTCGGCGCGGCCAAACGGTTTTGCCAGTCGCTTCATGCCGTAAATAGGAATCGTCAATTCGGCGTAGCCACTCGCCAGAATTACCGGCAGCGTCGGATACATCGCGAATATCGCCTGGGCGAGTTGAGCACCCGTCATACCCGGCATCGCCTGGTCGGTCACCACGACGTCGACGTCCGCGCGCGAGGCGAGGATATTCAGCGCCGCCGATCCGCTATCCGCCTTGAGAACGGTGTAACCAAGATCTTCCACGACGGCGGCGATACTGATCAAGACCAGATCATCGTCGTCGACGATCAACACCGTACTTCGGTCCGCGGCGACCTTGAATTCGTCGAATGCGACCGGTGCCGCGGTCGGCACGAGAACGTCGGCGATTTTGCCGATCGGCAAGATAAGTTCGACCGTCGTGCCGCGATGGTGTTCGCTGGTGATGCGAAGCTTGCCGCCGGATTGCTCCGCCAAGCCGTGCACCATCGAAAGGCCTAAACCCGTTCCCTTGCCGACGCCTTTCGTCGTGAAGAACGGTTCCGTCGCTCGGGCGAGCGTTTCCGCATCCATGCCGATGCCGCGATCCGATACGGAAAGCGAAAGATAGTCGCCGGGTTGCAGCGCGAGCAGCGAGTCGTTGTCGACCTGCAGCGAGCGGGCCGAAATTCGAATAGTGCCGCCGTTCGGCATCGCATCGCGCGCATTGATCGCCAGGTTGATGATGGCAGCTTCCAACTGGTTGGCGTCGGCAAGAACCGGAGGCAAATCGTCGGCCAAGTCGACGTGAAGATCGACTTGCGGACCGAGCGATCGATCGAGCAAGTCGATCATTCCATCGATGAGACTTCGCAACACGATCGTCTCGAGTTTCAATTGCTGTCGGCGCGCAAACGCCAGCATGCGTTGCGTGAGCGTGCTGCCGCGCGCCGCGCCGTGCAAGGCGTTTTGCAACAGCGATCTTGCACGCGCATCATCCGGCGGCAGGCGCTTTTCGAGCAATTCGAGACAACCGGTGATCGCGGTCAGAAGATTGTTGAAATCGTGGGCGATACCGCCCGTGAGTTTGCCGATCGACTCGAGTTTCTGCGTCTGCGCCAGCGCGTGCTGCGCGTTTTCGAGCGCCTGCTGCGCGCGCCGGCGTTCGGAGAGATCGCGTGTTACTTTCGCGAAACCGACGACGAGTCCATCCGGATCCTTGACGGGATCGACGACGACATGCGCCCAAAACCGGCTGCCGTCTTTTCGCAAACGCCAGCCTTCGGTTTCGAATCGGCCCTCGGCCGCGGCAGTTCGCAGCGCCATTTGCGGCAACTCGTTGGCTTGATCGTCGGCGGTGTAAAAGCGCGAGAAATGTTGTCCGACGATTTCGGCGGTCTCGTATCCTTTGACGCGTCGCGCGCCCGCGTTCCAGCTCGACACGAATCCGTCGACGTCCAGCATATAAATGGCGTAATCGGTGATCGCGTCGACGAGCAGTCGATAACGCTCGTTCTCGTCGACCATATAGGAGTGATGATCCCCGTCTCCATGAGTGAAGCTCACCACGATTGGCGGTTACGTTTTCGATGCCAGCGCTTAGGTTGATTATGCGATTCGAGGCCACCGGGCGATGCGGCGTACCCAGTCGACGTACCGCATCATACTTCCAATCGGTCGTCCGATCGTGCCACCAGCGTATAAAGCGCGGGCATCAGAAAAACACTGATCAGCAGACGTGTGAACAAACCGCTGACGATGACCAGCGCGAACGGCCGCTGCGTATCGGTGCCGACGCCCGTTGCTAACGCCGCCGGAAGCAGTCCGAGTGCGGCAACCAGTGCCGTCATCATGATCGGTCGCAAGCGCAATATCGCGCCCTCGCGAATCGCTTCGGTGAGAGAAATACCGCCGCCGCGAAGTTCGTTGACGTACGAAATGTAGACCACGGCGGTTTGCACGGAAACACCGAACAACGCCAGGAATCCAATACCCGACGACACCGAAAACGGGGTGCCCGTGATCCACAACGCGACGATGCCGCCGATCGGCGCCGACAGCACGACACCGAGCACCGCGATGAAAGGAAATTTGAAATTGCTGTACAGCGCGAACAACAGCAGGAAAATCAGAAACAGCGTAAGCGGCAGAATGACGCCGAGTTGCGCGCGCGACGCCGTGTACTCCGTGTATTCGCCGCCCCAATCCAGCCGGTAGCCTTGCGGCAGCGTGATTTTAGCTTTCACTTGTGCGATGGCATCTTCGACCGCACCGGCGAGATCGCGACCTTCAACAGAAAACTGCACGCCGATGTAACGTGAATTGTCTTGGCGATAAATAAACGACGCGCCGTTCGTGACTTTGATATCCGCGAATTCCCTCAGTGGAATTTTTTGCCCACCCGGTGTGGCGACGAGAATGTTCCCGATCTCTTCCGGGTTGTCGCGATATTCCCGCTCCAACCGCACGACGAGATCGAACTGCTTTTCCTGCTGCACGACTTGCGTCGCTACGTCGCCACCGACAGCCGTCGTGATCAATGCGTTGATGTCGGCGACGTTCACGCCATAGCGCGCGATGCGTGCGCGGTCGATGTTGATCGTCAGACTCGGTTGTCCGAGTTCCTGCACGAGCGTCACGTCGCGAATACCGCGCACGTTTTCCAGAATCTGTTTGATCGATTTGCCTTTCTGCTGAAGGATGTTCAGATCGGAGCCGAATACTTTGACGGCGAGCGCACTCTTCAAACCCGTTTCCGCTTCATCGACGGCATCTTCTGCCGGTTGCGTGTAGTTGAATGTGATGCCGGGAAACGCCTCGAGTTTTTTGTTGATCGCTTCGGTCAACTCGGGCTTGGTGTGATACGCGCCGGTCCATTGCGCGTAGGGTTTGAGTCCGACATAAAACTCGGCGTTGAAAAAACCAGTCGAGTCCGTGCCGTCGTCGGGCCTGCCGAGTTCCGATGCAACCGTGGTGACTTCGGGAAACGTGCGCAATACATCGCGAACTTTCGGTGCGATTTTGGCGGCTTCGTCAAACGAAATCGTATACGGCATCGTGGCGCGCACCCACAACGCGCCTTCGTCGAGTTTCGGCATGAATTCCGCACCGATGCTCGGCGCGAGCAACAACGAGACGAACAGTAAAATGGTCGGCACAAGTGTCGTGCCCCACGGATGCTTCAGACAAAAATCCAACCCGCGCGCATAGACCGAATTGATTTTTTCCAGCGCGGCATTGCGCCGTTCGCGCACACCGTTGCGCATGAACCACGCGCACAACACGGGCAACAGAATGAGCGTGACGGCGAGCGAACCGACAAGTGCGAATACCATCGTGTCCGCCATCGGTTTGAACAATGTGCCGGACGGGCCGGACAGCACATAGATCGGAAGAAAGCTGACCACGATAACGGCGACGGCGTAGAAGAGCGGTCGATCCACTTCCGCCGCCGCGTCCTTGATGATGTCGACGATGTTGACTGCCGTTCCCTTGCGCGCGGCGATTTGTCGGAAAATATTTTCGACCATGACCACGGCGCCATCGACCAGGATGCCGAAATCGATCGCGCCGATCGACAAAAGATTGGCCGATGCACCTTGAACGTCGAGACACACGAACGCAAAGAGAAGCGCCAACGGAATCGTCGTGGCGACGATCAATCCCGCACGAACATCGTAAAGAAAAAATACGAGCACCACGACGACGAGCAACATACCGCGCAGAAGATTTTGCTTCACGATGTCCGTCGTGAGTTCGATCAAATCGGTGCGATCGTAAAATGGAACGACTTTTACATCCTTCGGCAGAATTTGTTCGTTCAACTCTTTCGTTTTGGCTTCGACGCCTTTTAAAACGTCCTGTGTTTTCTCGCCCGTGCGCAACAGGATTACGCCTTCGACGGCATCGTCCTGTTTTTCGAATCCGAACTCTCCCAGGCGCGGCGCGATACCGATGACGACGCGCCCCACATCTTTCAACAACACTGGCGTGCCATTATTCACGGCGAGGACAACGTTGCTGATGTCTTCCAGCGTATTCATTCGCCCCAGACCGCGCACGTAATAAAACTGTCCGCCCTGCGAATAAAATCCGCCGCCGGCATTGCCGTTATTCGCCGCGAGCGCAGCTTCGACTTGCACGACCGACAATCCGACGCCCGCGATTTTCGTCGGATCGAGCAGCACCTGGTATTGCATCGTGCCGCCGCCGAAACCGGAATCGTCGGCGACGCCCGGTACGGATTTGTATTGCGGCTCGATCGTCCAGTCTTCGAGCGTTTTCAGTTCCATCGGCGAGCGGTCGGAACTTTGCAGCACATACCGATAAATCAGACCCGACGGCGCCGACAGCGGCGACAACGATGGCGTCACGCCGCTAGGCAGCGTGACGTCGCTGAATCGATTTTGCACTTGCTGGCGCGCGAAATAATTGTCCGTGCCGTTCTTGAAGGTGAGGATGACATCGGATAATCCGTACAGCGAAATGGAACGAACCGATGTCGTTTGCGGTGTACCGTTCATGCCGATTTCCAACGGCACGGTAATCAGCCGCTCCACTTCCTCGGCCGATTGTCCCGGCCATTGCGTGATCACCTCAACGATCGGCGGCGACAAATCCGGATAAGCATCTACGGGAAGACGTTGCAGCGAATGCCAACCGACGCCGATCAACACGAACATCATGAGAATGACGAGCAGCCGCTGCCGCAGCGACGACATCACGATGCGATTCATGATCGACGCCGAGCGTGACGGCGGAATCACCGGCGTAGGTTGTTCGATCACTGGCTTTGCATGAATTGAACGAAGAGGCCGCCGTCCACGATGACCTGATCGCCGGCATGAAGTCCGTCGGTGATTTCGTAGCGGTCGTTGTCGCGATAGCCGAGCGTCACATGCGCGCGGGCGAAACTGCCGTTTGCTTGCGCGACGTAGACGAACGGCAGGTTTTCGTCATCGCGCAAAATCGCCGAAACGGGAACGAGCAATCCGTTGCTTTCCTGACTCGAATGAATCAGCACGCGCACGTACATCTGTTTTTTCAGCAATCCATTCGGATTGTCGACGACGACGCGAACGCCCACCGCGCGCGTGGTCGGATCGACGAGCGCGGAAATGTTGTCAACTTTCCCCGACAACATTGTCGAATCGAAATCCGTAGCGACGTCGCTCTGATCGCCGACGCGGATCGCCGACAGGTTCGAGCCGAACACCTGCGCCGTCACCCACACGCGTGACAGATCGGCGACGGTAAAGCACGGCGTTGTCCCCGCCTGCAGCAGTTGGCCGGGCGTGATGAGTTTTTCCACCACGGTGCCGGCGATTGGCGAGCGGATCGCGCCGTCGATACGCGTGACGGCGTGTCCATCCTGAATGTCTTTGATGACTTTCGGATCGACGTTCAGCGACACGAGCGCTTGCAGCGCCGCTTCGCGATCCGCCTCGGCATTCGCGGCGTCGGTTTGCGCCTGCTGTTCGTCGCGTTGCGAAACGCCGTTGTGTTGTGCGAGATCTTTGTCGGTATCGGCGACTTGCCGTGCGGTCTTTGCGGTCGTAATCGCTTTGCGATACGCGCCGATGGCGGTCGCGAAATCCGGCGAATCCACGATGGCGAGCGTGTCGCCTTTCTTCACGTTTTGTCCGAGCGAAACCACCAATCGCGAAACCGGGCCGGAGAAGGGTGCCAATACGCTCGTCGCCTGATCATTGTCGAAATCGACTGAACCCGTCGTATCGATTGTCTTGTGAAATGTCGACATCGCGACGGTGTAAAGATGAATGTTTTGGCGCTGTGCCGGCGTCAGCGTGACGCCGTTGGCAGTGACAGCCGGCACCGGCGCTTTGTCGTTCGACTCTTTCGAGCAACCGACCATCGACGTGAACGCACTGGCGATCAACCACACCGCCACGCGTTTCGATAGCGAATTATTTTCCATCGTCGTCCTGTGTCAATTCCGGCCGATGCCACCATCCGCCGCCCAGCGCCTGGAACAACGCAGCGGTGTCTGCGTAACGACTCGCCTGCGCCAACACCAAATTGATCGTGGCTTGCTGATTGGCTTGTTCGGCGCTCAGCAGCGACAGGTAGTTAGCCATACCGGCGTGCCATTGGCGTTGCGACAAGTCCAGCGTCACCTTGGCGGCATCCGCTGCGGCAGCAGCCGCTTTCAAACCTTCTGCGTCATGTTGAAGTGCGGCCAATGTATCGGCCACGTTTTGAAATGCGGTGAGCACAGTGCTGCGATATTGTTCCGACACTTGCACGTAGTTGGCTTTCGCCGACCGCTCTTGATGCAGCAGCGTGCCGCCATCGAAGATCGGCGCTGTGATCTCGGCACCGAGACTCCAAAAGCCCGTACCCGACTTGAACAATTGTCCGATTTCAAGCGCCGTGCTCCCGGCATTCCCGGTCAACTGGATATTCGGCAAACGATTCGCGGTGGCGATTCCGATTTGCGCGCTGGCCGCATGCATCGCTTCCTGCGCTTGCAACACATCCGGGCGTTGCGCGACGAGTTCGGACGGGAGACTCAGCGGCAAATCCGCGGGCAATTGCATCGTCGACAAATCGAATTTTCCATCCGGCGCCTGGCTTGGAAATTCACCGCACAAAACGGCGAGCAGATCGCGTTCCTGATCCAGTTGCTTGAGCAGCGGCGGCAATGCCGCTTTGGCCTGCGCGAGTTGCGATTCCTGAGCGGCGACATCGAGCCCGCTCACGACACCTTTCTTCAACTGGTATTGCAGGATTTCGACGACTTTGGAATTCGAATCGATCACCGCGCGCGTCGCATCGACTTGCATCTGCAACGAAGCCATTTGGATGGCGGCGACGACGACATTGGACGTCAGCGTGTTGTACGTCGCGATCATCTGATATCGAACCTGGTTCTGCTGCGCTTGCAACGATTCGACGGTGCGCCGATTCAATCCGAACACATCCGGCATGTACGACACGCTGACGCTCGGCGTATACAAGTTATAAAGAAACGCGTTCGTACTCGGCACGGGAGCCAGCGCGCCGGGCGGATCTTGATGGCGTGCTGCCGAGAGTCCGGCCGACACATTCGGATAAAAACTGCCGCGTTGAGCCAGCACGTTCTCATGCGCGACTTTCAACGCCGCCTGAGCCGATTTCAAATCGTGATTTTTCGCGAGCGATTGTTCGATCAGATCGTTCAGCGGTTTGGAATGGAATAATGTCCACCAGTCGCCGATGACTTCGTTTCCGTTGCCGAAAGTCTGCGCTGCGCCGCCGGCGACGGTGTTCGTGGCCTCCGTCGCTATCGTCGGATGAGGCGAATAATCGGTGACTTCCGGCGCGGCCGGTTTTTCGAAATTAGGGCCGACCGCACATCCGGCCAATTGCAGGCAAGCGAAAATCGCCAGGAATGGCAAAGCGCGCGCGCTCGATCTGCGTCCACGAACGTTTAAGTCGTTTGAGTTCACGATTTCGCCGGTGCGACGTGGCACACTGCCACGAGTTGTGTTCGATGAGCCATCCGGCTCTGTTTGGTACGATATATCATATCAAACAAGGTGTAAGCCCTGCCTAAAGTCATGAGGTCGCGTCACGTCGTTTTGCGACCGGGAGTTAGCATGAAGCCAACGAGACCGCAACGTTTCGGGCTTGTCGTCGTGATTTTATTTTTCGCGTTAGGCGGCATTGCCCACTTTGTTTTCGCGACGACGGAAATGAGCATCATTCCTCCGTTCGTGCCGTATCCGTATTTCGTGAATTACGCAACCGGAGTTTTCGAAATCGCGGGCGCAGTGGGAATTTCGATTCCACTCTTACGCCGCCTTGCGGCAGGGTGTTTAGTGTTACTCACGATTTGCGTCACGCCTGCGAATATTTTCATGCTGATGCACGCGGAGCGATTCCCGACCATTCCGGAGTGGGTGCTCATCGCGCGATTGCCGCTGCAGCTGTTGCTGATTGTTTTGATCGCGTGGAGCGGTGGCCTGTTTTCAAAACGCTGATGATTCGATCGGGTTAAGCGATAGCGTCGATCGACATTGCTCGGTAACCAAAAAATTTACACCGGCCATCAGCGGGGCGAAAAAGATATCGATGGACGTCGGATGAAATAAGGCGCAGCCTGAATTTGGTAAGCGTTCTCGCAACATCCAATTTCGACAGGCGATGTCGAGCGTTGATGAACGAACCAACCTAATCGGTCCTTTTGGAATTGCAACGAATGAACACGCCGCCATCCAGCGCAAATGAATCAGCGGGCGCAACTAAGATCAACGCCAAAGAACATCGTCAAATGCTGGAAAGTTATAGCTTGTATCTTGCCGGTGCAAAAAAAGCGGGCAGTCCTCGCGAAGCGCATCTTTTTGCGTTGGCGACAAAATATAAGGGCATAACGTTTGGAAAATCGGTCGCCGCAATTGTCATCGAACTGGAAGGCAGCTTGCCCGAGTATTGGCCGCAGGACTGACGAAGCGAGGCAGCAGCTACGCTGGGCTCGCCTCCAGCGACAGCAATGTATCGGGCCGGTAAGCGTCGAGCGTCGATTTCAGAAATTTTCGCGTGACGCCGGCATTGACCTCCAGGAAAACGCGGCGCGTTCCAAGCGTCACGAAATATCTGTTGGCGCCTTTTTGTATTTCCGCGATCGCGTCGCCTTCGGACTTCAGGCCGAAGGAGCCGCCAATGTGCGTAATGAAATGCTCCAAACCGGCGTTGTCGCAGGTTTTGCGAACGAAGGTAACTTCAAATTCGGCCACCGACCATCTCCCTACGACATGACGTCGGCCGTCTGAAAAAACTAGACGGCTATTTTCTAGACGACTTTATTTCCCCACAGACAGAACCGTCAGGACGCAAGCGGCTTTGCGAATGCTTCTCCGGAAAGCGTAGCGTCTCGGTAGGGCTTGGTGAGCTCACTCGTCGGCCGGCCGTTCCAGTCCAACCACCGGTTGGTTTCGAAGTCGTAGAGCTTGCAGCGGCGCATCGTATCCGACACGTAGGCCCATGTTCCTTTGGCGACAATTGCACGATCACCCATCAGATCGTTGTAGCTCTTCTGCGCATCATGCAGCCGATAGCAAGGAATCGCAGGGCACAAGTGGTGGACTGGATGGTCCATCACGTCGTGCATCAGCCAGGCGAGCCAGCGCGGGAAACGAACATTCACAGAAACCAGCTCACCCGCCTTGCGCGTGGCAGGGTCGGGCTCGTCACCGCCCTGATACCAAGCCACCTGAGGATGGGTATGCATTGCCCACAGCATGAAACTGACGAATGCCATAAAACTGAAGAATGGCAAAAATAAACCCAGAACCAATGCCTGTATCGGTCCATTGTGCGAGTAGTGCGGAGCATTGATCAGCGTGATGATCCAGATCGCGAGCACTGAGCAGACGAACAGGCAATGCTTCCAAGCGCTCGCACGCCAGTCGGCGGGAATTTTTTTGTTGGGAAACAGCTTTGCCTGACTCCACCGCTCCACGATGTAATAGACCGCGAATGAAACCGGGTTGGGTTGGCGATAGAAACGCTCCATCGCCTGCTTCCATTGGGGTAGCGCATCGAATTGCGCTTTGGAATACGGCGTGTACGTATCTTTATGATCGTTGTTGGTGTGGGCGTGATGAAGAACGTGGTGGTCGAACACCCACATGCGGTAGCTATACCAGCACGTCAAAAACGAAAAGACGCCGAGCCACCAGTTGAGTCGGCGATTCTTCACTAGGGTGTTGTGTGCGGCGTCATGAGCAAGCGTCAGCAGATTGCCCATTTTCACGCCGACATAGATGCTGGAAAGAATCTGCATCCACAACTGCGGTAGGAAAAGCGCACCCGCCATCGCGGCGAGGTACAGCGCCATATCCGACAGAAACAAAGCGAGCCCGTGCGCGTTGGAGCTTTGCGCATACGGCATGAGAGTTCGTAGCACTTCGGCCCGCGGCATCGTGGACGTCGCCATACACAGCTCCGACGAAGAAGACCCAGCGCCAAGCATAAAAGCATCATCCGACCGCTGTCCACCAGGCGGCGTTGAGTGATATTGCATTGGACTTTTGGGGGACACCGGCATTGCTTTCATGCGGCGTACGGGCAGCACAAAATCGATAAAAGTAGCCCCGGTCATCGTGCCACGGGGAAAATTAAGGCCGAAGACGTTACTTGATTGTCGTGGAATGCACACCTGTCAGTTCTACGGTGTGCCGTTGAAGGATTACGAGTACCTTCGACCAGCGCCAATTACGTGCGCTGTGTTGCCAGCGCATGGACTTGGCTCGCCTGGCACGGCTGCCAAACTCACTGGGGAAAATCAATGGTTGCTCACACACTCTCGCGCTCACGTGCGACATTGTTCTTAGGCTGCGTTCTGTTTTGTGGTTCCGCGTTTGCGCAGATCGCTCCAACATTAGGCACGGCGGGCTCTTACGCGGTCCTCGCCGGATCGACAATCACGAATACAGGCCCCACGAGCAGTTTGGGGAACGTTGGCGTCAGTCCCGGCACTGCGATCACTGGATTTCCGCCCGGTGTGGTGTCGAACGGCGCTATGCATGCCGGCGATGCATCTGCGACGCTGGCCGAAAGCGATCTCGCAACGGCCTTCAACAGTTTGGCGAGCCAAGTCTGCAATACGAGTTTGACCGGCCAGGACCTGGGCGGTAAGACATTGACGGCCGGCGTGTATTGCTTTTCGGCATCGGCAGCCCTGACCGGAACGCTGACGCTCAACGCACAGGGCAATTCCGCAGCCGTTTTTATCTTTCAAGTTGGCAGTACGCTGACCACCGCCAGTGACGCGAACGTCTCGGTAATCAACGGCGGATCGAGTTGCAACATCTTTTGGCAAGTGGGAAGTTCGGCATCACTTGGCACAACGACATCGTTCGCGGGCAGTATTCTTGCGTTGACGAGTATCAGCACTGGCACCGGCGCGACCGTCGCCGGCAGTGTCATGGCGCAGACCGGAGCGGTAACAATGGACAGCAACTCCGTTGGCGGTTGCACCGTCACGACACCGGTGACTTTGCAGTCGTTTGGCGTGAGCTAGAAGCGATACGCAGCCTGCGAACCCTGGTATCAGAACGCTATCCGGAACGGCCAAACACGCGCTCCGGGAAGCGTCAACTCATGTAATAGTGCGCGATCCGCGACTACGCGACGGTTAGTTCCTGACGATCCGGTCCGCGAATCAGCCGACCATGGATGGTACAAACATCCGTCGGGAACTGTCCGTCGCATTGTTGCACGCAGAGTTCAAAGCGAATTGACGCTTTTAGGGACAACCGACCATTTCAAAATTATCCGCGAAGATGCGATCGCCCGCGGCGAGCACTTGCAAGCTCGTTTCCAGCGGCAGCGTATACGTGCCGTCGCTCACGTCGAAGGTGAACTGCAAGAAACCCGCAGGCGCGGGGGCACTGCCGGTGAGTGTGCACTGCAACGTCCCCGTTCCTGACGTACACGATGAGGTGATTTCAGGCGGTAGCCCCATTTCGGCCGGATCGGTGTCACGCTGATAGCTGAACTGCCCGGTCAACGTCGGCGTATCTGCATCAGTCGCCATAAATTCAACGGTACCGATTGACGTACCCGCCGTGCGGGTTTGTGTCGAACACGACGACACGCCTTCCGGCGGCACGTCAACCGAGCATCCGCACATGGCTAGCATCTGCGTCGGCGAATGCGATGGTGGCGTGATAGCTACAAAAAGCTCGTTTTGCGCGCGAGTGAGCGGATCGATCGCCAGCCAGCGTCCGGTTATTTTTTGCAACCGATCCGGCAGCGAGATTAATTTCTGATCGGTAACCCTCTCGCACGTTTTGCTGTCAGGAAAAAACAGCAATGTGCTCTCTGCGGTGAAACTCGATGTGGCGCACGCACGCTGAACATCGCGCGCCATGAGGAATCGCCCGTGTTCAATCTGCATCACGTCACGCAACCGATGTTCGAGCAGATTGCGCGCCAGTATTACGACGACCGTTTGTTCAGTTGGATCGGCAATCGGATTAGCCGAGGCTTGTCCTGGGAGCGCAAAAAATAGTCCGCACCCGACGAGAGCGGCGACGCGCTTCGCAGCACTGGCAATCATCCGCATACGCAGAAGTCCTAGCCGCCCAAGCCTGTCGAGATGGTATACGTCTCACACACCGCGGTTCCCAACATTCCGCTCTGGTCCGTTGTGCGATAGCAGATTTTCACGGAGTCATAGGCCAAACTAACGCTTTCCGTTGGCCTGTCTCCGGAGCCACCCATTGACTGAGAGGCGACGTGCACTTTCGTCATGTCGACCGTCAGGTATGGCGTAGGTGTCGTGCAAGCGTCCACACAGCTGGCGTACTCGCGGAACTGTAATGTGCCCTTCAGCCCGGCGCCCGTGACCAGGAAAGTAAAGAGACTGGTCGACGAAGAGTCAACGAACTTTTGCAGAGAAAAATTCGATAGATTCGGCTTACCCGCCTGGATCCCGCCGGCACCTTCCGTGACTGAATCGCTAGCACCCCAACTCCAGGACGCCACGTCGATGCAGCCGGTCGCTCCGTTGGCTTTGCTTTCTCCCTTGAGTTCCGACGTCATTGAATCGCACAACACCAGCACATCGGCGCGCGCGTAAACGCTGAAAAAACTGAGTATGGAAAGGCACAACAGTTTGTGAAGAAGTGTCATCGGATTTCCCCTAACGAACCGAAAGTCTGGTCTTGCAACGCCGCGAACGTAGCATAGAAAAGTACAGGATTGAATACCGATTCTTTCCAAGTTGAAACGTCGCAAACCGGTTTCAACATCAAAGCTGGAATTGTTGTCCAAAGCTTATCGGGCACGCGGCGGATGAATATGATCGCCAGCGATCACGTTTGATCGATACACACCGAGACAGCTGGACAGAGTTCGGAAACCTAACGAAAAATCCCCGGCTTCTGTATTCTCACCCGTGCGTGAACTCGCCAGCGGGCAGATTTTGGCGGCCCGATTACACCAATGGAGGATTGCATGCTGCTTACCGCTATCGTCGCGCTCGCATTGTCTGTCGACGAATACAAGCCGACGGACGATTCGGTTTATTTCACCAAAGGCTCTGCAACGATTGACGCCGGACAGGAGAAAGCCCTGCAGCGAAAGATTCAGTGGTTGCACGACAAAGCCAGCGGCCATTTCGTGCTGTTGCCGCATACCAGCGGCGACGAATGCGGCAAGGACTGCTTCGCCCTCGCGGAGCGTCGAGCCAAATCCGTCGCTCAATGGCTCACAGAGCACGGCGCCGCTACCGATCGCTTCGAGATCGGCGAGCACACCAATGAACTTCCCGATCTCGACCAGAATAAAGAAAAGAGGCCGCCGGCAGAATTTGATCGACGCGTGGAATTCTTCGGGTTCGGATCGTAGGATTGCCGATTGCGGGCCCCAAGCGCAAAGATCCTCATGTGCGCTTTAACGGTCGCCGAAAACCGTGTTACCGCGACTGCGGTTTCTAAGGTTGCCTCAGTTGAGGCAACCTTAAGGTTCCGCCGGCGGGACATTCGTAAGAATTCTGTCCAACGTGGAGTCCGCCTCCTTAAGCCCACCCTGAAACCTTTTGCAAATTTGCGATAGATCAACCAAGCCCAGTCTGCAGCAGCACCGTCGAGCTATTTCGAAAGCGACGTGCCCGCGTCAGGCACACGAAAGCGTGAATTTCCGTACTGTTCTTTAAACCAGTCGTCGCCATCCGGCGCCAGTACTTCGTTGCCAGGCCCGTACAACGTGACGACCCCTTCCGGTTTCGGCGTGCCGTCCAACAGCGTGTCGCCCGGTTCGGTCGTCTCGCGAGTGACGAAAGTTTCTTCGTCTTCTTCGGTAAATGCGGTCAAGCGTTCTTGCTTCATGGCGTGCCTCCTGTTGTGCAAATGGTCATATGAGTCAGTCTGCCGAGCCAGCAATGCACAGCTTAGCGGTTTCAGAAAATTTCCGGAGAAATCACGCTACGATGAATTGAGCTTCATATGCGCCTAACATGTTAGATGGGCCGCCACCGCCGCGACCAGCAAGTCTATCGCTACGACACATCGTGGCCGCAATAAGGAAGCATGAAGCGTTCCTCGAAGCGTCTTTTTAGCCCGAGCTGAGCTCGCCTAGCCGCGAGTCGCATGAGGATAGCGCCAATCAGACAGAGCGAAATTCAGCATTCGCGAATGACTCGAGAATTTCTAGTCCGCCATCAAAGAAAAATTGCCCATGGATCTGATAGACGCCGGTGGAAACGAGCTCGATTACTGCGGTGCCATCCGAGCGCACATTCTTGCTGAAATTCCGCAGCCGGCTAAAAGAAAAGCTGCCAAGGTGAAAATTGCAATGCGCATTTCAGCCCCGAAATTTCGCGCCGCTCACGCCGATATTGGCGAGCCTTAGTTGACGCTTTATGGTCCGACCTGGATCGATCGGCGTCAATCCAGGCCAGATTTTGCGTCGATTACTGAGGACAACTCGTGCCAGCGATCGACGTTAGGCGCTGAAGCTGCTCTGTGCCGCTCCCATAGCCGGGCAGGGTTGACGTCCACGACAGCGTTGCGTGATTGCAGTCAATAAAAGAGAAGGTGAGATTTCCCCATGGAGTTTTCTTCACATCAGCCTTCACGAAGTTGGGAATAAAACCCGTGCCGGACGTCAGCACTGCAGGAATCGTGACGGTCGTTTGTGTTGGGTCGTACGTACCTTGTCCATACACCCACTGCGTTGTTCCTGAATTGTCGGATGAGTAGGTGAACCATGTTGCGAGAAGCGTGTTCCCCTGCGCGGTGAACTCCATCTCAAAGCCTTGACCAGATGTCGTGGGGTCGTACCAACTTCCGCTTAGATAACCCCCAAGTAGCACGGGAGCAGAGGCGCCGAGTGTGAAATAAAGATCATCAACGTAAGTGAAACCGGCGGTACTCATATTGGGAAATCCGCCACCATCGTTTTCCAGCGTACTCACCGTGCATTGCGCTGACTTAGCCGTAACGTTCAGTGTTCCATTGATTTGAGGCCAAGACACGAAGTTAGGATTCGTGTTGGATTGCGTTTGATCGACGCCGGTGGCTAATCCTAAATTCTCTTCGCCGGATGAGCAGCTTGCATCTGAGTAGGAACTACACGTCATTTCCGCGCTGCTGATGATGCCAAAGAAATTGTAATTTTCGAACTTGCCGCCAAAATGAAATGGCGAGCTAGCGGACACCGTGAAGCATTCTGAGACCGCATGCTGCGGATGGGTATTATCGGCATAGTTGAGAACGAGGGATCCAGAATTTGCTGCGTTATCGGCATCAACAAATCCGGTATAAGCCAAAGGTTCAGTTCCTTCAGCAGTCCATCCGCTTATCCCGAGCACGTAGTTAAAATCACCGTTCGGAAGCACATTCGATTGACCATACACAAAATTTCCACTGACCATCGTCATGAGAAGCATAATCATGCGAGAGTTCGTTTTCATAAACCACTCCGAAGTGGCGACGTGAATCGCCGCACGAAGAGTTTCGCACTTTGGGACAATGCTGCGACAGTGCCGTCAATTTTTCTCAACTGTCAGTTGCGACAGATTAAGAGATGAAAAAGCCGGCACTAGGCCGGCTCAAATGTCGCTGATTTCGTCATGCGCGACTTCGGTCGGAATAGTTGAAGCCCCCTCCCTCTATTCTGGATGAATGCGCTTTTTTTGTTATAACTGGCGGAGAGAGCGGGATTCGAACCCGCGAAGCGGGTATAAGCCGCTTACACACTTTCCAGGCGTGCTCCTTCAACCACTCGGACACCTCTCCGCGCCTGCTAAGTGGCCGCGCAGAATACATGACGGGGCGGTAGCGAACAAGCCGAGCTCGAAATTCGTCGTTCGTTAATCGGCTGCGACGCGCAGCGATTGGTTGTGCGACGTATCTCCTTGCCGAAAAGTTTTTATTCGACAGGGGAGTTGTCCGGATGCAGCCATCCGGATTCGCCGCTTGCATAGTGTTCGTTTTTCCATATCGGTACGCGCAATTTTACTTCGTCGATAATGAAGCGGCACGCCGCGAAGGCCGCGTCGCGATGCGCGGCGCTCACGCCCACCCATACCGCCAAATCGCCGATGGCCAACGATCCGACGCGATGCACGCAACGTGCGCCGAGAATCGCAAATCGCGTTTTCGATTCATCGATGATCCGCTCGCCTTCTTTCGTCGCCAGCGCGCCGTAGGCTTGATAGTCGAGCCGATGCACCGCGCGGCCCGCGTTGGTATTGCGCACCCAACCTTCGAACGTGACGCAGGCGCCGACATCGTCGTGCGCGAGCGTCCGACTCAACTCGGCGGCATCGATAGCAACCTTGGACAAAGCGAACATCAGCCGCCGCTTACCGGAGGCAGAAAAGCGACTTCGTCGCCATCGGATAGCGGCTGATCCCAGCGCGCGAATTCGCCGTTCAGCGCAACCCGCAAGCGATCGGCGCTCAAAGTAAATCCGTGCCGTTCGCTGCATTCTCGATAAAGATTTCGCGCGTCGCGTGCCTCGCTCGCAATGTCTTCCGCGTCGCGGCCCACTGCGTCGCGCAATGAGGCAAAGTATAAAATGCGGAAATTCATGGTATGAGTGTTCCGCTTTTTACGGAGCGCTTGCCACCCGTTTTTTCCAATAGTTTGATGTCGACAATCGCGATCTCGTGCGACATGGCTTTGCACATGTCGTACACCGTGAGTGCCGCGACGGTCGCACCGATCAGCGCTTCCATCTCGACGCCCGTTTTGTGCGTGATGGAAACGCTGCATCGGATGACGAGTTCGGCCGCCTTCTCGAAGGCGATGGCGAAATCGCAACGCTCGATCGCCAGCGGATGACAAAACGGAATCAGTTCGTGCGTGCGTTTGACGGCCATCGTTCCGGCGATGATCGCGGTATCGATGACAGGCCCCTTTTTTGCGCGCATGTCGTTTTCGCGAAGCTCGCGCGCTACGTGTGCGGGGAAGCGAACGGTGGCAATCGCCGTTGCGGAACGCGCGGTGGCGACTTTCGACCCGACGTCGACCATCCTCGGACGACCGTGCGCATCGACATGCGTCAGCTTGGTCTTGACGCGCAGGCGAATAGGCTTCGACGCCACGGTTTTGGAAGGCGCTCGCTTCATCATCCACCGATCGTAAACATTTCGACTTTTTCGTGACGGCCGTTCGCGGGCACTTCCGCGCGCACTTCGCTGTAGCGATCTTTTCTCGCGCGCCAGAACGTGGCGATCAGCGTGGCGAGTTCGGCGTCGCTCGCGCCGTCGCGCATTGCCGTGCGGATGTCGTGCCCCGACATCGCGAACAGGCAGGTATACAATTTACCGTCGGCGGATAGTCTTCCCCGCGTGCAGTCGCCGCAGAACGGTTGCGACACCGAGCTGATGAAACCGATCTCGCCGCTGCCGTCGGACAATTTATAACGTTGCGCCACTTCGCCGCGATAGTTCGGAGTCAGCGGTTCGAGCGGCCAGCGTTCGGCGATGCGTGTTTTCAATTCCGCGCTCGGCACGACGAGATCTTTTTTCCACCCGTTGATCGTACCGACATCCATGTATTCAATGAATCGCGGAATGTGGCCGGTGCCGCGAAAGTTCTCTATGAGATTGAGCGCCTGATCGTCGTTCACGCCGCGCATCACGACGCAATTGATCTTGATGCCGGTGAAGCCTGCGCGCTCCGCTGCAGCGATGCCGGCGAGTACGTCGTTCACCTCACCTTTGCCGCCGGAGAGCTGGCGAAATATTTGAGGATTCAGCGAATCGAGCGAGACCGTCATGCGTTGCAACCCCGCGTCGCGCAGCGACTGCGCGTGACGCGGCAACAACACGCCGTTCGTGGTCAGGGCGATATCCTCGATCAACTCGATCTGCGCAAGCATCTCGATCAACACGGACAAATCGCGCCGCAGCAGTGGCTCGCCGCCCGTCAAGCGTAGTTTGCGAACGCCAAGGCTCGCGAATATGCGCGCGATGCGCGTGATTTCCTCGAAACGCAGCCGCTCGTTCTTCGTCAGGAATGCGTGATCATCTTTGTACTTGTCTTCCGGCATGCAGTAGGTGCAGCGGAAGTTGCAACGATCGATAACGGAAATGCGCAGATCGTGCAGCGGTCGCGAGAAGCTATCAACCGGTGGCGACTCGACTAACGCGAGGGGAATCGAGAGACGACTCATGCGGATAACTCGACGGAAGCCCGCGACGTGATCGTCGGCTCGGGTAGCGTCACGACATCGCCGGACTTCGCCACGCGATGTCCGCGCACGCGCAACGCGTCGCCGTCCGCGTCGCTTCCATAGTGATAAAGCATCAACCGTCGGCGAATGTCGTCGTTGTACTCGCGTTCGATATCGTCGGCGCCAGTGTGCGACGGATTGCCATGCAATGCGCAGTCGTGCGCGATGACGGCGGGCGAGGGCGCGTAATACGCCAGCATTTCCGGAACCGGCCGTGTGTCGCCCGTCCAGGCAAACGAATCGCGCAGTGCGAGGCCGAACGACGTCATCGGCGCATGATGACGCGTCGGAAACACGTCGAACCAAACATCCTCGTGCCAAAAACCACGTGTGCATGGCACCAGCACGAAGGCGTCCCAAAAATTGGCGCCGCCTTCCGCTATCACCTCGGGATAATCGGCGACGCGATTCTGAAGATGCGTCACCAATGCCGCGTGCGTGTATATTTTTATACGACCTTTCAGCGCGGGGTCGAAATAGGCACGATAGAACAACCGCTCGAGTCCGCCGACATGATCCATATGCGTGTGAGTGATATAGATCGCGCGCGGCATCGTTGTGTAGATGGATTCATAGCGAGTCAGCGTTTCAGGTCCGCAGTCGATGAGCAGCAACGGCCGGCCGTCGCGTTCAAGCACCGCTCCGGAAGAACCAAGTTCCACGGCCTGTGCCGAACCGACCCCCAGAAATCGCAATGCGAGACTCATGTCCGCACGCTTCGCAACGGTGACTGGATCAAGCGATCGAAATGCTGTTCGTACGCCTGCAGCAACGCAGGCCACGTCGTCGCACCGAAGTGACTATCGACGTTTGAGGACGTCGGGGCGGCGCTCATGCGCAATATCTTCAAGCACGAGCGATGCAAGCGGGCGAGATTCGCCCGACGCCACGTCGATTCCGGCGCACGCAAAATTCCGCGATCGAAATCCACCAGCCAGATTTCATCGGGGGTGACGAGAATATTGTGCGCATTCAAATCGGCGTGACACGCGCCGGCGGCGTGAAAGCGCGCCAACGTTTCGCCGATGCGTTGCGCGATCGAGTCATCGACGTCGCCGGTGGTCAGATGCTCGGCGAACGTGGTCGCGTTGTCGATGCGGCGCGTGATGAGATCGGCGCGGTAGACAAGTCCGCTACGTTCGTAACGCGCGGCGATGGCTGCCGGAACAGGAAGGTTCGCGTCGCGCAGAGCGTTCAATAATCGGAACTCGGCAAAACCGCGCGTGCGCTCCTCACCCGTCCACAAATACACATCGCTCACCGCGCGCGCGATCATGCCACCGCGGCGATAATGGCGGATTACGGATGGGCCGAAGGGTGCATCGACGAAGCTCACGCTCCCGCGTCCGGCGCGAACGTCGCGCGCGCGCTGTCGATCGCGCCAGTGATTGGCGTCGAACCACGCGGCATCGAAGGCGTCGGTGCCGGCCGAAGCGAGGATGGCCGCATCGAACAGAATCGCGCCGCGCGCGGTTGGCTGGCGTTTGTCTTCGATCATTGCATTATGTGATATATCGCCACTTTCGCAGTTTACCAAGCCGATGCCGCCAGCGCCTTTTTCTGCCGTTAATCCACCGCAATCGATTTGCCTGCTGAGAACGTCGGCGATCGGCGATGTAACCCACGTCGTGCCGATCATTCGCACATTGCAGACCGCCTGGCCGCACACGCGTCTGACTTGGATCGTCGGCAAACTGGAACGCAAAATCGTCGGCGACATCGCGGGTGTGGAGTTCGTCACGTTCGATAAGTCGGCGGGCTGGCGTGGTTTGCGCGACGTCCAGCGGGCGCTCGCTGGACACCGATTCGATGCGCTCTTGCATTTGCAAGTCGCGTTGCGTGCGAATTTGCTCAGTCGTGCGGTTCGCGCACCGATTCGAATCGGCTACGACCATGCGCGATCGCGCGATCTGCACGGCCTGTTCGTGAATCGCCGTATCGCCGCGCGAACGGGTCAACACGTGCTGGACGCGATGGCGAGTTTTCTCGAACCGCTCGGCCTGCAACAGACATCGGTGCAGTGGGATATTCCGATTCCCGATGAGGCCATCGAATTCGCATCGACGCGCCTCGCCGGCGACGTTCCGACACTTTTGGTCAGTCCCTGTTCCAGTCATCGTCTTCGAAACTGGTTGCCTGAACGGTATGCGGCAGTTATCGATCATGCATCGCGCGGTGGATGGCGCGTCGCTCTCTGCGGCGGTCCCAGCGAGTTCGAGCGACAGTTTGGCGATGTAATTGTGGAAAAAGCAAAAAGTAAACCGATCGACTTAATCGGCAAAGATACGCTGAAACAATTCCTCGCGCTCGCGCGACGCGCGACGCTGGTGCTATCGCCGGATTCCGGGCCGATGCACATGGCCAATGCGGTGGGCACGCGCGTGCTCGGATTGCACGCGGCGAGTAATCCCAATCGCTCCGGACCTTACTCGGAACGACGTTGGTGCGTCGATAAATATGATGCTGCGGCAAGGATGTTTTACGGCAAGCCGGGCGGCGAACTGCCATGGGGCACGAAGATCGAACGCGAGGGCGTGATGGCGTTGATCGAAACCGACGACGTGATCGAACGCTTCGACGCGTTCGTCGCGTCATCGCAAACCCGTCAGGATTTGCCCGCGCCGTAATCCTTATAAGATTTTTCTTCCACCAGCTGCGAGCCGAGCGCGAGATTGATCTCACGCTTGATCTTCGCCCGTTCATCGTTGCGGAAATAGACCGATCGCGCCAGTTCGATGAATTCGTCATCGAACGCCTGCGCTTTTTCTTTCACGCGGATACGATCTTCGATATCCCACAAATCTTCGTTCACCGATTTCAGCCGGCGCCGTGCATCGGCAATATCGATGCGCGACGCATCGTGCGACGCCCACGTTTTATTGAGCAAGTCGAGTTCCGTGCGCACGTTGACGAGTTTGGACGAATCGGAAATCTGCACGGCCTTGATTTCAAGGATCGTGATTTTGTCGATCAATTCGCCGTACGAAATCGGGACCGATATAACGCTCATTGATTAAACTTCGCGCTGTGAGGCACGCAATTATGCCATTGCGGCGCCGTGCGGTTGTGTCTTGCCGCCCCGCGCCGTATCATTCGCGCCCTTCGACAAGGCCTCTGCGGAGAGGTGGCAGAGTGGTCGAATGCGCCGGATTCGAAATCCGGTTTACGGTTTT
>CAZZWP010000035.1:22868-27260 GCA_964657965.1 uncultured Rudaea sp. | reverse complement strand
GTTGAATCCGCGCAGACGCTCACTCGCATCGAAGTTTCCGGCAGGGCCGGTGATGAACGCGATCGAATCGAAACCGCAGGCGAGAAGATGCTGCGTCATCGACCGCGCACCGCCGTAGTTGTCGATATTGAGCGTCGGATATTTGTTCGTGTGCGCGGCGGTATTCATCAACACCGCCGGCAGGGAATCGGCGAGATGTTCGGTGAGGAATTCGGCATCGATGTGAGGCGACATCACCAACACGCCATCGACGCGGCCCTGCATCGCGCGCAGTGCCGTCGCCGCTTCGGATGGGTTGCCATGGGAGCTCGATACCAGCAAATGCAAGCCACGCGCACGCGCGGCCAGATCGATGCCACGAATCAGTTCCGAGAAAAATTCGCCGAACAAATCGGGAAGCAGCGCGCCCACTGTCTGGGTGCGACGCGTGATGAGGCTACGCGCCGCGCTGTGCGGCACATAACGCAACTTTTCAGCAACGCCGATGATGCGACGACGCGTGATCTCAGTGACGTTGGCACTCCCATTGAGTGCCCTCGACACTGAAGCCACGGATACTTTCGCTTCCCGCGCAACGTCTTTAATTGTCACGGCCATGCAATCTCCGCCCCCTGACCGCGCATTGCATGTAAATTTTTTGCAAAGTTGCGGCGCGGCGGAATGTAAACGTTTGCATACCGGATTGCAAAAGCACTGCAACATAAATGCTTCATGGCGTGAGAAATGGCTCTGTTTTGCGGCAAATTACGCGTTTTTGTTGGACGATGCGCCGCTAGGCACCGCAACTATTGCGACGCAACAATAAATAGTGAGGAAACGTTACACCGAAAGCGCCGCGTCGCCTTCAATGACTTCGACCTGCATGGACGGTGCGTCGCCGGCGTTCCATAACTTGGTGCGACTCACGACGCGGTATCGCAGTGGGCCGCCATCTTCTTTGCCGCTGCGTTCGATCGGTCTTGGTATGCAGACAAACTCCACCGCCAGCGCGTCGATGCTGGCGTGAACCACCGAATAACCATGACCGCCCATGTCAACGAAGGAAACATGCGGCGCATTGTCCGGATTGGTCAACGCTTTGGCTGCCGCCAAGTCGCCGCTGCGTGCATACTCGAGACAACTTCGCACACCATGGCGCAGCAGGATATTCACGCTGGCGTCCGGCTTTTCCCGTCCCACGCGATCGGCGAGAAATAACGGCCGCGACGGATGGTCTTTCGGGAATTTGTGCTCGAGCGCTTCGACCATGCCGGGCGCCGATATCGACCCGGTGACGAACGCCACGCCGACTGGTTCGAACTTCCGAGGCGGCAATCCTTTGGACGCGTAGCCTGCCCAGAAACTATGTCGGTCGCCCGCTACCGTGGCGAAGCCCGTGATTTTTTCGCGCGCGATGAAGTCGTAGATTTCGCCGCGCTCGACGTAAGCGCTGCCGTGATCGCCGCCACCGAATCCCGCGTAGCCGGCGCCCGGCCATTTATACGGCCAATCATGGGGAAGATTCTGCGGGTCTGCGCGCATGTCGAGTGTGGCCGTCGTGTTGCCCCAGATCTTCCACGTTGCATGCGACGACTTCAGTTGGTTCAGGAACCACGTTTTCTGCTCCGCACCAAGAATCGTTTGCGCGGGATCCTGCTTGGCAAAGTTGTCGACTTCCTGGTCGCCGTAACGAATGACGTCGGGCGGGTGACCGTCGGCGTAAGCGCGTCCTCCGTCAAGAATCTGCTGCGCTTCTTCAGGCATGAAATCCGGAAAATTCTTACTCGAAAATACATTCGCCTCTTTTCGGCCCGTCGGCTCGCGCGATCGATAACTGCGCTGATCGGTAATCACGAGATCGACGTTGCGGCCCCACCGAAGTACGCGATAGCCGGTCAGACTTTTGAGCGCGGCGAGATTGTTCGGTTCGATGCCCAGACCGTTATCATCGAAGCGCGAAATCCGCGCATCGACGACATTCGGCCCATCAAACGTCTGCACACCCGCCGCCGGTTTTTTCACACGTGCGGGCAGATACTCGAACCATGCCTGCATCGCGGCGACCTTGCGCGTCTGCGCCGGTTTCAAAACCTCGTTGAACTCCTGAAAACTTTGCCAACCCTGCCAACTGAATTCGTGGTTGTCCCACATCGGCACAAACGGAAAGCGCGCGCGTGCGTCCTGCAAATCCGGATCGCGCAAGTAACCGCGATACACCGCGCGGTAATCGTCGACGGTGGTCGGCACGTAAAAATCGTCGTGCTTCTCGCCAGTCGCGTAGCGCACGACATCGCGCATGCGCCGGTCGTACATGCCTTGCGGACGATCTTCCGGATACCACACCAGTTCGTAAATGAAATCGCCCAAATGCAAAACGAAGCCGAGCTGATCGTCCCGGGATGCGCGTTCGTCCTCGAAGATCATGCGTCGATAGGCGTTCTGCGCACCATCGTTCGCGTTCTGACAGGAAACGAACGCGAAACGCACCGGTTGCGAATCGCTTGGCAAGGGCGCCGTGACCGTTCGGCCGATACGGCTGCCGGCACCGGTCGCGTCGGTGAATCGGTACCAGTACTCCGTTCGGGGCTTCAGGCGTCCGACGACAACGCGGCACGTCCAATCCGATTCGGCCGACACACTGACACGTGCCGTCGCGACAACGCGCTCGAACGTCGCGTCGTCCGCCACTTCGCAAACGAGCGCCACTTTTTTCTGAGCGGTGGAAGGACAGCGCGTCCACAAGATGACGCTGTCAAACGACGGGTCGCCGGACGCCACGCCTTCTGGAAACAGATCGCGCCGTTCCGTCCACGCCATTTTCGACGCGGCCACGCCGCGCGTCGCGAAAGTGGCGACAGCGCCGAGCGCCGCCGCCGTGTGCAGAAATTGCCGGCGTGAAAACGTCATGGTGGTTCCTCGATCGATGCGACGTTTCTACACCGATCGAACTGCGACGTCCTATGCAATTCGTCACTTACGCCGCGTGACGGCGCGACGTGAAGAAGCCATTCAATGTGAGTCGTCCGACCATGGGATCAGCGCTCAGTTTTTCCGGCGCGGTGATGTCACCGGAATGAAGCATGCCGCCATCGTAGAAAATCAGGCGGTTCCATTTCGCCTCGATGCCGCCGATGCGCCGGAAAAAACGATTCGACGCGCACAAATAACCCGCCTGCAGATCGTAACGTTGCGAGAACTGCGCATTGGTCAACGTGGCGGCATCGGCGAATAGTTGCGCCAATTCGCGCGGCGGCACCGCCGGCTCGTAGAAACTCGTGCCGCCCAACGATGTGTCTTCGAACAAATAGAGCACCGATGCCTGCAATGAATGCTGCGGATCAATCTGGAAATCATCGCTGTGGCAGATGCGCTGATACGGCCGCAGCGATTCCGGAGGCAACGTCACCATCGCGAGCCGGCTGTGCATTTGTATAGTTCTGCGCGCATCGAACAGACGTCGTATGTGGGCGAGAAAAAAGTCGTTGAGTCTGTTTGTGATTTCACCCGGTGTCGGCAACAGCAATCCCGGATAAGCGTTGTAGTCGACCATCCGAAAATCGATTTGCTGATCGACCGCGAACCGGACGAGACGTTCCGGATCGACCAGCGCATCGTCGATCACGAAACACGATTGCGAGTCGTTGAGCGCGACACGCTCGATACGCGGCTGCGGATTGAATTCGATGAGCCGTTCGTCAAGCATCGTCACAGGGTCTCGATCTACTGCCGAAAGTATACCGAGCGCCGATTACGCGCGACGCAATACCAGCAATGGCGACGTTCGCGTGATGCGCCGCGTCCCTGCCAAACCGGCCAGCGCCACGAGTACCGCACCCGCCACGACCGAAACGGTCAATGCGGCCAGCGGTGGAACGTACGATGAAATACGGACGACACCTCGCGCTAACCAAAATCCCGCTCCGCCGGCGCCGAGTGCCGCGATAAGACCGGCCAACAATCCGACGACAGCGAACTCGGCAAGCACCGCCTGCACAAGCTGGCGACGATTCGCGCCCAGTGTGCGCAACAACGCCGCTTCGAAACGACGCTCATCGGCCGTGGCCGCCAATGCCGCGAACAATACGAGAATGCCTGCCGCCAGACTGAACGCCAGCACCGCCGTCACCGCCGTGCCGACGCGCGCGATGATGTCGCGGATGCGATCGAGCAATGCGTTGAGATCGATCAGCGATAGATTCGGATAGTCGCGCGTCAACGGTGCCAGCATGTCCGCCGACGACGATGGGAGGTGGAAACTAGCGATGTCGCTGTACGCGATGCCTTGTGCACTGGACGGATCGAGCAGCAGGAAAAAATTCACGCGGAACGAATCCCAGCGCACACCGCGCACACTGGTGACGTGCGCGACGATATCGCGGTCGCCGATGCGCAGCGTCAGCGTATCGCCGAGTT